>CAYGHM010000016.1:0-15395 GCA_964349825.1 uncultured Gammaproteobacteria bacterium
AAATACTTATCCACTTCTCTTGAGGAAGATTTTTTCCTGTTTTTTCTCGCTTATTTAAGAAGTATTTGATATACTATGCGGGAATATCAACCACCCTATGCCCACTCCAAATAATGTCGCTGAACAAAGCGCCCTTCCTTCGAGAGAAGCTTCCCCTGCTTTCCTTCCAGAAACATCCCCACAACAAACCGAGCCCTCTGAATACGCCCAAGAGACAGCAGCTTACGAGGCATTTGAAGTCCAGCACAAATCTTCCGAAAAACGCGAAGATGATTTTCTCGATGAAGATATTGCAAAACTAAATACCGAGGTACAGCAGAGAAAAAAAGTGGTACCGAATCAGGTATCACAAGTCCGCGATCCATTAACCGTAAAAATAGAACATATTATGGAAGACGGTCTCGTTGATGCATTCCGTGAAATGACACCGGTTCAGCAACAAGAATTCAAAATTAAAGGCGAACAAACAGCAATCGAGATCCGACACCTCATGAGTCAGCCAAAAATAAAAATTAAGAAAATTTTTGAGTTGCTTCTTGGATGGCTCAAACTCATTCCTGGTATTAACCGATTTTTTACCGAACAAGAAGCAAAAATTAAATCCGATAAAATTTTTGCGCTTAGACTGCAAGATATAACATAATCTATGCTGCCTTTTTTTCAATTTGCGCCGATTGTTTCTCCCGCCTCCCCCTTTACCCAATCACCAGCCACTGTCTTTGAAAACGAACAGTTCTTTTTTGTTATCATGGTACTTCTCGTGCTCGGTATTTTTGTCACGGCACTTTTTCTTCTTCGGACAATTTTACGATCACAAACCCGCTCTTCCAAAGCATTTAACCGTATCGTTCTTCTCGTCATGGTGCCGAAAGAAAGAAAATCAGAAGGCCAAGGAGGTCAAGTAGGGGCAGAAGACCGTCTTGACCAAATAAAAGAAGAAATCGGTATAACCGAAACATTCTTTTCTTCTGTTGCTGGTCTTCGCGCACAGCGCGGCATCATCAATTGGCTCCGCGGAAGAGATGATCATTTTTCCTTTGAACTGGTGGTCCATAAACAGATGATCCATTTTTATATCGACGTGCCTGTACGCATGCGCACATTTATGGAACAACAGATTCAAGCACAGTTTCCCAATGCGCAAATTGAAGAAATGACGGATTATAATATTTTTTCAGAAAAAAGTTCTATTATTGGCGCCTATCTCGGCCCGGAACGACAGGCTGCATTTCCTTTTCGTACCTATAAGGCCATGGATTCAGACCCAATGGCTGGTGTCCTCAATACTCTATCAAAGATCCGTGAAGACAATGATACTGCCGCTATTCAATTTATTGTTCGCAGCGCACATCGAAAATGGCGTCGCAAAGGAATTAAACTCGTGCGTGAAGTACGCAAAGGGAAAAAATTTGAACAAGTGGCAAACAAAACACATTTCATGAAAATTCTCGAATCAATACGAGATGGTATTGAAATGGCATTTGGTACATCAGAGAGCAATGCCCCAAAACATGAATACAAACTTTCCGCCATGGAAGAAGACATGTTAAAAGGTATTGAGGAAAAACTCAGTAAAGGTGGCATGGATGTCACAGTCCGATTATTAAGCGTGTCAGATGATGAAACAAAAGCGCAACTCCATCTTGATAATCTGATCAATTCACTAACGCAGTATAATTTTTATCGCTACGGAAATAGTTTACGTGCCTTTATTCCCAAAAATCAAGCAAACCTTATCCGAGATTTTATTTACCGCAGTTTTAACGAACAGAAATATTTTTTGTTAAATACCGAAGAACTTTCTTCTTTTTGGCACCTTCCACTTCATTCAACCGAAACTCCAAACATTAAATTACTTTCCGGACGTAGCTCCCCTCCTCCATCCAATCTTCCTACAGAAGGACTGCATCTTGGCTATGTTAATTATCGCAGCAGCCGAACTGAAGTATATATGAAGGAAGCAGATCGCCGAAGACACCTCTATGTCATCGGTAAATCTGGAAGTGGAAAATCTGTCCTTATCGGCAATCTCGCAATCCAGGATATCATCGCCGGCAAAGGTGTTGCAGTCATTGATCCTCATGGTGATCTTGTGGAAGATGTATTGGCACACGTACCAAAAGAACGAGCAGATGATGTTATTTTATTTGATCCATCCGATATGGAACGGCCAATTGGTCTGAACATGCTCGAAGCGAAAAGTGATGATCAAAAAGATTTCGCCGTACAAGAAATGATTGCTATTTTTTATAAGCTTTTCCCGCCAGAAATGATTGGGCCGATGTTTGAACATCAAATGCGTAATGTTATGCTTACGCTCATGGCAGATCTTAATAATCCAGGAACGATTATTGATATTCCACGCATGTTTACTGATGATTCTTATGTCAAAATATATTTGAAAAAATTAAAAGACCCTGTTGTCCGCGCGTTTTGGGAAAAAGAAATGGCAAAAACGAGCGACTTTCATAAATCAGAAATGCTTGGATATTTAGTATCCAAGGTAGGTCGATTTGTCGGAAACGAAATGATGCGCAACATCATGGGACAACAAAAATCAGGCTTTGATTTCCGAGATATTATGGATAAGAAAAAAATCCTTCTCGTCAATCTTGCCAAAGGAAAAACAGGTGAAGTAAATTCAAAACTGATTGGTCTTATTATCGTGGCAAAACTCCAGATGGCAGCCATGGGCCGCGCTGATATGGCAGAAGAAGATCGTCAAGATTTTTATCTATATATCGACGAGTTCCAAAACTTTATTACTGATTCTATTTCAACCATTTTATCTGAGGCACGTAAATATCGATTGGATCTTACTATCGGCCACCAATATATGGGGCAATTGACAGACGATAAGGGACGGTCCGATGTCCGCGATGCGGTATTAGGAAACGTCGGCACGATGTGTGTTGGTCGTATTGGCCCAGAAGATTCCGAAATCTTAGCCAAAGAGTTTGCGCCAACATTTGGATCCTACGACCTTTTGAACCCACCCCCATTTTCTTATTACACAAAGATATTAATTGACGGAAAAGGCAGTAAACCGTTCTGTATGGCAGGATATCCAAACATAAAAGGTAATAGAGAACTTGGCGCTGCCATCAAACAACTCTCACGTTTGAAATTTGGCAGAGACCGTGATATGGTAGAAAGTGAAATAATGGAACGAACAAAACTAGGATCGACAGACTTATCGTCAAACACCGCTGCGGCTGAAGCAACTCTCTAATAATAATTTAGTAAGACCATGCCCTTGCATGGTCCAATACGTACGAGATCATGCCAGGGCATGATCCAACATAAATATAAACATATGGACGATCTCTTATTCAACCCGCTTGATGATGATATTACCTCAACCACCATGTCACTGACCCCCGAGCCTTCCTCGGTTGTCTCTGACACCCCATCGGAATCGCTTGCACTTCCTTCGATTGATTCCCCTTCGGAACTCAATCCTGCTGACATGGCGAAATTGCGAACTTCCCTTCTGTCCCTCAAAACACAAATTGACAGTATCCTAGATATCCTCAAAACCAATAAAAACCCGTCTACATACGCAACCAACACTTCTTTTCTTGCTGAACCAGCATACACGCCTTCAGACGATCAACAACGTACATTAGAAGGCATATTTGATGGTGAAAAAATGATTGGAGACGACGGTGGTATCTATACAATTCCACCAAACTACGCAAGTAAGTCAAAACTCGTTGAGGGGGACCGTATGAAGCTCACAATTACGTCTCACGGATCATTTATCTATAAACAGGTAAAACCAATCAATCGCAAACGACTGGTAGGTGAAATGGTACTGGACCAAGAGCTCAACCAATGGGGTGTTTTCTCGGACGGAAAACTCTATAAAGTACTCAAGGCATCAGTTACCTTTTACAAAGGAAATGTGGGAGACGAGGCAGTTATCCTAGTTGCGGAAGATATTCCATGCACCTGGGGCGCGATTGAAAATATCATGCATAAATAATTTTCTTCTTTTTTAGAAATAAAAAAACACCCATCGATTTAATCGATGGGTGTTTTATGTTTGAATGTATTATTTGCCGATATGAGTTGAAACGAGTTTCGTCATTTCAAACATATTTACTTCTTTCTTGCCAAAGAGTGGCATCAATTTGTCGTCAGCAAAAATATTTCGCTTGTTCTTTTCATTCTGAAGATTGTTCTTCTTGATATAAAGCCATAATTTCTTTACCACTTCAGAACGTGGCATTGGCCCTTTACCGACAACCGCTTCCAACTCTGCTGATAAAGCGAGAGGACGGAGAAGCGCTGGATTTGCTTTTCTTGGCATAATCTCAAA
Source organism: uncultured Gammaproteobacteria bacterium (assembly GCA_964349825.1). Classification (GTDB taxonomy): domain Bacteria; phylum Patescibacteriota; class Patescibacteriia; order Magasanikbacterales; family UBA922; genus CAYGHM01. The sequence continues at coordinate 4,325 of CAYGHM010000016.1, forward strand.
TTAAGAAATAATTAATTTGAGATTATTATAGCACCCACCCTAGAAAAGCGCAATAGGCCATGGGTATAGGGGCATTTACGGAGTGAGAAAAGTCCGTTATAATCATGAAGACACTAACTAAAAATGATAGTTTTTTAACCCCCTTTCACAGGAAATTGGAAATTAAAAATTGAACATTTTATACATCTCTCTATGGCACTTTACCACGTCCACCGTCCCCAAGACTACGAAGAACTGATAGGACAGGAATACATCGTACAAACTCTTTCAAACCAGGTTGCCTCAGGAAAAATTGCACATGCCTATTTATTCTCTGGCCCGCGCGGTGTGGGAAAAACAACCACAGCTCGCATTCTATCCAAAGCGGTAAATTGTACCAATAGAAAAGACGGTGAATCAAACCCGTGTAATACCTGCACATCATGTCAGGAAATTACTGCTGGCAATTCTATCGACGTTATCGAAATTGATGCGGCAAGCAATACAGGTGTAGATAATGTCCGCACCAATATTATTGATAATGCGCAATTCCGCCCAACAAAATCGAAATACAAAATCTTCATCATTGATGAGGTCCACATGCTTTCTACAAGCGCATTCAATGCCTTGCTCAAAATCATGGAGGAACCACCGTCCCACATCATGTTTATTCTTGCAACCACCGAATTGCAAAAAATTCCCGACACAATTATCTCCCGCTGCCAACGCTTTCAATTTAAACGCGTGCCGTATGAACTCATGAAAGCTCATATTCTTTCTGTAGCCAAAAAAGAAGACTATGAAATTGACGAAAGTGTCGTTGATAGAATTATACTGAAAAGCGATGGGTGTGTGCGCGACGGGATGAGCCTTCTCGATCAATTAATGGCACTCGGAACTAAAAAAATTAGCCAGGAGATTGCCATGCTTGTGCTGCCAACAGCAAACAAAGAACAAATACTCGCTTTTCTCGAGGCACTACTCAAAAAAAATGCCCAAACATCTCTCCGTACACTTGATACAATTATTGCTGACCATAATGATCTCGTGAGTGTTGCCGATGATATTATCGACATGCTCCGCCACATCATGATCCTCCAAGCTGATCCAGCACACAAAACATCAACTATAGAGCTCGGTCAGGAAACTGTTACAACACTCACACAATTAGGGAAAAACTGCACAGGAAAAGAAATAGTGAAAATAATTGATCTTTTATCAAAAAGACGATACGAAATTAAATCAGCGGCATTACCACAATTACCACTCGAATTGGCAATTATAGAATGGTGCGATACAAATCAGTCAACGACAGACCTTCCTACTCCAACACCAAAACCTTCTCCCGCCAAGGTTACTCCGACGTCAGATCCGATTCAACCCGTTCAGCCAATAAAAAAAATAATCGACAAACCAAAAATTACCCCTGAACCAATAACTGAAATTCCACTCGTTCAACCAGAAAATATCATTGAACCAGTCGAAACCGCAGAGGCACAAGACGATGCCCCGCCAGCAGACAGTGCGGAACAAAAAACAATATCAAAGCATGACATAGAAAAAGTATGGACACCATTTATGGCTGCTGTTGAAAAATACAGCCCATCACTCGTATTTATTTTAAAAATGGCAGACGTTATAAGTGTGGAAAAAAACATGATTACCCTCTCTGTCCCCTATTCTTTTCACCAAGATAAACTGATGGATCCGAAATGTCGAGAACCTGTACAAAAAATACTTTCCGATATTATAGCAACAAAAGTACAGCTCAATGTTATTCTAATAGCATCAAAAGAAGAAAAAAAAGATGAATTGAATGATTTGGCATCATTGGTTGGCGGTGAGGTGGTTGAATAAAAAAGTTATATGAACAAAAGCGGCGCATGTATAGTGCAGCCGCTTTTTTATTTCCGCTTTTTATGCTAATATAGGGCATATGAAATTATACACACGGGCAACAATACTCTGTTCACTATCAATCATCGGGCTCACATGCCTACCAGATGTTGTTGCTGCAAAAAGTATTCCCATGCCGTTTACCTCGCAAGCACCAGACGGACGATGGGTGCAGCCATGGCAAGACTTTTGTGAAGAAGCATCCATCCTTATGGTGGATCAATATTATCAACACCAAAAACTTGATAAGGCAAAAGCAAAAAAACTTTTACTCCATATTTTTGATATCAAAAATAAAACCTATGGAAAAAGTCTGGATGAATCAACAGAAAAAATGGCCGACCTTATCAATAAATTTTTACCTTACGAAGTGGTCATCGTTTCAGATCCGACACTGGAACAAATAAAAGAACAGGTAGACCTTGCTCAGCCCGTCATTATTCCTGTGTCTGGAAAAGATCTTCACAACCCCCGCTTCCGCAATGGCGGCCCGCGTTATCATGTCCTCGTCATTTCCGGTTATGATGATGAAAAACAAGAATTTATCACACAAGAACCGGGAACCCAGGTCGGTCTTGACTTTCGCTATCCATATGGTACAATCCTGAACGCAATACACGATCTCACCCCAACTGGCGATATCATGGAAGGTGCGCGAAGAGCGATCTTTACAAACGCAATAATCGACGCAAGTAGCAGCCTTGATGGCGACCAGGATGGCCTGACCAAACAACAAGAATTAGCGACTGGCACGTCGTTAACTCAAAAAGATACTGATGGCGATGGATTTTCTGATGGACAGGAGGTAAGCAGTGGCTATTCCCCTCTCTTGAACGAAACGAAGCTGGCAAATAATTCACTTATCAAAACAGCAGTGAATCCAGCGGTGTATCTTCTTATTAATAAAACAAAACGTCTGGTCACGAATGAAGCAGTCTTTATAAAACGCGGTTGGAAATGGCAAAATATAAAAACGGTTAGTGAGCGTTTTTTCAATAATCTCAAAAATGGCGCCAATATAGAATAATATATTCGATCTTCAATGATCACCTTCCAATGATACACATCGCTGGAAATTGGTCATTGGAAATTGATTTTCCAACTAGAAAACTAGCCAACCAATAACTAGTAAACTAGCATTTCGCCTTCGCTTAGAAGCTATGGCGAACACAGTCGGGGATCGTCTAACGGTAGGACTCCAGGTTCTGGTCCTGGGTATCTTGGTTCGAATCCAGGTCCCCGAACAAGTTTATATAATTCGTTTAGGAAAATTATTGTTTATTTTTATGTACAAGAAGAAAAAAGTTGCAAAACGAAAGCATGCAAAGACACAGGGTAAAACCATCTCATCAGTAAGTTACCGATAATATCAACGATCATGTTGATTGACGGCCATCACATCGCAAAGAAACTAGAACAGAAAACCGCCAAAGAAGTTATAGCGCTCAAAGCATTGGGCATTGTACCGAAACTGGCGGTTGTTTTAGTTGGCAATGATATGCCGTCAAAAAAATACGTTGACATGAAAAAACGTGCGGCAGAAAAAATTGGCATCGATTTTACTTTGGTAACATTACCTAAAGATATTGATAAGGAAATAATTATTGCCAATATTGATCAGTTGCAACAAGATCCACGTTTGTCCGGACTTATCATTCAACTTCCTCTTCCAGAGCCACTCTTTACGACAGAAGTACTAAATGCGGTGAAACCAGAACTTGATGTAGAGTGTTTGACCAATACGAATCTCGGCCGGCTCGTCATGAAAACAAATAGTCTTACTCCCCCGACCGCCGGTGCTGTCATGCATATTTTTGATGATATGCAGATTGATCTCAAAGGAAAACAAGTATGCATTGTTGGTGCAGGCATGTTGGTAGGAAAACCACTATCAATCATGATGATGAATAAAGAAGCAACTGTTACTACCTGTACTATTTACACAAAAAATTTAAAAGAAAAATGTCTTGACGCAGATATTATTATTACCGGTGTTGGTAAGCCACATATAGTGACTGCCGACATGGTTCGCCCTGATGCCATTGTCATTGATACGGGGATTTGGTTTGATGAACAAAAAAAAGTACATGGCGATACTGATTGGCAAAATATTTCTAAAAAAGGCGCCACTGTTACCCCTACTCCAGGCGGTGTCGGACCAATTACGGTATCGCACTTATTATGGAATGCGGTATTGTGCGCTAAAAACAAATAATATAATAGATTTTATCCTTCTGACAGTATCTGCCGACAAAGGCAGATTTTTGCTTTATGTAGCCAAAAATACAACAAAATGGACTTAATAAACAAAGTAATTTATACTATACTCCTCCATGAATCTATTTCATATTTTCCTGTTAGAAAAGAGCGTATCCATTCTTTTGTGCCAGGAATTTTTTAAGGGGGAACAAAATATGTGGTGGATTATCGGCCTGTGCACCGTAGCAATAGCAGTAGGAGTGCTTACGTTGGTAAAACTGTGGCGAATGTATTGGAATCTAAAAAATGGCCTTGCGTCGCTCAGCTTCCTCGGACCACCTCGTAAACCGCCGCAGTAGAACTGCCTGTACAAAACATAAGGAGGTCGGAGAAATGGTTTTAAATGTAATCAGTCTCCGCTTCTGCTGAGTTTAGATACTTATCTCGATTCAGCAGAAGCATAAAACAACACCATTTACTGGCGTTGTTTTATTTTCTCGTGTTATATTGTCGTTGTAACTTCCTGCGCCATTACCTTCAACTCTTTCATCAACTCTTCCAGTTGTGTATATGTAGAAACCTGCATTAATTTCATTCTGAATTCTTTAATGCCATGAATCTCCATCTTCATTCTACTTGTTTTGAAATACCAGGCCAAATGTTTTCTAAATGTCGTCATTCCTTTTTCGCCATACTGTTCAACGTGTAATAGCGCATGCATCAATACCACACGAATACGCTCATCAATGGAAATCTGAAAAGACGGATCAAGTACTTGTTTGAAAAACCAAGGATTACCCAGTGCGCCACGCGCAATCAATACACCGTCAGCACCAGTCACGTCGAGCGCTTCTTTTACTTGATGTGGTTCATGAATGTCTCCATTTGCAATAAATGGCACGCGGGCAATTTTCTTTGCTTCGCCAATTCGTGCCCAATCACTCACACCGCTATATCCTTGCGCTTTCGTACGCCCATGCATGGTAATAAGACTAACTCCTGCTTCTTCGATAACCGGAATAAACGTTTTAAAATCATCAGGACTGCTCCACCCGAGACGAATTTTTACCGTGAGGGGCGTATCGCCGATCGCCTGTTTCATTTCTTTAATAATTGCCGTTGCGCGATCTGGATCCTTCATGAGCGCACACCCGTTAAAATTACTCGTAATTTTATATACAGGACAACCCATATTAATATCAATCCCTTCTGGATTGGCATGCTCCATAACAATAGAAGCAGCACGTGCCATAATAAGTGGGTCTGATCCAAAAATTTGCTGAACAATAGGACGTTCTCCAGCTACAAAGTCAGTCATGCCGAGTGTCTTTTCATTTTCCCGGACAATCGCTTCAGCACTCACCATTTCTCGATACACAATATCAGCCCCGCCAATTGACCGGACCACCTGACAAAATGCAGAATCTGTCATGTCTGCCATAGGAGACAACGCCAGAATCGTCTTGTTTTGATTGAGAATAGTATTAATCCACATAGGAATTTACTTTATATCATGGCGAGACAAAAAAATCAAGATAAGTGTATAGAAAGCAAATCTGTCTTAATCCGCCTCATCCGCCAAATCCCTGCCGGCAGGCAGGCGATATCTATTACCAATCAAAAAAGCACCTTCCGGCGCTTTTTGTATCTTATCCGAATTTCATCTCCTGATCATTATCTATGTCCCCCGCATCAGTAGTATAACCTGTATTTTCAGATTCAGCCAGTAATCCAGGAATTATTGCTGGTTTATCCCATGGTTGTACCAAAGCCCCCACAGGAAGCCCTGCTGGAGGTTCAGAACGCTTTCCTTCTGCTTTCTGAACGAGAGGAGTCTTCACATGTGACATTGGGAAATGCCATATGGTCGCAAGCTCTTCAATATTCAGAATAAATGGCTTACCACCCATCTTCATTTTTCTCTTTTTAAACGCCGACATGAGAAGCATTTTTTTGCTATTATTTCCGGTTGAAGTAGTCGGCACAATAGAATTTTCACTTGGAATATTAAACTGATTAATCGCCCCGATCATCGCATGAACACCGCGTTCTGGTTTAAACACTTCCTTGCGTGCTACATACACACCACGCATCTTTGTTTTCATACCGATTTTACTGATTTTTTTCTCCATGTCTTCCACCATATTCATCTGCCCTGGAGTCATACTACCAAGATTATTGGCAGGTCCTTCTCTCTTTACCTCCTTTTTCTCAGAAGCTTCACGGCTAAATAAATTATCTCCAGTTGTTTCAATAATTTTTAACGCAGAATCGGAGAGAGCATCAAAAATTGTTTTCTTACTTTTTTTGGCACTAGTATCTCCAATTACTTCCTTAATTTTGGTAATAGCTTTTTCTTTCCAAGAATTATCTGTCGGTTCAACAATAATTTGAAACCACATCTGTTCTCCCGGACCAATACGACTAAAACTTTCCAAAAATGTTCCCATTGGATCTTTTAGAACAGTATCTTTGGAAATATTATGTTCAAATTCTCGATAGGTACGAATAGGATATGCATCATTTTCTGCCAATCCAAAATCCGCAGCCCACATATCAAAGTCTGGGTTGGGAAAAGCATTGGGAAAAGGACTGGTATAATCTTCTACTTCGATAATTTCTGCTTCAGAGTACTGCGCATAAATAGCGGTTTCCACCAAATCTCGCAATCCTATTTCAGTACGAACTAAAAACTGAATATATCCCTCAATACTAATAATTTCAAAACTATAATAGCGTTGTTTAAAACCACCGTGTAATTTATCTAATAAACTTGGCGAACCAAGCGCGCCGCCCAAATGAGCAAACATCTGCTCTACAGCAAGAGGTGTTTGAACATTCATGGGAGGAATATCGATAGCAAGAAGAACCCATTTCCAATCTTTCGTTGCTTTATCCTGACGTCGTGATGCATAAAACTCTTTTACAACGAACAGCATCATGGCAACAAAAGGTACCCAGCCTACAATCAAAAAAAGCTGAAAAATAATTTCTCCCGCTGGCTGCTGAAAAAAATCAAATAAAGGTTGGAGATTAAACCTAAAAATACCGACATCAATTACCATATCGGTTAATTATCAATTATCTTAATAATAAGTCCGTACACCAAAATCAAAGCAAAAGCAGCCCACCACCACCCACGAAGACCGGACCCATACCCAGCAATAAAAGCCATACCGAGGACAAGCGTGGTAAACAGAGCAATGATATGTTTGAGAACATTGTCGGACATAGACTTTAGAGAATAGAGAATAGAGAATAGAGAATACTGTATTCTTCATTCCTCATTCTTTATTCACCATCAGAGTATACCACAAGAAACAAAAACCCTCCAGTCGGAGGGTTTTTTTGGTTTATCGAATGATATTATGAACGGCGACGACTCCAGTTATCAAAAGTAGCAAGGAGCGGAGCGGCAATAAAGATAGAGGAATAGGCTCCGAAAAAAACGCCGATAATCAAAGCAAGGGCAAAGAATCTGATAGATTCACCACCAAATAAGAAAAGGGCGAACAATACCAAGAGCGTAATAAGCGTCGTAATTAAAGAACGACTAAGAGTCTCATTAATTGCTACATTAATTGTATCTTCAAAAGACTGACTTCCCCGTCGGATTAACTTCTCACGAATACGGTCATAAATAATAATCGTATCATTTACTGAGTATCCAAGAACCGTAAGCATGGCTACCACAAATGAAATACCGACTTCAACCCCCATATAACGTCCCAAAAGGACAAAAACACCCATACTAATAACCACGTCATGAATCAATGCAACCACAGCGGTAAGTCCATATTTCCATGAAGCAACAGGTCTTGATACTTTTCGGAAAGAATATGCAATAAACAAAATGATAATGAGTAATACCAAAGCCGCAGCTTTAAACGCACGCGCTTTCAAATAAGAACTTACAGCAGGTCCAATAGTTTCAATACGTTTTTCAATAACACCATGATTTGTCTGATCGTTTGAATTTGGTCCTACTTTTTCCCGAAGTGTTTTGAGAATAGTCTGATGTTCTTCTTCAGAAATATATCGCGTCTTGATAATATGGCTATCCGCATTTACTGGCTGTACCACTATCTCACCCATATTGAGTGGCTTCAATACACTTTGCATTTCATTAACTTCTGGTCGATTGCCGATGAAATTCACTTCAATAAGTGATCCTCCAGTAAATTCAATATTTGGCTTTAATCCAACAGTGAAAAGCAAAACCACACTTGCGAGAAAGAGAATTCCCGAAATGGTGAATGAAATTGCTTTTTTTTCTACAAAGCGAATCATACAATATTATGAATTACGGCGTGCGCCAAGGAATAAGATGTTTCCCTTCTCGCCAAACCAAGGTACCACAAAACGTAAGAAGAGACGGGTGACGACAATTGCCGAAAATACACTGATAATGATACCTACAAGCAAGGTTAAAGCAAATCCTTTAACAAAGCTGGTTCCAGTCCAAATCAATACAAGACAAGTAAACGCAGTAGAAAGATTTCCATCACGAATTGATGGCCATGCTCGCAAAAAGCCTTCTTCTACTGCTGCTTTGAGGCTTTTACCATCATGTAATTCTTCTTTCAATCGTTCAAAAATAAGAACATTTGCATCGACTGCCAGCGCGATAGATAAGATTAAACCTGCAATACCGGACAAGGTTAAGGTAAAACCAAATGCTTTGAAGATAAAAAGGGTAAGCACTACATACACACTGAGCGCAATTGCAGAGATAAGACCTGGCAATCGGTAGTACAAAATCATGAAAATAATCACAAGGATAAGTGCTGCAACCCCTGCTTTCAAACTTTTTTCCAAAGATTCCGCACCAAGCGTTGCTCCGATAGTTTGTTGAGAAATCAAATCAACAGGAATTGGCAATGCACCAGCATTCAATCGTGTAGAAAGTTGCCGTGCTTCAGTCAATGAATTATTTCCTGTAATAACTGCTCGACCATCGCGAATTGCTGTCTGTACCGTTGGGATACTAATTGGTTGACCATCAAGGAAAATCGCAATAGGCTCGCCAATATGTTTTTCTGTTAAATTTCGGAAAAGATCAGTTCCTTCTGAATTGAATTGCAAGGACACCTGAACAGCACCGGTCTGTGGATCAGTTACCACCTCCGTACGCTGTAATTGTTTTCCAGATAGTCCTGTTACTTTCCATGGCTCTGGGGGAGGAAGAATATCAGTTTCAACCTTGGTACGAATAAGAGTGCGCCACAATTCATATTCTTTTGGCACGCCAACTTTATAGATAATATGGTATCCGAATTCACTTTCAACTGGACCAACAATTTGTCCCGGCTGAGCAGCAAAAACGGCATCTTCGAACGTCTTTACCATTGCACCTCGGCCAAATACACCGAGATTACCACCATTTGTTTGTGCGGATGGATCAGAAGAATTTGCTCGAGCTAATGTTTCAAAATTTTCCGCATTTGCCTGATTATACAAATCTTCTGCTTTAACACGCGCTTCTTCTTTGGTAACTGTTGCGCCACAATCACGTGCGCCTAAATAACAAATAAGAATATGTTTTGCTTCCACTTCTGTTGTACTTTCACGATCTTTTCCACGCTTCAAAAGATTATATCCTTCAATACTTTTTACCAATTCTTTGCTCACTTCACCATCTTTGGTCTTTTCTGCCCATGCATGCAAATCTTTGTCGGTAGATTTCGTGACGTATGCCAAGTAACCACCATTGTTTTTACTCTCTTGTTCATCAGAAAATTCCTTCACTACATCTTCAAAAGAAATACCAGATTTTATTTTCTTTGATGCTTCGTCTGCACGTTTTTTTGCTTCGACATTAAATTTTTCTAAATCCTTTTTCTCTTCCGCTGTCAATTCACGCGGTGGTTCATTGTTCTGTTCACGAAATTCCAAAATTGGTGTTTCTCCGATCATCTTAATCGCCTGATTTACATCAGTAATACCTGGAAGTTCAACCAAAATACGATAATCATCCCCTACTTTGGAAGTCTGTACATTTGGTTCGCTCACACCAAGTCCGTTTACACGACGTTCAATAACATCACGCACACCTTCCACAGCCTGGGCTTTATTATTTTGCTCAATGTTTTTTATGTCGGCTTGATAAACAAGCTGAGCTCCACCTTGCAAATCAAGGCCAAGAGAAAACTTCTTTTCCGGAATACGAGGAAGTCCCAGATGGACAGTATTGTTCACGGCATCAATCGCTTTATTTGCACCTTCTGGCGCAATAAACGCTCCTCCAAAAACTAACAATGCAAAAATACCGACTATTCCCCATCGAATCTTTGCCCGAATCGCTGCCTGTGTATTTGTGTTTCTCATACGTAGTAAAAAAGTTCAAGTGGTCGTATCTTACACGATATGTGGTGGAGCGTCAATATAGTGCTTGCGCATAAGTTGTGGGTGAAAAAATAAAAAAAAGGCCTCATTAAGCCTTATTTTTTTAAACTACCCAGAAGTTTCTTTAGCAACGCAAAATCTTTGGCAATTTCCACTTTCAATCTTCCTGAATATAATGGTGCCGCAGGATGATAGGCAACCAGATACTGCCGCCCATCTTTTTCAATCACTTTTCCATGTTCTTTGGCAATTGCGAGTTTCTCTCCAAGCACCCCAATGACGGCCGTATTTCCCAGCAATACAATTACTTTTGGATTAATAATATCAATCTGTTCAAATAAATGTTTTCGCCCATGGATAATATCGTGCTCTTTTGGCGTTACGTACTCCGGTAAATACTTTACGACACTGGTAATAAATACTTCCTCATCTTTTAATCCTGTATCCTTAATCAGTGATCTTAATAATTTACCCGCTGGACCAATAAATGGCCTGCCCGTTTTTGCTTCTTGTTTCCCCGGTGCTTCACCAACAAATACTACATCCGCATCAGCATTCCCTTCTCCGGGAACCGACACACCAATCTTATCTTTTCTACATGTGCGGCAGCGAGAAATTTTTTGGGCAACGGCGTCGAGCTGTGACTGTTTGG
>CAYGHM010000016.1:15495-21435 GCA_964349825.1 uncultured Gammaproteobacteria bacterium
ATTATTTCTTAATAAAAATCTCTTTCCCCAATTCTTTTGCCAAACTTTCTGCGAGCCCACTCCCTTCATCACTCACCGGCCAGCAAAATAGTGCCGCGTCTTCTGTGTGTGGGATTCTCTGAAAAGCTCTACGGAATAAATCCTTGCTATATCCATGACCGCGCTCTTCTGGAACAGTGAACGCAACAGCAAGATAAAGGGCATCATACATTTTCTGCGGTTCGGAAAGGTTCAGTAATTGACGTTCATTAATTGCTCCATCCAAAAATTGTCTCATGAGTACTTTTGTCGTCGGCATAATAACAATCCAGCTCACTGGCTCACCATTATGCAGGCGGCACCAACGAGAATCTGGATGCAAACGCTGCAATTTTTGCCGAGATTCTTTTGTGGCTGGCATTTGTTCTGGATCTTCTATCGAATCAAAAAATTTGTCTGAAATTTTGAGGATTTTATCGGCGGTTTCTCCTTCTTGATTACTGAGAATTTGTACGTCTTGATCTTGCATACTTATCTGATTATCTAATAGCTTTCCCAAGAAACGTTCTTTCAAGATCGTTAATAACAACCTTGTCTTCAAAAATAATTTTTTCAGAATCCAAGGCTTCTTCAGTAGTAAACCATTGGCCATAATCTCCTTCTCCAATTACTGCCGCTTCTTCCCAACCTGCATGCGGCTCAAATATATAAGTAGATTTAATGCTCCTCAAGAATTCATACCTACTAAAAAAATTACTGAAGCCATATCCAAATCTAACACCAATTCCTCTTTGATTTCCCGTAGTAATGCTTCTTCTGGCGTTTCATTATTTTCTGCGCCACCACCCCAAAAACCAAAATAATTTGGCAATCGTTCCATTATTGCAATGCATCCCTCTTAAGCTGTTTTACCTCTTCCTCTTTTTCATAAAACGTTCCTTTCGCCAGTTTGTGCAAAAGAGGAATCACTCCGCACGTATCGCACGTTCCCCAATTACACTTCCCGCCATTTTCTTGCGAAAGCTTCTTGCACATGGCGATTTCTTTTTCGAACGTTTCATTATCCATATTACGCGCCATGACATTTCTTGAATTTACGTCCGCTTCCACAATAACACGGATCGTTTCGTCCAATATCTTTATGAGATTTGTCATTGCCTGTCGTTTGTTTTGATGATGGAGATTCACTGGAATCCTGTTCTTTCTTCGCACCTTCGAGTGTTAATTTATCAGTTGCCATGATTGACGGTGCAATTTGAAGCCCAACACCGACTTTGAAGAATGAATATACAACTTCTTTTTGGATGTCTGCAAGCAATTGATTGAACAAAAAGAACATTTCTTTCTTATATTCTACAAGAGGATCACGCTGTCCATAGCCACGAAGGCCGATACCTGTACGCAAATGATCACTAGCGACCAAATGTTCTACCCAAAGTGTATCAGCAGAGCGAAGCAAAATACTCCGTTCCAATGAAACAATAATATTTTTTCCATCACTATCATTTCCTGCATGAGCGTACACTTGTTTCTCAATCTTTTCGTATTCCATTCGCGCACGATCCATTAAAAACAATACGAGTCGTTCACGTGCTTCTACTTCATCCAATTTTCCACCCTCAAGCGTGCCAAGTGTGATAATTTGTTCACGATCTCCTTCGGCTAATGGAAAAATCGCATTGGCTGTTTCATAAATTTCTTTTACATTCCAGTCAGTCGTAGTCTCGCCGTCTTCAACCGCACGCGGATTAGTGTGTGTACTTACTACCACCTCAATTTCATTCTCCACCATGTGCAAAATCATGTCTTTAAGCGAATTGAATCGCTCTTCCTTCCAGATTGCACCTTCTTCTCCAGCTTGAGTTTGTTCTTCACTATCTTCCCCTGCGATAGACTGTGATTCTTCTGTTTTTATCGCGGCATCTTCTCTATTCAAATCCAAAATTTGACGACGTTTTTTATAAATAACTTCGCGGTGACGATTTAATACATCATCATATTCAAGCAAATGCTTTCGAATATCATAATGATGAGATTCCACTTTTTTCTGCGCGTTTTCAAGCATCTTGGTAATCATGCTTTGCTCGATTGGCATATCATCCGGCACGTTCAATCGTTCCATGACAGACTTCAATCGGTCGCCGGCAAAAATACGCATCAAATCATCATCAGTTGAAACAAAAAATTGTGTTTCACCTCGATCACCCTGACGCGCAGCACGTCCACGAAGCTGATTATCTATACGACGTGATTCGTGACGTTCTGTTCCAAGGACAAATAATCCACCAGCAGCCAATACTCGCTGCTCTTCTTCTTTATTTACCGGATTACCACCAAGTTTAATATCAACACCACGACCCGCCATATTGGTAGCGAGCGTAACAGCACCCGGACGTCCAGCTTGCGCGATAATTTCACCTTCACGCTCATGGTTTTTTGCATTCAAAATTTCATGAGGAATGCCATAGGCATCAAGATATGCACTTAATTCTTCATTTTTTTCAACAGAAATAGTACCAATCAAAATCGGCTGTCCTTTTTCCCGACATTCTTTCACGCGTTCGACAACAGACGCATATTTTCCTTTTCTATTTTTATAAATACGATCGGGATGATCAGTGCGGTTGTCTGGCTTATTCGTTGGCAAGACAAACACATCAAGACCATAAATTTTATAAAATTCTTCTTTCTCAGTTGCTGCTGTACCTGTCATACCGGACAGTTTTTTGTACATGCGGAATAAGTTCTGGAAAGTGATTGTTGCGAGTGTCTGGCTTTCACGCTGAATCTTCACACCCTCTTTTGCTTCAATTGCCTGGTGCAATCCTTCAGAATACCGGCGTCCAGCCATTTTTCGGCCGGTAAACTCATCAATAATCATGATTTCATCGCCATCGACGACATAATCTTTATCACGCTTAAACAATACTTCTGCTTTGAGTGCTTGTTCAATATGATGTACCGAGCGAATACCGCCTTCAACATAAATATTTTCAACACCGAGCCATTTTTCAAATCTTTCAATTCCTTTATCCGTCAATGCAGCACTGCGCATTTTTTCATCAACATTATAGTCTTCATTTTCCACTAATTGTTTTACCAATTTGGCAAACTGATAATATTGTTCCCCTGCTTCTTCTGCTGGGGCGGAAATAATAAGTGGTGTACGTGCTTCATCGATCAAAATAGAATCAATTTCATCGACAATTGCATAATGCATTTCATTGCCAGGGCGCATAACCATATCATCAATACCCTGAACCATATTGTCACGCAAATAATCAAATCCAAATTCATTATTCGTTCCATACGTAATATCGCAGGCATATGCTTCCTGGCGAGTAACTGGACGTAAAAATTCATCTTCAACTTTAAAACTTGCTTCACCTGCCACTGCTTCCGCAGCTACCGTAGGCGCAACAACTGATTTATCAAACTGATAACTCACGCGAAGATTCTGTACAATACCAACGGATAATCCCAAAAAATCATAAATATGCGCCATCCATACCGCATCGCGCTTTGCTAAATAATCATTTACTGTCACTATATGTACCCCTTTTCCCTCAAGTGCATTCAAATACGCGGGTAATGTTGCCACAAGTGTTTTTCCTTCACCGGTGCGCATTTCGGCAATCTTTCCTCTGTGAAGTGCCATACCACCCATCAACTGTACATCATAATGACGCATTCCCTGCACACGGCGCCCTGCTTCACGCACTACAGCAAATGCTTCAGGAAGAATATCGTCAAGGCTTTCTCCTTTTGCCAGACGAGCCTTGAATTCAACAGTCTTTGCTTTTAAGGCCTCATCGGACAATTCTTTCATGGCTGGCTCAAGGCTGTTCACCTGTTCTACCACCGGTTCAAGAGTTTTACGTAATTTTATATTCGGGTCTCCAAACAGCTTTTCAAGAAAACTCATAAATATCATTCATAAGGATAACGGGGGTAGTCTAGCAGTTTTTCCCCTCCTTGTCTAGAGGCTCAACAAACAAAAAACGCCCTGTATTAGGGCATTTTAAGTATAATCTTGATTTTATTATAAATGGAAACACTCTCTATTATTCCACATACTCCTTCTGATGTCGCACACCATCTCTATCACGATCGCGCATACGCTCTTTTGCGTCCTGCAGCTCAACTTTAAGATGATCTTTTACACTATCAATCGCTTTATACAAATCTTCCGCATCTTTCTCCACGCACAGCACTTTACCTGGAATATGAAGGTTTACTTCACAATAATAAATTTTCCCTTTCTGATGGTGATGACTTCTCATCCCGATATTAACTTCGGCTTTTTGAATATTATCAAAATACTTCACTAGTCCAGAAAACTTTTCATCAGTATACAATTTGAGCGCTTCGGTAAGTTCCATACCAGTTGCACGCAGTGTGATAATCATATTTCTTATATTTAAGAATACAGAATGAAGAACAACGAATGAAGAATTATAACTCCATTCCGACCTATTCTCTATTCTTTATTCTCTATTCATCATTCTTCATTGGGCTAAAGAATAAATGCAATTTCTTCATGCATATCGATACCATAGGTATCATACACCTTGGTTTTAATCTGCTCAATAAGGGTGTGTACATCATGCGCGGTGGCGCCACCAAGATTCACAATAAAATTTCCGTGGGTATCGCTCACTTTGGCCTGACCCGCCTGAGCACCTTTCATACCAACCTGCTCCACGAGCCATCCAGCGGAAATCTTTCCCACTTTCAAAAATTGTTGAATCTTTTCATCCTGCTCGTCAAAATGACGCAATAATACTTCTTTATTTTCTGCAAGATCTGGATTCTTAAAAATACATCCAGTCGACGCAAACCCTTGCGGCTGTGTTTTATTTCTATATTGTAAGTAGGACAATGCCTCTCTCATCCCATTTGCATTTTCTGCTTTTTTTAATCCAAGAGTAAGACGCAATACGACACCGCCATTATCTTTGAATACACTTTCTCTATATTTAAATACACACGCCTCATGAGAAAAAGTTTCGACATGCCCATCGACATATGCTTCGACTGAAACAACTGATTTACTCATTTCCGATCCCATGGCACCCGCATTCCCCCGAACAGCTCCGCCAATAGTCCCTGGCACCCCAACTCCCCATTCAAATCCAGTAAGACCTTCCTTGATAGAAATTTGTGCCATCTCGACCGTCGACATGCCTGCGGCAACCGTAATATTCTCTCCGTCAACATGATATCGTTTATCGGCAAGATGAATGACCACTCCGGTAAATCCATCATCAGAAGCAAGCATATTACTTCCTCCGCCAAAAATAAAATACGGCGTGCCATTCCCATCAAGATACTGCAATAGTTCGACTGCTTTCTCCACGGTATCAACCGTAATAAAGTACTGCGCTGGTCCGCCGATTTTGAATGTCGTTTTTTTTGCAAGCAATACATTCAACTTTACGTCACCAAATTGTTTTAATGCGGTATACAGTTCATTCATAACTATCGGAGAAAATTTAATACTCCTATTATACTTATTTTTCTCTATCCCGCAAGTTGACCAGAGTAATAAAAAATGATACAAGAAAACTGCCAACGAGGAGGTCGAATGTCTCAGCAAGAATCTCTCATCACCTTGTATGTCATGTCAGGGCCAGACAATGCTGAATTGGCTCGAAACGCGCGCATGAACCAGCCGTCCCGGTTCACGATCCTCTCGAGCAGGTCGGGAGTATACGATTTCATGTACATTCATGTCCCTTTGGAGGCGACAGGATGGGGTGAATTCGTCATTTCGGGGACCTACAAGGTGGCATCGCTGCGCTATCGCATGATCTACTACACCATGAGCCGCACTGGAGTGATGTACATTACCCGTGCAAAAAATGAGGAGGACATATAAGCCCCTGTATTCATTAAGAATCAGGGGCTTCGTCAATATTAATACAATCCACTTGTCATATCACGAACTTTGCGCTGATA
>CAYGHM010000017.1:0-20645 GCA_964349825.1 uncultured Gammaproteobacteria bacterium
GCCTTGAGCCTTTAACAGGTGTAACCACGTCAGACACAGAGGCAAATCTCATGCTCGTCGACAAAACGCACGATTCTGTCGGACCGGCCACCGGGCCGTCCGTTCGCAGCAACCCTCTCCCGCAGCAGCCCAAGACCGGCTGGCTCGGCATCCCCGAACCCTCCCGTCCCCAGGTGCTGCTCCGCAGCAAGGGGGAGCAGTATCTCGTCCTCGTCGTCACGACGGATCAGGGCGAGTTCTATTTCCCGACCGGCGAGGCTGACGGTGACCTCGGTACGGCGCTCACGCAGAAGAAGTCCTTCGTTGTGGTCGCCGCTGGCCAGTACCAGTTGCACATCCCGGCCCAGGCGGTCGAACAGCACTGGTACCGTCACGATCAGGGTGTCCACCATCTCGCCATCTCGGCGTCGACTACGTCCGAGATCATCTCGGTGGTCGTGGATTCCCACAAGACGCTGCGATGGATGAAGGCTGGCGAGCTGTACAAGATGGCTCAGGAGCGGCGTCTCAGCCCCGCCATGCTCCAGGTCATGTGCATCGAGATGATGAGGAACACCGACCAATAGGTAGGGCGGTTTCCTTCATCCCACGGTCGATGACTGACCGTGGTTCACATCCGTAGCGTCGTCTTCCTCGCGGAGGATGGCACTCACACACGAGGCCCCCAAAGATTCGTCGTAAGATGGATCCGGGGGCCAAACAAAAGAAGTTCTTGAACAGGACTTTTTTTGTTTTTATCCCTTGACAAACGTGCCTAAAAACACTATAGTGAGCTATTCCACAAATCCTGTGGACCGGCATCTCCGAGCCGTAATCGGACGTTCTTTCGAGGTATTTTCCATGTCGACCGAATCCAAACTCATCGTGACCACTGACACCATCGACGCCAAGGTCTACTCAAATGGTGCTGCCAAGTTTCGGCTTCCGTGTCCGGCCCACCTCATCGTGGCAGACCTCAGCAAGACCCCATGTGGTGATCTGATGCCAGTGTTCGACCATATGGTCGTGAGGAATTCGCTCGTAGATACTTCGTACACGAAGTGCTTTGGGCCGGAGATCATCATTTGCGAAACCGGAATAGTCCGTATCCTGATCCTGGTTGGAGCAACAAACCCCGTAGAGGAAACACTCGTCCCTGGTGAAGCGCTCTTCGTGCCCAAGGGCGCCATGTGCGCCTGGGATAGTGTGAAAGATGTGGTTTTGTTGAATCACTTTGGCTTGCCACACTCGATCAATCAAGTGAGGAGTTCCTCTCTTTTGTTTGGGAAGGTGCGGTTGTTCACGCCTGTGCTGGGGCAGCAGCACATGTTCGCGATTGACCGTTCGCTTTTGGTGCGGGAAGGCGCTTCCATGGATCTCTTCCGGCGTTACTACTTGTGGAAGCCGGTGGAAGTGGGGAGGTGGTACGCTGACCACGCCCACGTCGAAGGGGAAGAACTTTTCGTCTGTCGCTCTGGCAAAGTCGAGGTCGAAATTTTCTACAACAACCCAGTGCCGTCTTGTCTTCAGCTCAAGCCTGGGGACATGCTCTACATCCCGACTCGGGTGTGGCACAGGGTGCGTTCGCTCGAGGCCGGTTCCTCGCTCTCGGTTCTGTCCGATCGATCCTACGACCGGGAGACGTATGCTGAAAGCTTCCAGACCTATTTGGCTTCCTTCAACCGCGCGTGAGCAGGCGTTCTGTTCGCACTAAAGTCCTCCCTCCTCCCGATTCAGATCGGTTGGTTGGCGGCGGGTCCGCCTTTGCTGAGAAGCTACGGCGGATAAGAGAGGGTGCCTCAGGATTTGCTGCGCGCAAATCCGGGGCCCCGACAAAAACAGTTCTCACCCGAGGACTTTTTTTGTTTGTATATCATTGACAGAAATACTCTTATCTGTCATTCTCTTGATTAGGAGGTGAACGATGCTCGAATGGCTCTTACGTGCTCGACATATTCAGCATCTCGTTGGAGGTGCGAGGAAGTACTATCTGCCAACATCGGTTGAATTTCTCAAAGGAGAAGAGTGCTTCTGGATTCCGGAAGGTGATCCTGTCAGTATTCTTCAGGTGTGGGAAGAAGATCTGGTTTCGCAGATAAAGTACGGATACGGTTTTGCGTTTCAGGCGCGCCAGGTCATGGTGTGCCGGGGAGGTGTCATTGAAGTTGATTTGTCGGATGGTCTGAAGACAGAACGCGTTTCCCTTGCCTACGGCCATGTGCTCTACATTCCTCCAGGTTTGTGGTTCTCCTACTTCACCAAGTCGGTGGGGCTTAAGCAGAGGAACCAGGGGAGGGTGCAAACGTTCACTGATGCTGATCTGAAAAATTCGGGTTGGTTTTGTCGGATGTCACCGCATGACTACACGGTTTTTCGTAATAATATGCAAAGGGGGTAATCCTTGAGTCGTGGAGGAGCTCGAGGAAAACCAAAAGAATCAGTCTCAGGACTGGTTTTTTTGTTTTGGCTTACCTTGGGGTTTTTCTTGATTTTGTATAGACGTTCAGGTACTATTAAGGGGTAGTTTTAACCTTCATTATATGGCAATAGAGTATTATATTGAAGAACGTCCTTGGGGGTGGTTTAAAATTTTACTTGATACGCCAGAATACAAAGTAAAGGAGTTACTTGTTAAGCCGGGGCAACGTTTAAGTTACCAATTACACCATAAACGTGCGGAGCACTGGTATTTTGTCAAAGGAGAAGCGGTGGTGACAATTAATGATATTGAACGTGTTGTAAAAGCAGGGGAGACTGTTGATTTTCCTGTTGAGACAAAACATCGTATTGCAAATAAGAGTAATGATGAGGTGGTGTTTATTGAAGTACAAACAGGAACCTATTTTGGTGAAGATGATATTGTTCGTTTTTCTGATGATTATAATCGTGTATAAGATATGGATCTGAGCGTCATCACCGTAACCTGGAATTCAAAAGACCTCATCGGCACCCAGATTGAGTCTGTTAAAGCTGGTTGTAAAAATATTTCTTACGAAGAGATTGTTATTGATAATGCATCACTGGATGAGACGCCTGTTTTTATACAAAAAAATTATCCCTTCGTCACTGTTATTGCTAATAGTGAAAATAAAGGATTTAGTGCGGCAAATAATCAAGGGGTTGCGATTGCAAAAGGTGATTATTTGTTATTTTTAAATCCGGATATGCGTGTTGAACCGGAGAGTCTTGATAGTATTGTGGCATGGATGAAACAGCGTCCAGGCGTCGGTATTGTGAGCCCGAAACTGGTTGATGAACATGGAAATTTGAATGTAGACGCAACGCCGCGCCGGTTGCCGCGATTGTGGGAGCAGATTGCCTTGTTATTAAAAATTCCGCATGTGTTTCCTCATATTATGGATGGGTACATGTTGAAAGGGTTTGATGCGGATAAGGAACAAGAAGTTGATTCCGTACGCGGTTCATTTATGCTTGTGCGTCGAGATT
Organism: uncultured Gammaproteobacteria bacterium; assembly: GCA_964349825.1. Lineage (GTDB taxonomy): Bacteria > Patescibacteriota > Patescibacteriia > Magasanikbacterales > UBA922 > CAYGHM01. The sequence continues at coordinate 3,427 of CAYGHM010000017.1, forward strand.
TTGTAAATAAACTCAAAACGGCTTGGGATGAGCGATATTATATTTGGTATGAAGACGTTGATATTTGTCGCGAAGCAAAACGGTTGGGGTATAAAGTAGTACATACGCCGTTGATTGCCTGTGTGGATTATATTGGACAAAGTTTTAAAAAGCGTGATACCTTGTGGAAACAAAAGCAAATTACCAAAAGCATGCTGACGTACTATAAAAAATGGGAACCTTGGTATAAATGGATATGGATAGCAATACTTCGCCCTGGAGTAATTGCCGCAGCCTGGATTAATGATAAAACGTTTAAGAAATAAAAAGATAATTCTGCCTTGCCCGCCGTAGCCTTGGCGAAGGTGGGTGTTCTGTACCATATGAAAAAAATATCAGTACATCTTGTTAGCTGGAACGGAGCGAAATATATTCCGCATCTTTTTGATTCACTTCGCAAACAAACCTATACCGATTGGCAGCTTATTATTTTAGACAATAATTCTCAAGATGGGACAGTGGAGCGAATTGAGCGAGAACTGGTTAATTTTCCCTTTGAACATCGTTTTATTAAATTAAAAGAAAATATTGGTTTTGCTGGTGGTCATAATAAATTATATGCCGGCACAAATACGCCATATATTTTGCCATTGAATCAGGACATGTATCTTGAGTCTCATGTATTAGAAAAATTGGCAGGGTACATGGAAGCGCATCCTGGTGTTGCTGCGGTCTCGCCACGGTTGATGCGATGGGATTTTCAGGATATTGAAAGAGTAGGACTTGAGAAGAGTTTTTCTTCGTACGTCGATTCATTTGGTCTTGAGATTTGGCGCAATCGTCGCGTGATTGAAAAATATGCACAACAGGAATGGAAAGAAGTGCAGCAGAAAATCGGTAATACTGAGGCTGTTGAAGTATTTGGTGTATCCGGAGCATTTCCATTATTACGCCGCAGCGCATTGAAACAGGTTGAATTGCCAGATGGGACATTTTTTGATGCGAGTTATCATGCCTATAAAGAAGATGTTGATCTTGCGTTTCGTTTGCGTGGAGCAGGATTTTCTGCCTTTATCCTGACAGATGCCGTGGCTCATCATGATCGTTCCGCAGCTCGTCCAAAACAACTTGACGATGTCACTGCTGGAAAAAATAAGAAGTTACAGTCCGAATGGGTAAAATACCATAGTTATAAAAACCACCTCATGACTATTTATAAAAATGAGGATTGGCGTAATATTACCCTTGATTTTCCTTGGATATTATGGTATGAACTAAAGAAGTTCGCGTGGTACCTTTTATTTGATCAAAAGATTCTGAAAGGACTGCTGGAGATGTGGAAATTACGAAAAGAATTATATAAAAAACGTAAGGTGATTAAGATACAGAAAAAAGTAAATTGGAAATATATCCGTTCTTGGTATGCTCGATAAAATCGGTTCTGTCTTTCAAGGGTCACTGCAGAAGGACAGTAAAAATTCACAATCCTTTTATCATGCGACGTCTGGCGAGCGATGGGACTATATTGTTTCATCTCTTGTATTTGTCGTGGTAGTTATTTTCTTTTTATTTCTTGGTTATTGGGCAAAAATGAAATGGCCGGGATTTGGATGGTATATCTGGCTTGGAATAAATTGGCTGTTATTGATACTGGGTATTATTACATTTTTCAGCCATGTGTGGATGAAAATCAAAGGAAAGTAGTATGAAAGATATCAATATCGTATTTCTCAATTATCTGTGCAAAGATGATATCCTACAAGCAATTGATTCGCTTGTGAAGGATATTGCGAACTGTCCGTATACCGTTCAAATTACCGTCGCTGATAATTCTGAAAATAAAGACAAAATCCAAGAAGACATAGTAAAACAATTTCCTATGGTCACCTATGTGAACAGTGGGGGAAATATTGGATTTGGCCGAGGGAATACAGTTGGGTTTCAATCATGCGAAGCGCGGTATTATTTTGCTTTAAATCGTGATACGATTATTCCAGAAAATTCGAGAACTATTGAGCGGCTGGTGAAATACATGGATGATCATCCAAAAATCGGCTGTGTTGGTCCTAAATTATTGAATATGGACGGTTCGCTTCAATACTCCTGCTATCGGTTTGATTTTCTGTCTATTGCTATAAAACCACTAAAACAGATTAATTGGGATATGAAATATGCATGGGTAAGACGATTTACCGATCGTCTCCTCATGAAAGATTTTGATCATAATAGTACACGACCGGTTGATTGGGTGCTCGGTGCTGCAATGGTAGTGAGAAAAGAAGTGGTAGATAAATTGGGCTGGTTTGACGAGAGATATTTTATGTATCTTGAAGATTGTGACTGGTGCCACACTATGTGGGAAACAGGTTTCCCGGTGTATTATGTCCATGATATAGTGATTCTCCATCGGCATGCGAGAGACTCTGCCAAGGTTCCTGGAATATTTAAAGCGTTATTCAAAAATAAGCTTGCCCGTATCCATATGAAGAGCTGGTTACAGTATCTGTGGAAATGGCGAGGTAATTATAGCTATTATGGAAAATTATCCTAAAATTGCGGTCGTTTACCTCTCATTCCATTGTGAACCGTATATGGATGATGTGGTGTCTGCGCTCAAAAAAATGACGTATCCGAAAGATCGGGTAGAATTTATTATTGTTGACAATCCACACCCACAACATGGTCCATCGGTTCGATATATTGAAGAAACTGTCATGCCGTTTTCAGGAAAAGAAATTCCACATACGACCCTACTTGCGCAAAAAGAAAATTTGGGATTTGCGGGCGGAAATAATGCTGGAGTAGTGTGGGCATTGGAAAATGGATTTGATTATATTTATTTCCATAATAATGATGGATTTATTGCGGCAAACGCATTTGAACCGATTATTCATGCGATGGAAAACGATAAGAAAATTGGTCTTGCGCAATCATTATTATTACTCCATCCAGAAACGGAATTGGTGAATACGACAGGAAATTCATTTCACTATCTCGGTTTCGGTTTTTGTGATGATTACCGCCAAAAAATTAGTGAACTTACCTTGCCAAAAATAAAAGAGATTTCCTATGCGAGTGGCGCTGGGTTGATGGTGCGTGCGGAAACTGTCCGTGATTTTGGTATGTGGGATCATGATTTTTTCCTCTATCATGAAGATCTCGAATGGGCATTTCGTTTGCGTGCTGTCGGGTACAAAATTATTATGGTAACAGATTCCGTTTTTTATCATAAATATCAATTTAGCAGGAGTATCCAAAAATTTTATTGGATGGAAAGAAACCGTTTTGGTGTTCTTCTTATGTTTTTTAAATGGCCGACATTACTCCTCCTTCTTCCAATGCTCCTTATTATGGAAGTTGGTCAGTGGATTTATGCAATTAAAAATAAATCTACAGAAATTCGTATTAATGTGTATAAATATTGGATGAAATCGGAGAATATCAAATTGTGGATGAAAAAACGTCGTTATATTCAGCGTATCCGCCGTGTATCAGATCGATATTTATTGAAATATTCCGTACCCGATATTAAATTTCAAGAAGAATCTTTGCGAGATCCATTATTATTGTATGTGGGAAATCCATTGATGAAGGTATATTATTGGATTGTGGTAAAAGGGTTAATTTGGTGGTAATTACGAATAATTTTTCCGAATCTACAAATCTTTCCTAACCCCTGCCTTGCTCCGATGCTTGCGATACGGAGTCCGCACTTACGTCGGACCGGCAGGCAGGTACGAATTCTACGAACCCACAAATATAAATTCGTAGATTGGTAGAATCTGTAGATTGGGGCAAATTTGTAGATTCGGAAATATTAAAATCTATGAAAATAAGAAAAGCGATTCTCACGGGTGGTGGACGGGCGACACGGTTGCATCCGATTACCACTACGACGAATAAACATTTATTACCCCTCGCAAATAAACCGATGATTTTTCATGCTATAGAAAAAGTGGTTGAGGCGGGGGTAACAGATATTTATATTAATACTAATCCGGGAGAGACCGAATTACAGAAACATATTGGCGATGGAGGTCATTGGGGTGTGCGGATTACTTTTTTTGAACAGACGGGTGGGCCGCAGGGAATTGCTCATGTGGTGAATGAAGCTCGTTCGTTTATCGGTGATGAACCGTTTATGTTTTATTTATCAGATAATATTTTACTCGGGAGTCTAAAAGAAATGGTGGATACATTTCATACGGGAAATTATCATTGCATGCTTGCTTTATCCGAGGTGCAAGATCCACAGCGTTTTGGTGTTCCGGTATTTGATAAAGAAAATAGTTTAATCGACGTTTGGGAAAAGCCGAAAAATCCACCAAATAATTTTGCTGTTACTGGTATTTATCTATATGGACCACGCGTGTTTTTTGATGCTTTTGATAAAATTGGCAAAAGTTCACGCGGAGAATATGAAATATCTGATATTCATTCTCATTTTTTGAAAAATGGGAAGTCGGTTGGATATAAAGAGATTACCGGGTGGTGGAAAGATACGGGAAAGCCGAACGATCTTTTGATTGCCAATAAATTGTTATTAGACATGATGAAAGAATCCCTTCTTCCGGAATCAGTTATAATTCCAGCATCAAGTTCGGTAACAGGGACAGTGCATGTCGGAAGGGGAACACAAATTCATGAAAATGTGAAGATTATTGGCCCTGTCATTATTGGAGAAAACTGTGTGCTTGCTGATTGTACGGTTGGTCCTTATGTAACCCTTGGTCAAGGAAATGAAATTCAGCACGCTTCTATTACCAATTCTATTTTGCTTGATAATTGTACGGTAGACTGCAAAATAAATATTGACGACAGCCTTATTGGTAAAAGTGTTATTTTTCGCCATCGATTGAAAGAACCCAACGGACACAGAATGATCGTGGGGGATAAGACGGTGATCGAAATATAAAACATACGAACTACGAAAAATACGAAATTACGAAACAAAATACCCCTCTGATGTGAGGGGTATTTTTATCTTTGTATTTCAATTTCGTATTTTCGTATTTTTCGTAGTTCGTATGTTAATCAAAGCGTTTCGTGTTCTTTAGTACGATAGTTCGAATAAATTAGTTCCATTTCCTACCTTGCCGATGAGATAGATGGTTCGTTTTTTTAGATTGACGCCCTGGGTGTCAACCGTACCACGTTCGAAGAGTGGTTGTATGGAAAAAAATTGAGGGTGGAAGCCAAACAGTTTTTCTCCGGTATCAACCAGGAGAGTACCGAAGTCGTCCATAGGATAGATATGTTGGATAGGAAGACCGAGGCGAGTAAGGAGTGTTGACTTTCCTTCAGTAATACGCCAAATTTCTGAACTGGACCAAGTAATCCACTCATTTCTTTTTGGATTATATTTAATCATTTCTGTCGGTAGCTGTTCAATAGTAGTTTCCTCATCGAGTAATGTAATAATGGCAATACCACGTGATGTTCGCCCAATCATTTTTTTATCTTCTACAGAAAAAATATCGACAAGTGACTCAGATAATTTCCATGTATCGAGTATCTGCTGTCCATCTCGGTGTTGTAAGATGTGGGTAGTAATATCAAATTCCCATATCGATTCTTGTTGGTCAATATGCCATACGGGAAAAACGAGTGTCGTTTTTGGAACAACTCCATTCGTGGACAAAGTAATAATTTGTTCACCATTTTTAATAAGAAGTTGTGATGTATTTTTTGTCCCATGCCATTGATAAGATGGTTGAGAAATGTCGTTGGCTGCGTATGTGACAGCGTCTGTTCGCTTGGTAGCATCAAAGAAATGGTAGGTGTACACGGTATCAAGCAACGAAAGGACCATTCCTTGTGCGGTAGTTGGGCTCCATTCCGTATGCGATATTGAATCAGCTGGTATGGTGAAGGATGTCGTGGTGGCCATCGTATCGAGATCCGTGATGGTTGCTCGATATAATTTTGGACCTTCTTGTGATATACGTGTTGCGTACCGTCCATCCGATGAAATGCGAATTTTTGTTGACGCATCTGTATCTTCATCAAACACACGTGTCGGTAGTGTGTCTTTAAACAAAGGAACATTTCGGATATATGTCGTTTGTTTGCTCCCCACGTCAATATCTTTTTGAAGTGTATGGTAACCTGGCTTGGAGATAGTGAGCATATATCGGCCAGGAGCTCGATTGGCTAGGCGAAGCGGCATGCGTTTATTAATCGCGACATTATTTAACATCACCGTAGCGTCTCTTGGTTCAATATCAATACTGATCACACCGGTTTCTTGAAGCTGGTGTGTTTTTAGGTCATAGCGGTATCCTGCGGTGTAGAGAAGTACAAGTGGCGAGATAATAAAAAAAAGTACAATAAGGCTCATCATAATCGCGATGCGCATACGCCGAGTAAGCCGAGTGTGGGGATAAGCCATAAGGCATTTTTTTATTTGCTTTCTTGGGGTAAAACCTTTATAATCATACTGTATTTTTAGGCAAAAATCAACCTTATGAGCACCTTTGTTATTGAGGGCGGAAAGACGCTCCGTGGATCGATCGAAACAAGTAGTGGAAAGAACGCACCTATCGCTGTATTATGTGCAGCTTTGCTTATTAAAGGAACATCCGTTTTGAAAGATATGACACGGGTGGAGGAAGTAGGCAGAATGCTCGAAATACTCGAAAGTATTGGTATAAAATATACATGGAAAGACGAAACAACATTGCATCTTGATACACGTGGACCCTTGTCAATGAAAAAAATAAATCGCACTGCATGTGAAGTGACACGCGCTTCTTTATTGCTCATGGGTGCGCTTGCTGCACGCGAATCATCATATAAGTTGTATCATTCTGGTGGATGTAAGCTGGGAGAAAGAACCGTTCTTCCTCATTTGCTTGCCCTTCAGGAGTTGGGGGTGAATATTGAGTCAAAAGAACAATATTACAAAGTTGCCACCAAGAAATTACATGCTGCACATATCGTCATGTATGAATCAGGGGATACTGCTACAGAAAATGCCATTATGGCTGCTGTATTGGCTCCTGGTGTTACGACGATCAAAATGGCGTCGGCAAATTATATGGTGCAGGATGTATGTTATTTTTTGCAATTAGCCGGTGCAAAAATTGAAGGTGTAGGTACAACAACGTTGCGTATTACTGGGGTAAAATCACTGAAATCTGTCGGTGAATATTTTATTAGTCCTGATCCAGTCAATGCTATGGCATGGATTTCACTTGCTATCGCAACCAAATCTTCGCTTACAATTAAACATTGTCCATTGGAATTTTTGGAATTAGAATTATTAAAATTGAAAGTGATGGGACAAAAATATCGTCTTATTAATGAACGTATATCAAAAAATGGACGATTGAAATTGGCAGATATTAAAATTATCCCATCATCTCTTACGGCTTTGCCTGATAAATTGTACGGTCGACCATTTCCTGGTTTAAACATTGATAATGTTCCTTTATTTTTACCAATACTAACACAAGCAAAAGGGAAAACATTGGTTCATGATTGGTGTTATGAAAATCGTGCGGTATATTACCTTGAATTGCAGAAGCTCGGGGTCAATGTATTATTACTTGATCCGCACCGTGCCCTTGTCGAAGGTCCAGCCACATTGATGGCGGCTGAAATGAATTGTCCACCAGCTATTCGTCCTGGTATGGCAATTTTTATTGCCATGTTGGCAGCCAAAGGAACATCCGTATTACGAAATTGTTATCCTCTTGAGCGTGCATACGACGATTTACTTGGTCGATTGCAAAAAGTAGGCGCTGTTATTCAGCGCATTGACGATTAATACGTTTTTGATTTTTTTCCTCACTTGGCTTTATTTTTTTATATGTTTGATTCACACAAAAAAACACGTTTTATACAAAGTATTGTTTGTATTGGCGTCCTCATGGCAGGAATTTTTATTGGAAGAGTGTGGACAATACAAGACACTTTATCGAATGAAGAGGGTGTTGTCGAAATAAGCAAAGTGGTAAATTTGTATGCCAAGACTCGTTCGAACGAAGTAAATTTTGATCAATTTTGGAAAATTTGGGATAAAATTAAAGAAAAACATGTCAATCAACCTGTCAACGATGTCGATTTATTTTACGGTGCTCTTGAAGGATTGGTCGCTGGATTAAACGATCCGTATTCCGTATATTTTCCACCAAAAAAAGCAGAAGAATTTACCAAAGATTTATCTGGAGAATTTGAAGGTATTGGTGCTGAGGTGGGAAATAAGGACGGTGTGCTTACGATCATTGCGCCTCTTCCTGGATCACCATCACAAAAAGCAGGGCTGAAAATGGGAGATACCATTTTTGCTATTGATGGAATGGAATCTTATAAAAAAACCGTTGAAGAAGCAATCGCAAAAATTCGTGGAAAAAAAGGTACCTCAGTGGTGCTTACTATCATTCGTGAAGGTGTGTCAGGCACGAAAGACTATACTATCACCCGTGATAGGATTAGTGTTCCAACCGTAGAGTGGAAGATGCAGGAAGGAAAAATTGCGTATTTACACGTACTCTATTTCAATGAACACACATGGAAAGAATTTGACACGGCAGTGAAAGCGATTCAAAAAGAAAATCCAAAAGGTATTCTTCTTGATCTCCGATCTAATCCAGGCGGATATCTTGACACATCAGTTCAGGTTGCAAGTGAATGGATTAAACCTGGAAATGTCGTCGTAAAGGAGGTCTTTATTAACGGAAAGAAAAATCAGTATGATAGTCAGGGGGCCTATCGTTTTGCCAATATAAAGACGGTAGTTTTGGTTGATGGAGGTACTGCATCTGGTGCAGAAATTGTTGCAGGTGCCCTTCAGGACTATAAAGCTGCGACCATCGTAGGGCAGAAAACGTATGGAAAAGGATCTGTGCAAGATTTTGAGGTATTACCAGACGGTTCAGCATTGAAATTGACCATTGCTAAATGGTTTACTCCACATGAACAAGTGATTGATAAACAGGGGATTGTTCCTGATGTTATTGTCGAAATGCCAAAGGTACAAGAAAATGTCCCAACAAAAGATATTGTATTGGAAAAAGGACTTGAATTATTAAAATAGTCACAGCCTGCTATTGCTGTTTGTGGTTAAAGTGTGGCATGATGGGTATAGAGCTTATTGCTCACCCTTTGTAAGGAAGGGATATGTACGTATCTTTTTTTAAAAATACAATAATATGGGCAGACTTAGAAATGGGTTACTCCTTGGAGGACTTCTCGGCGCTGGAGTTGTGTGGCTTAATACCACAAAAAAAGGCCGTGAATTGCGCAGTGAAATAACAAATCAGGCGGCTGATATTTATGGGGATATTAAGGAGCAAATTATGGCTTCTGAAACGTGGTCAAAATTATCAAAGACAAATTATCTCGAAATCGTAAAAGAAGCGGTTGATGTTTATGCAAAACGCCACCCACTTGCTGAGCAAGCAAAGGGTCTTATCGTAAAAATCCTTAGTGCTCAGTGGTCAAACTTTCAGTCTCAAATAAAAAAACGTGAGACTGCGGCAAAGACAACAAAAACTCGCCGTGCGCCAGCTGCAACAACGCGACGACGACGTGCAGTCGCTTAACAATGTTATTTTAAAATCTCCGCTTCATTGGTGGAGATTTTTTATGTTTGTTTGCTATAGCCACAGACAGGGTTTTTTGGTACACTACGGATAATCTCTAATCGTTACGGCTATGAATACACTCACTTCATATTTTGAACAAACTATCAGCATGCACGCCTCGGACCTACATCTTGTAGGAGGGGAATTTCCTATGGTGCGGTTGAATGGACAATTACAGGTGCTTGAACAAACACAGATGCCAGAAAAAGAACTTGAACAGGAACTTCTTCAGATAATGAACGAGAAACAGAAAGATCAGTATGAAGAAACCCATGATTTGGATATGGGGTATACGGTACACACTACACGTTTTCGGTTGAATGTTCATCAGCAAGATGGAAAAATAGGCCTAGCAGCTCGCCGCATTCCTGAGGATATTCCCACACCAGAGGCGCTTCATTTTGAAGCCCCGCTTCTTGAATTACCACAGCTTTTAGATGGACTCGTATTGGTCGTTGGACCAACTGGGCATGGGAAATCGACAACGATTGCTTCTCTTATTAATGAAATTAATAAAAAAAGAAAAGCGCATATTGTTACTATTGAAGATCCGATCGAATTTGTGTTTCAAGATGATCAAAGTTTGGTGGAACAGCGTGAAGTAGGAACTGATACGGTATCGTTTGCAGCTGCGCTTAAGCATGTTTTGCGTCAGGATCCCGATGTTATTTTTGTGGGTGAAATGCGAGACCCTGAAACGATTGCCACCGCTCTTACCGCCGCAGAAACTGGGCATTTGGTATTTTCTACGCTCCACACCTCCAATGCGGCAGAAGCTATTGAACGTATTGTAGACGTTTTTGAGGGGGCAAAACAAAAACAAGTACTTATTCAGCTCGGTGCGGTATTACGGGCTGTGGTGGCGCAACAATTGGTTCCAGCGATAGATGGAACACTCATCGCTGCTCGTGAATTATTGATTAATACGCCAGCGGTAGCAAATCTTATTCGAGAAAATAATATTTCCCAAATTATTAGTGTTATGCAAACAAGCGCAAAGAGCGGTATGATAACAATGGAACACGCGCTCAAGACACTGGTGGCAGAAGGAAAAATTTCCGAAGAAACCATGGTTCATCGTCTTGGCCAGCAACGAAAGATTTAATTTTCTCTTACACGGGCAATCTATGCCTCCAAGCATGTATAGTGGATCGGTATTTCGAGGAAAGCGCACAGTGCGTCACAGTACTGATTCACGATATCAGATTATTTTTTTTGCTATAGCTGCACTCGGTGCGGCTGTTATTGTTCGTTTATTTTTTTTGATGGTATTACAGCATGGATTTTATACCGCACTTGCAAAAGGGACGCAAGAAATATCTCGTGAATTAGTGCCAGAGCGAGGGCAGGTGTATATGCAGGATTCAAGAACAAAGGAACAATATCCACTTGCCATTAATAAAGATTATTATCTCGTATTTGCGGATACGAGATTGATTAAGGATGATGAAACAGCAAAAGCAGCTGCGGACAGCATTGCGGGTGTGTTTTCTTATGATGAAGAAAAAAAACTTACACTGCTTGCTAAGTTGAACAAGCGAACTGATCCGTACGAACCTATTGAACAAAAGATAGAAGAGGTTGCAATGGAAAAAATAAAAGAAATGAAGATTCCGGGTATTGGGTTCGTTCGTCAGTCATATCGTTATTATCCCGAAGGACAATTTGCATCTCAAGTCATCGGTTTTGTAGGAAAAAATGATACAGGGATGGATATTGGTCGCTATGGAATTGAAGGATATTGGCAAGAAGAACTTGCAGGAAAAGGTGGTTTTGTCGAAGGAATAAAAAGTGCGGTCGGAGGGTGGATTTCTTCAGAAAAGCGTTCGTTTGAACCAGCCGTTGATGGTGCGGATTTAGTGCTCACTATTGACCGGACATTACAGCATATTGCGTGTAATGCCCTGAAAGAAGGCCTTCATGAATACGATGCATCGAGCGCGGCGCTTATTATTATGGATCCACATACCGGCGCTATTCTGGCCATGTGTTCTTTTCCTGATTTTAATCCAAATGAATATAAAGATCCATCATCCGCTGATGCCTATAATAATTTAACTATTTATTCCCCATACGAACCGGGGTCTATTTTCAAGCCGGTTGCCATGGCAGCTGCTTTGAATGAAGGATTGGTGAATCCTAATTCACCTTTTTTTGATTCAGGTCATAAGGACGGTATTTGTCAAAAGCCAATTCAGAACGCAGGAAATAAATCTCATGGAAATCAAACCATGACTGGCGTTCTCGAGTACTCTATTAATACGGGTATGGTATACATTGCTGAGTTACTCGGTAAACAGCGATTTAAAAAATATATTGAACAGTTTGGTTTTGGTGTAAAAGAGGGGATTGAGCTTGATACGGAGAATACAGGAACCATTGCATCACTTTCAGAAAGTAAAAAAGAATTTGATTGTTATACTGCTACCGCGTCATTTGGTCAGGGTATTACTGCGACACCTCTTCAGATGGTGACAGCCTTCAGTGCTATTGCTAATGGTGGAAAACTTATGAAACCGTATATTGTTGATGAGATCCGTGAAAAAGATGGAGTGATAACAAAAACACACCCAATGGAATTACGAAAAATACTTGAGCCACGGGTGTCATCTTTGGTTTCTGGTATGTTGGTGAGTGTGGTGGATAGTCAATACGGTGGACGGGCACGCGTGGCTGGATATCATGTTGCTGGGAAGTCAGGAACGGCACAGATTTCTGGTGTTGGTGGTTATTCTAATGATTTCAATCATTCATTTATTGGTTTTGCGCCGGTTGAAGATCCGAAGTATGTGATGTTGGTAAAATATGAAAAGCCACAACGAACATACGCGGAGAGCACGGCCGCTCCAGTATTTGGAAAAGTGTCGAAATTTATTCTTGAGTATTACGGCGTTGCACCAAATCGAACACCGTAATTTTTCTTTCCACTTACTATTCTTTATAACATAAAAAACACCTTTAGGGTGTTTTTTATGGTTGATATAAGTTATTCACTCTTTCAACGGTTGACTTAGTGATCAGAAAACTAGAAGTCTAGTAAACCAATGAACCAGTTCGTGTCAGGAGGGAGACTCGAACTCCCGACCTCAGGGTTATGAATCCTGTGCTCTAGCCAGCTGAGCTACCCTGACATTACCTTGTGACGGATTGTGTATCCGTGTGTAGCCCGTAGGAGAATCGAACTCCTGTTACCAGGATGAGAACCTGGCGTCCTAGCCACTAGACGAACGGGCCTCATTCGTCGAGGCTGCTGGTGAATTCTCACCAAATTGGCTGACATGTAACGAACGCCATTATATCCAAAAGAAAAAAAAATGTCAATCGACGGTATCCTGCTATTGTTGAAGGGTAAAATTAAACATGCGAACCCTTTAAACATGCGAACTACGAAAAATACGAAAGTACGAAACAAAATACCCCTCTGATGTGAGGGGTATTTTTATCTTTGTATTTCAATTTCGTACTTTCGTGTTTTTCGTAGTTCGCATGTTTATTATTTCTTCAGTGCGTCCTTCAATGCCTTGCCCGCTTTGAATTTTGGAACAATCACGGAAGGGATCTGAATTTTTTCATTTGGATTTTGTGGATTGACACCAACGCGGCCAGCACGTGTTTTTGCGCTAAACGCTCCGAATCCAGAAATAGTCACCTCGCCACCTTGTTTTAATGTATTGATAACAATGGTAACAAATGATGCAATCATTTCTTCTGCTTCTTTCTTTTGAACACCTGTTTTTTCAGCAATTGCTTGCGCAAGCGCTGCTTTATTGATGGTCTGCATACGTGTGCATTAAGTGATTATTATATTTGTGAAACTAGTATACAAGACGGGTAAATTTGTGTCAATAGAGGCAAATAAACATGCGAATGACGAATCCTCGCAGACTCGGTACGAATAGCGAATATAAAAAAGACGTTCTCTTGGTCGAGAACGTCTTTTTAGTTTAATTCGTCATTCGGTATTATTCGAAATTCGTATGTTTATCGGGCGTATTCGATCGTTCTTGTTTCCCGAATGACATTGACTTTGATTTCACCTGGATAGGTTAATTCATTTTCGATGCGACGTGCAATATCTTTGGCAAGATTAAATGCTTTGTAATCATCGATTTCATGTGGATTAACGAAGACGCGAATTTCTCGTCCAGCTTGGATAGCATAGACTTTGTCAACACCAGGAAATTGTTTTGCTGTGTCTTCAAGATCACTGAGACGGCCCACGTACTGTTCGTAACTATCGCGGCGAGCACCGACACGTGATGCAGAAATCGCATCACCAGCCATAACCAATTTTGTCAGAAGTAATGGTGGGTTGGTGTCGTGGTGAGTAAGTGCAACTTGTGCTGTATCCTCATCCATATTGAATTTCTTCAAAATGGTATAGCCGATTTCTGTATGCGAACCTTCGGTTTCATGGTCAACGGCTTTTCCAATATCATGGAAAAATCCAGCGCGTCGTGCTTTTGCGGCGTCCATACCGATTTCCTCTGCCATAAGGCCAGAAAGATATCCGACTTCGAGACAGTGGTTAAGTACGTTCTGTCCATAACTTGTGCGGTATTTCAATCGACCAACAATGGATGCAAGTTTTGGATCAACACCGACGATACCCATTTTTTGCAAAGCTTCTTCACCGGCTTTTTTGATATCAATAGCAAGTTCACGTTTTGCTTCTTCAATGTATTCTTCAATTTTTGCTGGTTGAATACGTCCGTCTTTGATCAATTTTTCCAATGCCAAGTAGGCAACACGACGACGGATAGGGGAGAAGCCAGAAATAAGAAGCATGTCCGGTGTCTCATCGATGATGAGTTCACATCCGGTCATTTTCTCGATAATTTTAATATTGCGTCCTTCTTTTCCAATAATACGACCTTTCATTTCGTCGCTTGGAAGGTTAAGAACAGTTGACGTAGTTTCAGCAGCATGACTTGATGCCGTTCTCTGCATCGCCACTACCATGATTTCTTGTGCTTTTGCTTCGATCATTTCCGCATTGGTCGTTTCCATTTTCTTGATGCGGGTCATGAGATCGTCTTTGTAGGTGTATTCAATTTTTTGGAAGAGCTCATCTTTGGCTTGGTCTGGTGTATAGTTTGAGATTTCCTGCAATTTTTTCATGCCCTGATCCTGGACTTCCTGGATACGGTCTTGCATCGTTTTGATTTCCTCAGTTTTTACTTCGAGCTGAGTTTTCTTGTTTTCAAATTCGAGAATTTGTCGATCAAACATTTCTTCACGTTTTTCGAGTCGGGCCTGGTGTTGTTTTAAATCTTGACGACGTTCGTCTTCATCTTTTTTTGCATCATCAATAATTTTGATTGCTTTTTCTTTTGCGTCGAGAATAAGTTCTTGTTCCTTATTCTTTGCCTCAGTCAGGCGTTTTTCTGCGATCGCTTCAATATCATTGGCGCGATTTTTGATAATTATTTTTCGCAAAAAATAGCCGACGGTAGCTCCGACAATAGCAGCGATAAGCGCTACAACGATCGAGATTCCTGTTGACATAGTAAAAAACCCAAACTGCCATGCGGGTATGATACTGATATGGAAGAATAGCCCTATGTTACGAAGAGAATAGGGTTCACAGTTGATGAGATATCGTGAGCCAGAAGAAACATTTTTTTGCTTATTTTAGCCATATTTCATCTACCAGTTCCACACAAGTATCATTCTAAAAGGCAGGTGTTAATAAAGTAAGTACGGCCATACTATAGCAAAAAACAAGGTAATTGTCAATTCACAACAAACGGGACCATTTGCCCTTCGGTATTTGTCATGTATAATAATTCCATATGAAACCATCGCACAAAAAAACAACCTTCGGCTGGGGTGAACTATCAGAGGACGGATCAGAATTATGGGATGACCGCCCTGTTTTCACCGGAGATTCGGTGGAAGCAAAAGATTGGATGAAACTTATGTTTTATCCTAAAAAATTTCTCCTCTACCGCTGGGTAAAAAAAGCGGTTGCCGAAGCGAAAAAACAACATCACTATACAGGACCAGTTCGTGTCCTGGATGTGGGGTGTGGAACCGGTGCCTCGGTTATTGATTTGAAAAAACTTTTTGGAAGAGGAATTGAAGTTATTGGTGTTGATGTAGTGGAATTGCAAATTGATATTGCGCGGAATCGATTGAAAGAATATGGTGTGTGGTCAGAAATCCATTGGTATGATGGAGAACATCTTCCTTTTTCTGAAGACAGTATCGATGTTGTTTATTCTTCAGATGTACTTGGACATGTAAAGGACGTGTCTCGTTGGCTTCGGGAATTATATCGCGTATTAAAACCTGATGGATCTTTGGTTATGTTTTCCGAGTCAAAAGTGGGAAAACATGCATTTGTGAGAAATTATTTATTGAAACATGAGGTGAACACAGATCCCCATGCACAATTTCATATTTCCCTCTATTCAAAGAAAGAATTACAGACCTTGATTGTCCGTGCTGGATTTACGATTAAAAAAATGATGAGCGCTTCGTGGGCACGTATTTTTACCAATCCAGAAGAATTTCATGAGGCATTATTAAAACAGAAAAAATTCCCTCTCTTGCGATTTGTGACAGGAGCGCTTACCAAGGTAAAGAAAAAGACACATCCATATTCTACGGCAGCAGGGGAGTTATATTCATTAATAGAGATGATGACCTTGGGCCGATTTGTAGAAAGTCAGGGTTATGTTGTTTTGGCAAAAAAAAATACCGAAGCCGCGATTGATGAGGAAGAGCGTACAAAACGTGCTTATTCATCATTGGCGGTGGATTATTCACCAAATATGCGTAGTGAATAGAATTATAGAATAGAGAATTAAGAATGGAGAATGAAGGGTAAGAAAAAAAATCATTCCACACTCACTATTCTTCGTTCTTAATTCTTTATTCTAGCCGCACTTGATTTTTTCTCTTACCGTTGGTAGTATTGAGGAATCATTTTTAATGCTGAGTTTATGAACCTATGGCATGATGTGGCTCTTGGTGATAAGTCGCCAGAGCAGTTTAATGTGATTATTGAAATTCCTCGTGGATCTCTCAACAAATACGAAATTGATAAAGAAACAGGATTAATCGCGCTTGATCGCGTTTCTCATACTGCGCAAAGTTTTCCTTTTGATTATGGATTTGCTCCAAAAACATTGTGGGACGATGGAGACGCCCTTGACGTTATTGTATTAACGACTGAACCGCTTTTTCCTGGTGTTTTAGTAAAAGTACGACCAGTTGGTCTTATGAATATGATCGATAGCGGTGATGCTGATGATAAAGTTATTGCAGTGCCTGTGGATGATCCACGTTGGGCGCTAGTACAAGACATCGGTGATATTAATCCACATACACTCAAAACGATTCAGCACTTCTACGAAAATTATAAGAAATTACAAAACAAAGAAGTTATTGTTCCAGGCTACAAAGGAAAAGACGATGCCTACGCGGCAGTGCGACGGTCCGTCGACTTATATTCTGCGAAGTTTAGTAAATAATGAACATACGAACTTCGAAAAATACGAAAGTACGAAATTGAAATACATAGATAAAAATACCCCTCACACCAGAGGGGTATTTTGTTTCGTAATTTCGTATTTTTCGTAGTTCGCATGTTTAAATGCAATGCCGTGGTCTTGTGAGGACGCACGGCACGCAAGCTTTCCC
>CAYGHM010000018.1:0-19702 GCA_964349825.1 uncultured Gammaproteobacteria bacterium
TTAATATACTTCTGTGCTATACTCTATTTATGAGAAAAAAATACTTTATAAAAAATAGTGTGCGACACGAACGCCTGAAACGCCGTGTGACACAACAAGAATTTGCCGACATTCTTAACGTCAGCAGACAGACTGTGGTAAAACTTGAAAAAGGAGATTACACTCCCTCTTTGTTATTAGCCCTTGATATTAGTAGATATTTTAATGAACCCGTGGAAAATTTATTTTTTATAGATCGGATACATTAAAAAAATTAAACCCACTTGCCCGGCCGGTTTAATTATTGTAAAGTAACTCTTATCAAATATTCTCTCTATTTATGAAAACAGTATACCTTCTTCATGCGTGGGGAGGTTCCCCTGACGGGGCTTTTCGTCCATACCTTAAAAAAGAATTGGAGAAACAAGGCATTCGCGTTATTGCCCCTGCATTTCCAGATACCAATCATCCTCGCTTTGAAACATGGGTTCCTTTTTTACACAAAACTATAGTTCGTCCAGACGAAGAAACAATGGTAGTGGCACACAGCTTAGCAGCACTTGCAATGCTTCATTTTTTGTCTGAACTAAAAGAAAATCAACGAATTGGAAAATTAATCATTGTAGCAGGTGTTATTGGCGGAACTATCACTAATTTTACCCCCGAAGAGCGGGAGATTTATAGCACCTGGGAACAACATCCAATAAACTATTCTGTCGCTCGTACAAAAGCAGATAAAATTATTGCGTTTTTCTCTGATAATGACAAATATATTCCGCTCGACACTGCCGATATTGCAAAAAACGAACTACATGCGCGAGTTATTATCGAACATGACATGGAACATTATTCAAAATACGGCGATGTGACAGAGACGCCGTCAATTGTAGAGGCTGTTCTGAATTAACAAAAAGAATTGTTAAAATAACATGATATAAACTAGCTTGACCCGCTGGTTTTTTTATTATACAGTGAACTGAACAACATTATCCTCGGTTATTACCTACAATTCACAAGAATTATTCAAAAATATCTGAAATAAACCTGGCCACTTGAAGAATAAGTGCATATGACAACCCCTAGTTTCCCAAAAAAAATCAGAGATTTTCTCTCACACCACTTCTTTCTCACAACACTTTTTTGTTGTACTGTTCTTTCCTTCATTGTTTACGCCAAAGCGCTTACTATTGGTTTTTTATCCGATGACTGGGGTTATGTTTATCTGAGCCAACATGAGACATTCTTTCATTCGCTCCGATTTCTATTTACTCCCGATATTATTGGTAATCATCTGGGAAATTACCGTCCGCTGCAAAGTATTTTATCCGTGCTTACCATCGCACCTCTCTACAATCATCCGGAATTACTACACGCAGTATCTCTTCTTTTACATAGTATTGTTGCCGCAATGGCTGGATATTTAACGTACCGACTATTTGGACAAAAACGAGCAGGACTTTTTGCCGCATGCGTTTTTGCTGTGTTTCCCTTGAATACAGAAGCCGCTCTCTGGCTTGCTTCTTGGAATGCGCCGCTCGCACTTATTCCCCTACTCGGTGCGCTGATTATCTATACCACTCCACCCCAAACGAAAAAAATAATGTACATTGCCGCGCTCGCCATCATATCTCTACTTTCCAAAGAATATGCATTATTACTTCCTTTTCTACTCTTTGGTATTGATCTCTTATTGCAACGAAAAATTTCCTACCGCAGCATAGCCGCTTTTTTTATTTTAGATGCCGTGTATTTGCTCTGGCGCATCCATGTGCTTGGTGGTCTCGGCGGGTATTACGAAGGAGGAAAATCTATATCTGCAAATATTTCTCTCTATCATATTGTGCAATACACGACACTTATTTTTGGATATACGTATGGATTTTTTAATCGTCACACGGCCCCCTTTTTTCTTGGATGTATTGCCCGGATTATTACCTTCCTAACTATCATCGGAATTTTTATTTCGCAATACAAAAGAAAAAATAATATTTTTATTATAAAAACAGTTAGTATTTTAATATTCCTTCTCTACGCCAGCAATATAATCGGCTGGAATCTCGTCAATCCGCTGGATGCCAATAACCAACACAGTCGAATTCTCTATCTCAGCAGTGTCTGGTTTGCCATACTCATGGGATATCTATTCTCAATAACAAAACAGCGGATATTGCAGGGAAGTTTTATGGCATACCTAGTATTACTGTGTTTTATTGCTTATTTCGAAGCGCAACCATGGATACAAGCCGGCACTTCGGCAGCAGCAATAAACACACAAGTACAACAAGTACTCGCAGAAAAACCACGTCCAACAAAAATTCGAATCACCAATTTACCAGACGAATATTATGGCGCATTTGTCTATCGAAATGGTATTGATTTTTCTGTTGCCGTCTTTAGCCATACACAAAGAAATACGATTACTGTAGAAAAAACAATGCAGCCAGGAATTGATCTTCCGATTATTATTGAACATGATTTTTAATAAATATGAACATTTACATTGCCCATTCAAAAAGCTTCAATTTTCAATATGTGACATCCACTTCAACGGTAAGTTATATAAAATAAAAATATGCCAGTAATTTGTATATTTGGAGATAGTACGGCCTGGGGCGCTTATGATTTAGAAAAAGGCGGCTGGGTTAATAGACTGTGGTTAGATTGTGCCAAAAACGATCAAGAAACAGAGATATACAATTTAAGCATATCTGGTGGAACCACTGAGACTATTCTTGAAAGATTTGAATCCGAAGCAAAAATGAGAGAAGCTGATACGATCCTATTTCAGACTGGCGGAAATGATGCTGCTTACGATAAAGACAACAAAGAACACCTTGTCTCACCAGAAAAATTCGAAGCTAATATAGAAAAGATTATTCTGAAAGCAAGAAGTCTGGCAAAGAGGATTATGTTTATTGGTTTTAATAATTGTGATGAATCAAAAACAATGCCAGTTTCTTGGTGCAATTTGTGTTATACCAATGAATACATAGAGGAATACAATGTCGTAATGAAAAATGTTTGTCATAAAAATGAGATTAAATTCGTGGATATTTTTGGATTATTGGATAGCGCTGATTTTGAAGATGGGCTGCATCCAAATGCAAATGGCCATCAAAAAATATTTGACGTTGTTAAAAAAACAATACTCAATAATACATTATGAAAATAGTTCGTATAAAAAAGAATTATACGCAATCACCCACACTACTATGAATGAAATCAAACGCAAATGGGATCTACTTCCAAAAGCAAAAAGGAAGTCTTGTATTGACGAAATCGTCACTTTTTTCAAACAAAAACGAAACGAACAAATCGGAGTAATTGCAGCAGAAGATATTTTGGACTTCTTTTTACAAGACATTGGTACAGAGATTTACAATAAGGGAATAGAAGATTCAAAAGAATTACTAAAAAAACAATTTGAAAATTTGGAAGTAGATTTAGATCTTTTGCTAAATAAATAGCGCTCGTGACATCACACTCATGAAAGAAAAATAATTATGTTATTCCGAACGCATTCACATTATCTTCAAGTTCGGTGTCCCCAAGCGGCGTGATTATTGCGAATTATGTACGTGCTGGCGAGATGAAGACGGGATCATTTTAAGCTAAACCTAAAATATGAAAATCGAGCTCTCAAAACCAGATTACACCTTGGATACTGCCAAATTTGCGAAGGATCGGGAGTTTTTGAAAGATCAGGAATATTGGCGTGCAATAAGACGACGTGTACCGTTTTTTATGGATGGTTATCGCTATGCTGCAGCAGCCGTCAAAAAGCGCTGGGGAATCGACTTTGCTTTCTTTGAGGTCGGAAAAAGTGTGATGCCGGTTTATTTGCCAAGTAATTTGAACAAAAAGGGTGCGGAGATTTGGTGGCAAAAGATGAACGAAAATAAAGAGTTTACTAGCGCCCTCATAGAAGAAGTGCGAGGAATAGTCGACATAGAGAAAAAATTAGCAAAATCTATTCCTCAACGAACGTTATCCTCGCAAGAAATCGAGAAGTTCCTTTTGGAACATCTTGATTGGTGGGTAAAATTTTTTGAGGTTGCATTTTTGTGGTTTGGGGTAGAAAACATAAAAGAAAAAATTGATAGTGAGATAGAAAAAGAATGGAATGGAACCAGCAAAGAACTGAAAAAATTTCTTGAAGAGGCATACCGCCCAATGAAACTTCCACATTCGAGCATAGAACAGAGAGACTTACTAAAACTATGGGGACGAGAAGACAGTGCTCTTGAAACAGCATTAAAAAATCATACGAAAAAGTACGGTCATTTGGCATTACACAACATCGATGACGAATATTTTGATATTGAATATTATCGAGGAAGATTGAAGCAGCTGAAAAACGAAAAAGAATATAAAAAGCAAAAAGAATTGCTGGATATTGCCGATCAAGAACTCGAACATGCAAATCATATTATCGAAAATGCGAAACTTCCGACAGTTTTAAAGGAAAAAATAAATTTTGTACGATGGTTTATGTATATTCGTACCGAAACCATTGACCACTCCATGCTTGTCAATGGAGCATACAAAGCAGTTTTTTCATCTCTATCAAAAATTTTCTCTTTACCTGTGGAAGCTCTGCTTCATATGACTTATGAAGAAATAATCTCCAGTCTGAAAAAAGGTGATTTAACAATCCCTCGCGATTTGGTCTTTGATAGAACAAAGAATGGCTATGCCTTTCTTATCACGACTCCACCTCATACATCCTACTTCGTTGCCGGAAAGGACGTGGATAGACTTCATAAGTTTGTGATACCAGACGAAAAAAAGAAAGATGCCAAGGAACTTAAAGGACAAATTGCGTTCAAAGGACAAATTCGCGGTGTGGCACGCGTAATTCTTGACCGACGGAACGCACACGAACTGCAAGAAGGTGAGATACTGGTTACCACCATGACTTCGCCTGAATTTGTACCTGCAATGAAAATAAGTGCCGGCATTATTACAAATGAGGGTGGAATTTTATGTCATGCCGCAATTATGTCTCGTGAATTACGGAGACCTTGTGTAATAGGTACAAAAATTGCAACTGATGTTATTAAAACCGGGCAGACAATAACTCTTAACGCCGACGATGGTATCATCACCCTCGAATAAATATTACCAAAAAATACCCTGCCATATCTATGAAACTCCTCCTCACCTCCTCCGGCCTCGCCAACCAATCAATCGCAAACGCATTATTTGAATTAGTGGGAAAAAAACCAGAAGACACCTCGCTCGTTTTTATTCCAACAGCAGCAAATGTACGGATTGGAGATAAAGATTGGTTTATTGAAGACCTTCTTAAATTAAAAAAACAACATTTCAAATCTATAGACATCGCGGATATTTCCGCACTTGATGAAGACATTTGGCGCCGTAAATTTGAAACTGCCGATATATTATTTTTCGAAGGTGGTAGTGTCTACCATCTCATGAACTGGATCAATAAATCTGGACTTATTTCTTTGCTTCCTGAATTATTAAAAACAAAAGTATATGTCGGATCAAGTGCCGGCAGTATGGTAACAAGCAAAGATCTCGCATTAAAAATGCATTCAGCTGAACACGAAGGGAAAGACGAAAAGATAGAGAATATTCCTTGTCTTAATTTCGTTGATTTTTATATACTCCCCCATCTTAATTCTGAACATTTTCCATTACGGACTGAAGAATACGTAAAACAAGCGGCGCAAGATATTCCAGATACTATTTATGCGCTTGATGATAATTCTGCATTAAAAATTGTTGATGGAAAAGTAGAGGTGATTAGCGAGGGGAAATGGTTTGTTATAAATGAATAATATCCCCCCCAAGATTGACTTTCTCCCCATTTTCACGTACTGTGTCTCTATGAACATAAGATCTGCTACATTTGTAAAAGGCGTCGTTGGGACGGATACTATTTTTGAGGATGGCAAACCTCAAATTGTTTTTATTGGTCGCTCCAATGTGGGCAAATCAAGTGTTATCAATTTGGTTGCCAATTCAAAAAATCTTGCCATCACCAGCTCCACTCCAGGGCGCACCCAACAAATAAATATATTTTTGATAAACAAGAATTTTTATCTCGTAGATATCCCAGGCTACGGCTATGCCAAAGTGCCAGATGCAATCCGAAACAAAATTCAAAAAATGATTAATTGGTATTTATTTAATTCCAATTATCCTTTCAAAAAAGTAGTTCTCATCATAGACGCGAAAATTGGTCCGACCTATGATGACATGGAGATGCTCGCGGCTTTGCAAAACAGTAAAAAAGAAATAGTCGTTGTCGCCAATAAAGTCGATAAGATAAAAACATCGGAATACGATGAACAAATACAAAAAATTAGAGACATATTTGATCCCCACAAAGTCATTCCTTTTTCCGCGGAGAAAAAAATTGGTCTTGGTGAATTGACTGTGGAATTGTTAAAGTAAACAAAAAAATATAATAAACCAGCTTGCCCAGCTGGTTTTTTTATTGTAGAGTAAACCTATAATATATAATCTTTTCGATATGAAAAAAGGAGGGCAAAAGGCAGGTCACACGAAAAATACGAGTGAACACGGTAATTCACTGGCTATTTTTGAAAATTTCAGGATTCGCCGCCATTACGACGAAAAAAAAGAAACTTGGTATTTTTCAGTGATTGATATCATAGCAGCGTTAGTAGAACAACCCGACTTTAAAAAAGCTAAAAGTTATTGGACTACTCTAAAAAACCGCTTAAAACAAGAGGGTAGCGAGTTGGTCACAAAATGTGACCAACTGAAAATGCTGTCTGCCGACGGAAAATTATACAAGACTGATGTTGCTGATGTAGAGACTATACTGCGCCTCATCCAATCTGTTCCATCTAAAAAAGCCGAGCCCATCAAACTATGGCTTGCTAGGGTTGGATATGAAAGAATGCAAGAAATGGCTGATCCAGAAAAAGCATTGAATCGCGGTCGCGAATACTGGCAAAAACAAGGAAGAAGTGAAAAATGGATCCAACAACGGATGATGGGGCAAGAAACGAGAAACAAATTGACAGATTATTGGAACGAACACGGGGTGAAAAAAGGCAATGAGTTTGCAATACTTACCAATATCATTCATGAGGAATGGACTGATTTAACAATAAAAAATCACAAAATCTTGAAAGGTCTAAAAACGCAAAATCTTCGAGACCATATGAGCGAAGAAGAATTAATTTTTACCGCATTAGCAGAACTTTCAACCAGAAGAATTGCGGAAACAGACAAAACAGAAGGATTGGATGATAATAAAATTCCGGCGAAAAAGGGTGGTAAAATTGCTAAAGATGCAAGAGTCGCTTTGGAAGAAAAAATTGGAAAAAGTGTGATTACTAAGGAAAACTTTTTACCAAATTCAAAAAATAAAAAATCTTTAAGGTAATATCTAGTAGGCCTCTATTAATAAACATATGGCAATTCACATCACCTATTTCGTGCACGGCACAACCACTGACAATGAAAATGAAATATCTTCGGGCTGGTCGGATGCGGAACTTTCAGAATTAGGCATAAAACAATCCATTGAACTAAAAAATGCGATAAAAGACAAAACATTTGATATTGTATTTTGCTCCGATCTCAAAAGAGCTGTCCATTCAGCCAACGTAACTTTTGCAGGATCAGTACCCATTATAATTGATAGAAGACTACGTGAATGCAATTATGGTACATATAATGGTCAGCCGTCTGAAATAGTTGAACCACTGCAAGAAGAATCGATCACAAAAAAATTCCCTGATGGAGAAAGTTATGAGGATGTAAAAACCAGAATTGCAGACTTTCTCGAATTTCTCAAACAACATTATGATGGCAAACATATTGCTATCGTCGCGCACAAGGCACCGCAACTCGCGTTGGATGTGTTATTGAGGAATAAAACATGGGAAGAAGCATTTACAGAAGATTGGCGAAAAACAAAATCATGGCGACCAGGTTGGGAATATGAATTAAAATAATCCAAATATGACTTTTACAGAAGCCCCTCCCGATTTCAAAAAAGAAGTAGATGTCGTTGCTTGTTTTGTTCAGCATGATGGAAAGTTTGTATTACTCCATCGCCAAGGACACAAAACTCATGGTAATACATTCGGACTCCCCGCAGGAAAGGTTGATTCAGGAGAAACCATCCAACAAGCAATTGGAAGAGAAATTAAAGAAGAGACAGGATTGGATATTGCAGAAGAAAACATAATATACGTCAGCTCAGTTTTTGTTCGAAACCAGGGACACGATATTCACTATCATGCATTTGAAACCCACCTCCCTACAAAACCGGAAATACGCATTAGTCCGAATGAACATAAAGGATACATGTGGGTGACGCCAGATGAAGCATTGAAGATGGATCTGATCCATGATCTAGACGAATGCATCACAACCTACTTTGGAATGAAGTAAATATAAAACCAGCTTGCCCTGCTAGTTTTATTATTGTAAAGTAGTGTGTAAGAAAAGTAATCACCACAAAACAAGAAAAAATAATATATGGGTATACTCCAATATTTCCTTATCGCTATCGCCCTCGCTGCTGATGCATTTTCTGTATCTGTAAGCGGTGGTGCTGGATTAAAAAAACCAACAATAAAAAATATCTTACTCGTTGCGGGATATTTCGGTTTTTTTCAGTTTCTCATGCCTATCATCGGCTGGTATGGCGGTGTTGCCTTTGAGCAATATATAAAAAACTATGGTCCGTGGTTCGCATTTGGCCTGCTCGCGTTTATTGGCGGAAAAATGATATGGGAATTTTTTCAAAAAGATGAATCCATACCATTTTCATTAACACACCGAGCATTATGTATCCTCGCAATTGCAACAAGTATTGACGCGCTCGGTGTTGGATTAAGCCAGGCAGTCATCGGCCAACCCATACTGACCCTTTCTTTCATTGTTGGTATTGTTACTTTTTTCTTATGCGCCCTTGGCATGCACCTTGGGGGACTATTCAGAAAAGTATTAGGGAACAAAACAGAATTTATTGGCGGCATTATTCTTATATTGATTGGCATGCACATTCTTATTGAAAGCAATGTATTCCTGTAATAATTTTTTTTAAATTTGCCCGCCTATTTCTTTGTTACATAATAATATTGCAATTTTTATACTATTCTTTACCGTGTTTATTAGAAAAAGACATTGGCTCGAACAATACCAAGACGTACTATTTATCACTGTGTACATCTCACATACAGTATTCTTGATCCAAGAGAGATAGCAATACAAAAAAAACCAGCTTGCTTTGCTGGTTTTTTTAGTATATGGTGAAAGGAGAATATCTTTAATAAAAACATATGAATAAAAGAAATACACTTATTATTGTATTAGCCATAGCTGCAGTAATCCTCATTGGCGGCCTGTACTTGTGGCAAAAAAATTCTGGGTTACCTGTAAACCAAATCGCCAACCAGCAAGAAAATGTGACACCACAACAATCCACCACGACAGAACAAAATAATCCATCCGACAATGAGTCAGCCGATGAGATCGCCTACCACAATGATATCTACAAGTTTTCACTAACATTTCCAGAAACGTGGAAAGACTTTATTGTAAAAAATCGAAATATTGACTGGGATATACTTGGCACCAGCGACTCTATTGATATTGGTTTCCTTGCGCAAGATTCACTCTTCAATATCAGCATACATACAAAAGACCAGTGGCAAAAAATACTTTCTCAAGAAGGACCTATGCCAACCTATTTAGGAGAAAATAGCCTATACGTTTTTGCATATGAACGTGCACAGTATGCCGCGGATGACGCCATGATTGAACGCATGAAAGAAATACCAACAATTATTAGCACCTTCACCTTAGACAACAAATAATAGTTGATTGGTGCTTGCAGCACTGGTTTTTTATAATATTGAAAAAATAATTATATAACAAAAAATACCCTACATGGGTATTTTTTCTTCTTTTATCCATTACTCTACCGAACAAAAGAAGGATGGAACAGCGAACTGTCCCTTGTGCGGTTTGTGATGACAACCCGCACGCCCCCCTTGCCTACAGCCGAAGCTGCAAACGAACAAACACTCCCGGCTCGGCCTCATGTGGATTGAAGTCATAAGCCAGGAAAAACGACACGTACTGAGACACTTGGATGACAGGGCCCACCGCTACCACGGACCAGATGTCCGTATCGAGAAATACCTCGGCCTCGAGACCGATACCACGATGTTCATGCCCGTGATAGAACACCTCGGCCAAACCATAGAACTGCATCCGACTGTGTTGCCGCACTGGAAAGTAGATATCCACCTCACCGAACATATGCATATGACGGGTCGGGAA
Organism: uncultured Gammaproteobacteria bacterium; assembly: GCA_964349825.1. GTDB lineage: Bacteria > Patescibacteriota > Patescibacteriia > Magasanikbacterales > UBA922 > CAYGHM01. The sequence goes on from CAYGHM010000018.1 coordinate 10,285, forward strand.
ATCCTGTTGATTGAGCCACAGACTCGCCGTTGCCGACGCACCGCCATCAGCAGTCAGAAACGCGCCAGTCAGAAGCTTGACCTGCGTGTGTCCTGAAGTGAACTGGGGGCCGGTGTACAAGAACAAAAGAGGTTTCGCGTCAACAGGTTGAAGAAACGAACCGTGCAAGTACCACTCGGTCTTGAATCCCTCAGGACTCTCAATGAGCGGAATTTCTCCGCCTCCAACGACCAACGTCTGACCATGAAGCGACAGGGCAGTGGCAGGCGCCACCAAGGTGATGATGAACAGAACGACAAAAAGGGGAATACGGAAAACCATAGCGAACCTCCCGGATGTCTAGGCGCTCACTCATGCGAACACCAATGAACAGTCTATCTTGTAACACAAAAATGGGCAGGTGTCAATATAATACCACCTTGCTCCACTCATTTTTTTGCTGTACAGTACTCAATAATCGCAAGTTTTTTGACATGTTTTTTCCCCTCATACAATAAGCTATTTATATGTTATTTATTAATTTGTTATTAAATCATTTGATATGAAGTTGAAAAGATCCCTTTTTGTCACTGTGTTGGCAGGAGTAATTCTCGCTGGTGCAGGATGTGGTGCCGCAAAAGATACCGTAAAACAACATCTTGAAGCCTTACGCTCAGGTAATATTGAACAAGCATATTCGTATGTAGCGACAGGAGCGCAAAATACCCTCACACTCGAAACCTTTAGAGCACTTGTAAAAAATACTCCCCCTCTTTTACAATATAAAGATAGTTCATTTAATGAAATTTCCATTATAAATAATACTGGATCAGTAAAAGGATCAGTAACGGGGACAGATGGATCACGTGTTGCTGCTGAATATCAAATGATTGAGGAAAATGGTCAATGGAAAATTACCAATATATTCATCAATGGCCAAGCACCACAACCTGATCAGCTACAAGTAAACAAAGATACTCAAATAATAGAAGAAATCACTTTAGAAGAAACTGAAATGTACTCTATCCCCGAAGAAAACCTTACTTCTCCTGAGGAAACACTACAACTTGTACGCAAAGGAACAACCGAAGTCGGATGGAATATGACCTTTAACAAACCACTTAAAAACTACGCCATTGTCAACATAGACATATACCGAGGCGATGAACAAACGCCGGTAAAAAGTGAAAGCATCACTATCGGAAATGAACTTGCTGGTCAAAAAATAATTCACTATTCAATAAATGACGTAGCAACCTGGAAACCCGGAGAATATACTTTTGAAGCATATACAGAAGGACAAGCAACAGTAGTTCAAACAATATTTATTCTTGAATAAAACCAAAAAATAAAAGTGACCAGCTCTTGCCCAGCTGGTTTTTTTATTGTACAGTGAAGTGAACAAAACTACCCCTTCTTTTTATGACATATCTCCCCTTTCTCAAATCCCAAAAACTTCTCTCTATCGCAACTCAAGACAAGGGTAAACCATGGATAACAACAGTATACTTTGGAGTGGATGAAAAAGGGATTCTTTATTTTGTAAGTCAAAAAGACGCAAAGCACAGCCTCCACATAACAAAACGGCCAGAAATTGCCTTTTCTCTTGCGTGGTGTGATCAAAAAAATCCAAATAATCGCAAGGGTATCCAAGGTCTTGGTATATGTACGATGGCCCGTGGCCCAAAACAAATACTCGTTGCTCTTTCAGCTATTCACAAAAAAATTCCCGAATTCAAAAAAACCATCACACTCGAGTGGATTCGCAAAAATGCCTGGGGGTCAAAAATATGGATAATCAAACCGTCATACATCAAATACTGGGATGATGAATTATATGGCGATGAGGAAAGTAAAGAATTTAATGTTTAATATATATGAAAGAACTATCTCTTCTTGGTAATGCCACTCTCTGCCCTGCTATTGCCCTCATCCGAGGCACAAAAATCTTAACCGGATTAAGACATTACACACCAGACAAATGGAAACACATTTCCGTCTGGACCCTTCCGGGTGGCCGCTCTGATGATGGAGAAACAATTGAAATAACATTACGAAGAGAAGTTGCTGAAGAGATTGGTGTTACTGATTTTGACATTAGCCATTTCCTCGGCACAGTAGAAGGCGCAAAAGAAGGTGATATTGTATATCTCTTCGTAGGATCAACAACTCAGGAACCACAAAATATTGAACCGGAAAAATTCTCAGAATGGGCCTGGATGGACATCAATGAAATTCCAGAAAATTTTATCAATCCCAAATTACTCATAATGATAAAAGATTTTTTGCAACAATAATATTGGGATATATGGAAGAACACAATAAAAAAATAGAGGAAGAAATCAACACCCTCCACGAACGAAACCGGCGGGTTGAAGCTGATAAAGCCTGGGAAACCAGCGCATTTCGTATTGGTTCGATTATGGTAATTACGTATTTCATTGCGTCTATTATTCTCTACACAATTGATGTAAAAAAATATCTACTCAATGCCCTGCTTCCTGCTATTGGGTATTTTTTATCAACACAATCTTTACCACAAATAAAAGAGTGGTGGATTAAAAAATATTTTCGTTCATAAATTTTTTACATGAATCTTCTCCTCACTTCCGACGGCCTCACCACACCGGCAATACACGAAGCTTTTTTCTCGTTATTGCCAAAACCAGCACAAGAATGCAGTGCGTTATTGCTCGCGAACATACAATCGGAACAAGCTTTTGCCTATTCACTGGCAGCCAAAGAGGAAATAAACAACCTCGGAGTTACTGATGCAATCATATTCAATCTCAACGATGAAACATTTACTCTCAGCGATCATTTTGATATTATCTACGTCTGCGGTGGAAATACATTTCGTATTCTCGATAGAATGAAAAAAACAGGAGCGTACGCATTTATAGAAAAAGAAATGAAAACAAATAACTGCATGTATATCGGCGTCAGCGCGGGAAGTATCATTGCCGGACCAAATATTGCGATAGCAGGTCATGGAAGTGAATGTGATCCGAATGATATTCATCTTACTGATCTTGAAAGTTTTGGCTTTACGAATATTTCCATTCTCCCCCATTTCAAACCACACCTTCAATCCGAAGCAGATGAATTTCAATCATCAGTTCCTTATCCGGTTATAGCAATACAAGATCGTGAAGCATTACTTATTTCAGAAAATGAACAACGGACGATTAAATAATACAAAGAAACGTTTACGCCAGTTGAAAAATAAATAATGTGTATCTTATGTCTGACTACCGTCAATTTGCAGAAGATTTTGCCTATACCGCTGGAAAAATTATCAAAGAAAATTTTTCACTTGGCATGGCCAAAGAATGGAAGAGTGATAATACACCCGTCACCGTAACCGATAAGGCGATTAATTCTCTTCTCATCCAAGAAATACAGAAAAAATTTCCAGAACATAGTATACTTGCCGAAGAAGAAAGTGCATTACTGAGAGATGCAGAGTATGTATGGGTTTGTGATCCAATCGACGGCACTATTCCCTTTTGTCATGGCGTTCCAACATCGACATTCTCACTTGCTTTGACCAAACATGGAGAAAGTATTCTCGGTGTTGTCTATGATCCATTTCTTGATCGATTATTTGTCGGAGAAAAAGGAAAAGGAACAACACTAAACAATAAAAAAGTAACTGTTTCCACCCGCAACGAATTCAAAGGAAGCGCGGCGAATTATGAAATGGGAGGGAGCGCCGGATTTAATATCATGCCGCTCGTGGAACATCTTGTTATGGAAAGAGGGGTAAAATTATTTAAATTTAATTCCTACATTTATCCATCTGTATTAATTGCTGCCGGAGAATTTGTATTTACTATTTTTCCAAGCAAAACAGCGCATGATGCTGCAGCAGTAAAAGTAATTGTGGAAGAAGCAGGCGGTATCGTAACTGATTTGCACGGCAATGACCAACGATACGATCAACCGATTAATGGATTAATTGCATCAAATGGAATGATGCATGATGAATTAGTCCAGCTTGCGAAAAAATTTATTATACCGATCCGCCCTGATCAAGAAAAATAAATACTATTTATGAACTATCTCAAAAATCCAGGTCGCCGCATCCGGCATATCACAAGCTCACCCTTTATTTTCTCGGTCTTTGTCCCGGTTATTATTGCTGATGTCTGGATTGAGATCTATCATCGCATTTGTTTTCGTCTTTATAAACTCCCGTACATAGTGCGTAGCAAATACGTCCGTGTTGATCACCAAAAATTGGCGTATCTCAACCCAATGCAAAAATTATTTTGCCTCTACTGCGGCTATGTCAACGGCGTCTTTGCCTACTGGGTCCAAATCGCAGCTGCGACAGAAACATATTGGTGTGGCATTCAACATGAAAAAGTAAAAGGATTTGTTTCACCCAAGCATCATAAAGATTTTGTACCGTATGGAGATGAAGAAGCATTCCGGGACAAATATAAAAATAAATAACGCTGCGAAGCGTTATTTTTAATATTGTATATCTGTATACCGGCAGGCAGAAGCACTCTCAGCTATTCACCACAAGATACCCAGCCACAATCGCTGCGGTTTCAGCTCGATATACCCCGTCTCCCAGACTGACTATGTTCCAATTATTTTTTTGAAATAACGCACGTTCAGTATCTGTCCATCCGCCCTCCGGACCAATAAAGAGACATACTGTTTCCGATTTTTTTGCTAATACCGATTGAATCATATCTGCTGACATATCAAGACAGATATGTAATCCATCCATTTTTTCAGCAATCTGAATCGCATCTTCTAATTCTTCAATGTCATGCGTAGTCGGCACCAACATACGACCACTTTGTTCGGTTGCCTCTGTGGCAATACGTTCGAGGCGATCAAAACGGAGTCCTTGTTTTATAGTACGTGCAGTAATGATGGGATGAATATCCGTCACTCCAACTTCCGTTGCTTTTTGGACGACCAGTTCAAAATTATCTTTTTTTAATACAGCACAAAAAAGATGTACCCGCGTCTTCGGCATAAACTGCTTTTCTTCGACACGCCCAATATGAAGAATAAGCTCTTTTTTGCTTATACTATCGATGGTGCATATTGCCTCCTGCCCTTTGGTATTAAACAGCGCCAAGGTCTCCCCTTTTTTCATTTTTAACACGTCCCGCAACTGGTGCGTGACGGCGTGATCTTCTGAAATTTTCACACTGCCAACGGTAAAATCAAAATCACCAAAAAATCGATGCATATAATTTTGGAAAGACGAGGTGTACAGTAAATTACTCTTAAATAAGCAAAATTTAAAATTTATGAACAGGCCATTGATACAATTTTTCCTTTCTGCTACAGTGGATAAGGAGCTTCTTTTTTGCGTATGGAAATACAATATCACAATTCAATTCCTTATACCATAATTGATGGCATTCGACGATATGGGGAAACTACTCCGGTAAATGAGCAGGAAATCGCTCATTTTCATCGTACCCAAGCATCCTATATCCATATTATACGGCATATGCGAGGCCTATCGAAAGAAGCAGAACAGCTAGCCCTCACGTACACTATTCAAGATGGTGATGAAACAAAACCGATAACTAAAGAATTACTCCAGGACCTCCTCTCAACCGCAGGATCAAAATTTCATGAACATATAAACGATCCACTCACCATTATTTCATTTGCAGAAGAACACATCCAGGAAAAAGTGAAAAAACGAGAAAAATTATTATGGCAAAAAACACCGCGCGGTGATTATGTCTGCCGGTTGGTTTCCTATATTACTGGTCAGGAAAAAGAATTTTTTAATTTAAAGCCAAGTGAACCGCTTGGCACCTGTCATGTGGTGGAAATATCTGAAGATATCAAACCAGAGATAACCAAAGAAATCCGCGGAAAGGGAGAAAAAATCGATGAAATACCGGTAAATGTCATTCGAGGTGTTCCTCCGCAATCCAACACACTCATTATTATTTTAAAAAAACCAGATATTACCGCGCCAGCAACTATTTTTACCGCATATACCGGTATTATTGCTCCGCCACTTCCGTACCATACCCAAACTGAAGAAGAATTTGACTATAATAAAGAGTGGTGGGAAAAACACACCTTTATCATCGAGCCTGAAAATAACTTATAAATTGTTTTTAAAAAAACAATTTGCTATAATTCCTTGTATCTACAAGGAGTTTTTTTATTTTTATGGGAAATTCAACACATGCCTCATTGTTTACCCTGCTTGTCACTACTGTTCTTGCTTCTGTGGTGACCGCTCTTTTAGTATATTCATTCCTACAGAATCAAACAATCTCAATGCCAGTTGTTGTGCCACAACCATCACCAGTAGAAGAACAAAAACAAACTGAGGAATCAAAGCACGAATTAGAATTGCCAGCAGCGATCCTTTCAGAAAAAATTACAACAGAAAAAGTAGAAGAAGGATATACATTTGATTTTGGTTCTCTTCCACATTATGAAGGACCAAAATCAGGAACAGAGTATTTTTCTATTGATGAGCTTGCGGCAGTCCTAAAAAATAACGATTATTTTAATGTTGGAAAAGTAATTCCACATCCAACAAATCCTGACCAGGTTTTCTTTTCAGCTGAGTCAAGGGACATACACCCAACATCAGATGGAACGTACACACAGACCCATTCTATATACCTTCATGATCAAAAAGAACATACTGTCAAAAAAATCTATAGTATGGAAAATAATCGAGAATATACCTTACAGGGTGTACACGGCTCTTTACTTATTTTACACAGTGTCATGATGGACAGTAGCCCTGGACCATGCTGGAATATGTGGGAAGAAAGTGAATATATACAAACACTTGACCTTACTGATCTTAAAAAAGGACTCCAACCCTATATTGTTCCAAAAGCGCAATTAGACAAAGCAGCAAAGCAGGCCGCACAATGTGAAAAAAATCTATAAACAAAATCGGCCATACGGCCGATTTTTTTACCTAAATTTCTTCTCTGGACAAATAGAACATCGCTCCGTACAATACACCCGCCTATTCATTATTATTACCCTATGCGCTTCCTGAATCCCCAATCAAACCCACTTGAAATGACCTACAATGATGTATTTCTCCTCCCGCAGTACTCTGACATCACTTCCCGCATGCAAGTAGATATTACGCCAGGAGGCAATCTCGGCACAACAACCCCAATAGTTATTGCAAATATGAACGCAGTGGCGGGAAAACGTATGGCAGAAACAATTGCGCGCCGTGGTGGATTGGTCATTTTACCGCAAGACATGAATTGGGACCGTGTTCAAAAAACAGTACAATATATTAAAAGTTGCCATCCATTATATGAAACACCGGTAGTGCTCAGCGAAGAAGAAACTATCCAAACCGCACTCAATCTTATTGGCAAACGATCGCATGGCGCAGTTATTGTCATTGATAAAGAATTCCGTCCTGTTGGTATTTTTACCGAAAAAGAAGCGCGCAACCAAGATCGCCACACATCACTCAAGCGCGTAATGCGCACCGACCTCATTACGGTTGCATCCTCTGCATCCGCGCAAGACATGTTTCTCATACTCGACAAAAATCGCGTTTCTCTTCTGCCTGTTGTTTATCCAGACGGAACACTTGCAGGAGTCATGACAAAAAAAGGTGCGGTACGTTCAACTATTTACCGACCAGCACAAAATACAGATGGGCATCTTCTTACTGCAGCGGCTGTTGGCATTAATAAAAAATTAGAGGCTGTTGTTGGATTTCTTATGACTATCGGTGTTGATATTATTGTTCTTGATACCGCGCACGGACATCAGCAACGCATGCTTGATGCTATCCGAACTGTCCGCAAATTAATCGGCCCCGATCGCCCACTCGTTGCTGGAAATGTAGTAACCGGCGAGGCCACAAAAGATTTTATCGAAGCCGGCGCGTCTATTGTTAAAGTAGGTGTTGGTCCAGGTGCGATGTGCACCACCCGCATGGCAACAGGAGCGGGTCGCCCACAATTTTCGGCTGTTTTGGAATGTTCACGAGTCGCGCGTGAGATGGGTGGATCAGTATGGGCAGACGGCGGCGTAAAACATCCCCGTGATGTTGCTATTGCGCTTGCGGCAGGTGCTAGCCATGCGATGGTGGGTTCTTGGTTTGCCGGAACACATGAAAGTGTTGGTGATCTTTTATATGATGAACAAGGACGCGCCTATAAAGAAAACTTTGGTATGGCATCAAAGCGCGCAGTAATTGATCGCAACGATGCCGCTGCAATTTTTGAACAAGCAAAACGTGAATATTTTGAAGAAGGAGTAAGTACTTCCCGCATGTATTTGAAAAAAGGATCGGAAAGCGCTGAAGACATTGTGGATTCGATTGCTGCTGGTGTGCGAAGTGCGTGCACCTATGCTGGAGCACGCAATTTGGAGGAGTTTTATGATAAGGCAGTAATTGGAATTCAAACAGCGGCAGGATATACAGAAGGAAAACCGGTGTCAGAGAGTTGGTAATCTGTATGCACATAACCTCTGAAACAAAAAAACATGCTGACATGCACTATATAAATACCGCAGCTGAAATTGCGTGCAAATCACCATGTTTTAGATCGAGATGTGGAACAATCATTGTAAAAAACAATGCCATTATTGGTACTGGATACAATGCGCCGCCGCAAGATAATAAAATTGATAAGTGCCTAAAAGATTCACTCCCGGAACATTTTAAATCAGACAAAACGTGTTGCATCCACGCTGAACAACGCGCAATCATGGATGCACTCATCCATTTCCCTCAAGAAATTACTGGTGCTCGTCTTTATTTTATTCGTCTAGACGAGCAAGGAAACAAACTGTATGCCGGTGAACCATACTGCACCATTTGCAGTAAAATGGCGCTCGATAGCGGTATTGTCGAGTTCGTGTTATGGCGCAAAAACGGTCTTTACGTGTATGATACCAAAGAGTATAACGAACTATCATTTCAATACCGAACAGAAGAATAAGAGAATTCTTTTGCTTTTATGCTTTCAAGCTTTAATGTTTTAACGATTCATATGGAACCAAAACTTTTTGTCGCCACCAAAGCATTTATCAATCATCGAGGCAAGATTCTCATTTTGCGTGAATCAAACACCTATACAGACGGAACCAATACTGAAAAATATGATGTTGCTGGGGGCAGACTAACACCCGGAGAAAAATTTAATGATGCATTGCAGCGTGAAATAAAAGAAGAAACTGGATTAGATGTAGACATCGGAAAACCATTCCATGCTGGTGAATGGCGGCCTGTAGTAAGGGGTGAACAGTGGCAGGTTGTAGGAATTTTCTTTGAGTGCTTTGCGAAATCCGACGAAGTGATACTCAGTGAAGATCATAATGGTTATGAATGGATTGACCCAAAACACTATGCCGAGTTTAATATTATCGATAATCTCGCAACAGCATTCGAGGCATATAGCAATAAATAAAATTGGCTATAAAAAAGTGAACG
>CAYGHM010000019.1:0-19348 GCA_964349825.1 uncultured Gammaproteobacteria bacterium
ACGGAGTCCGCACTTTACGTCGGACCGGCAGGCAGGTCTCCCGGAGGGAGAGGGATGCTCTCCAATGAACGCATTTTAATTGAAAAATTGATAATTAAAAATTGAAAATTTCTACAACACCCCCATTCCTCCAGTAAACAAAATAAACAACCAAGCCACAATCGGCTGAATAAGATGTGCTCCGAAGAATATAAATGCGAACAATAAAAATATACCGTATTTTTCAAGCGTATGCTGAATATGCAATGAATTTTGGGGAAGAAAAATATACAAAATTTTTGATCCATCAAGCGGTGGAATTGGTACAAGATTAAATACTGCAAGCATAATATTCGCATACACAATAATCGACATAAACGATGTCATCGGACTAAGTGGCATTATCTGAAGCAAGATACCAAAGACAAGCGCAAGAAGTAAATTAGACCCTGGGCCAGCAAGCGCTACCCACAACGGCCCAAATCGCTGATCCCGTAAGTTGTACGGGTTATACGGCACCGGTTTTGCATAGGCAAAAAGAAGGCCAGTAGGAATAAGGAGGAGTGGCAAAAGAACTGATCCTATTGGATCAATATGCACCAGCGGGTTCAAGGTCAATCGTCCAGCATATTTGGCCGTGGAATCCCCTAGCACCTCCGCCATCCACCCATGAGAAAATTCATGAATAATAGCGGAAAATATGATAACAATGACAAAAAAAATCATGATCGAAGGTTCCATATAACAATATTAATTTCAAATATTCAAATAGGCAAATATACAAAATTTTTTTGCCTATTTGCCTATTTGCCTATTTCTTATTCCGCTGGTCTTGACAGCACCCCACTCTTCAGGTATAGTATCCCCATTCAAATTCTCCCCTCAGTATAGCCAATTTTGCAGAAAAAGCAAACGCGGACAGGAGTGGGAATTTTATATACCATTTGTAATTTGTAACTTCCCTATATATGCCCCGCATGTGTGAGATGTGTGCGAAAACAGCACAAAAGGCAGCGAACCGTAGTCATGCCAACAACAAAACCCTCCGCCGACAAAACGTGAACTTACAAAAAGTTGCCGGCATGAGAATCTGCACTCGCTGTATCAAAACGATTGCACGCGCAACAGCGTAATATCTTCAAAAAATACCCCTTACGGGGTATTTTTTTGTTCAGTAATTACCAAAGGGCTAAAGCCTAAATTTTTCTTTAAACTCAAAATACTTTTCTTCACTATTTTCTTATCGATCATTTTTATTGTCCCGTCCCAAGAATCAGTAATAATAAAATTACCACCTGTCTGTCCGGTTATTAATACAAAATGCGGATAATGAACTATTCTTTGCAAATAAAAATTATCCATATACAAAATAACAAAATTTTCATTAACCAAATTTTCTAAAAAAGGGACTGTCACATTCTGAGAAGAAAGATGAATATTTTTTAACAACTCTTCAGAAAGTTTTTTAGCATAATATTTATTATCAATAATAAGTGAAAGATTCTTTTTATACTTCTTGGCAATATAATTAAGTTGTCCCGACAAAAAATTAAAATTCCAACCATGCTTCCAAATCTCTATTTCTTTTTTGCGTGTTGGAATTATTTCCAAAAGGTTCATGAGACACACAGCCAAACATGTTTCGTAAGTACTCTGTTTATACGACTTCATAAGCAAGCAACAAGAATGATATCCCTATACTACAATTTATATTTTTATTAACAATCATATTTGTGGATAACAAAAAAACAGCCCAACAAAGGGCTGTTCACTTTCATGCTTTTATGTGTTCTTGCTTTTATGAAACAACGTGTCTCGCCTGCATTGGTCGCAAACGCGCTTCATCTTTGATAATCTCCTGACACGCACGTGAGCAAGTAAGATCATATTCTTTCGCACAATCATTACACGAAATGATCATGAGATTACATTCTTTGTGCACACAGTTTCGATAGGTATCACATGCCTCTTTGCAATGATGACATGCCCCGACAATGACTGCAGTATCGGTCGTATTCACCGGAATAGCCACACGTTCATCAAAGACATAGCATTTTCCTTCATAATATCCTTCGCCGCCATATTTCTCGGCATATTTCACAATACCGCCTTCAAGTTGGTAAATAGTTTGTGGATCAAATCCTTTGGAAATAAAGTAGGCAGAGGCTGGTTCACAACGAATACCTCCGGTACAGAACATAACAATTTTCTTTCCTTTAAACTGTGCATAAAAATCCATACTGTCTTTCAGCTCACGGAAATATTTCATTGGCGGACGAACGGAATTCACAAAACGCCCAATCTCCCATTCATAGTCATTGCGCATATCCAAAATAACCATGTCTTCTTTTTTGACAAGCCATTTGTGGAAGGTATCCCGATCAACATGTTTTCCAGTATTACATACACTAAATTCGCCAGCTGCTTCAGTGGTAATAATCTCTTCACGATACCGAATCCGCATTTTTGGAAATGGTGGAATCTCACTAGTGCTTTCTTTAAAATCGATGTTCTTAAAACTACGATGATTATTCATGTAGGTTTTATACATCTCAATACATACTTTGCTTCCGCCGACCGTACCATTAATCCCCTGTGAATTCAACAAAATACGCCCATTCAGATTGAGGGCTTTGCAGACTTCTTTATGAAGTTCCACTTCTTTTTCAGCGTGTGCAATTTTGCCAAATTTATAAAAAAGTAATATGTGATACATATTTTTTAAATCGAGAATGGAGAATGAAGAATAGGAAATAAATACAAACGATGTTATACAGAATTTTTGCTATTTTGTCAATATTCTCTATTCTTTGCTCTCTATTTTCTTCCTAAGGTAGACACCCCCCACTCTGGTTAATACGATAAACACAAACAAGGCTGAAACGCCATATTGAAATTTTTTAATATCAGGAATATCACCCCCGATTTTAATACTCGCATACCACCCAAGTGCTACCATCACTAACAACCAAAAAAAGGTACCAATCGCATTGAACAATAAAAATGTTCTAAAGCGTAATTTATGAATGGATAAATACATGATGGTAATAATACGAGTACCGTACATAAACTTAATAAACAGTAATGACAAAAATGCCCGCCCATGTGTCACACGCTCCAAAAAAGCCATTAATTTTTTATACCTTTCTTGTTTCTCTTGCCATTCATTACTTTTTTTTATTAATTTTCCTCCAAGATAAAACCATACAGAATCAGATAAAATAGTTCCTGAGAATGTTATCCAAAATACGGTATAAACCGACCACCACCCTTCCCCTGCTAAATATGCCGCAGCAAGAATAATGGTTTCACCAAAAATAACTGAACCGAGAAAGATCGCAGGAAACTGATACGTGATGAGAAGTGCAATAATATCCATACAAAATTCTTTAATATTTCCGAATCCCTGCCTTGCTCCGATGCTTGCGATACGGAGTCCGTACTTACGTCGGACCGGCAGGCAGGTACAAATCTTTCCTAATCTACCAATTCTACGAACCTGCAAACAATTGGTAGATTAGTAGAATTCGTTGATTGGGGCAAATTAGTAGATTCGGAAATATTTAATCCCGTTAATTTAAAAAACCGGAAGTTCCGGTTTTTTAGTGATCCCAGCACGGACATGCACTATCATTATCCCTAAGTACCAGGTGGGTGACCGCAATCTTGATCCACGGATCAGGACAATATAGGCCTCCCTAGAGATAATATTGTAGAATAAGATAAATGCTGTCCGATTAGGATCGTTGCTATTATAATTTCTTTCTTTTTTTCAGTCAATACACAAAGTTTTGAAAACCCTTCATCACGGATTATGATAATAATCAGTAGTGAAGGGGGAGGTCATGCAAATATCCCCACATCGGCAGGTTTGTATGAGCCGATGTTGTGTCCTTTGTAGGACATCCCCCCCAGCGAACTAGACTCGCACTCCTCTACAGGTCGTAGCCGTCGCCGATGCCGCCGCGACCATTGTGCTCACGCAGAAGCGCAACAGCGTTGTGATCTTGAGGACCAGTGTACCGGACGCCCGGCGCCGTGGTCTTCCGGTGGGTGCCCGATGGCTTGCGGGTGGAAGCCTCCACCAGGGTGGCCACCGGAGCGTGAGGGAGGGAGCAGTCATACCCGGGCGCCGTGGTTGGAGGAACAGAGCTTTGGTGGTTCGACATGGGTAATCCTCATTAGGAAATTCTGATGAGACAAGCTACATCAGAGTGGGGTTGAACAAGACAGGACCAGACACTGGTTCACATATGCATGAAACATACATTCATGAACCAATGCCCTATCACTGCTTATTCTTTGCATGACCTCAGTTGTAATGAACCTCCGTTATGGAGGCACCTCACTGAATTATAGATTCCGCATTATCCGTAATTCCGTGAGATCCTTCCGTAACCGTAAAAAAAATCACCCCGAGGTCTTCGGGGTGATTTACTAGTTTGGTTATTTGCCGCATCCGCAGGATCCGCCACATTGGCACTGACCACCGCATCCGCATTTTTCACCATCTGAGTATCTCACCCCGTTTCGAATCTTTGCCACATACATAAAGGCATCCTTCTTGAAAAGGTTTCGGAGAATGAGAATTGGAGAAGAGGTGAATGTCATAGTTTTTTATACTGTACTGTAGGTTACCTGAGATAGTTCAAGTCGTCAAGTTCATGTATCCACAAGAAGAAAATAATGATCAATTTTCAATATACAATTTCCAATAACAAAGAAGGTGTTTTAATTGAAAATTGAAAAACGCCCTCTCTAGGGGCGTTTTTTATATTTGTCTTATTCTCTCTCGTCTTTGATATACACATGCATATAATCTGACTTATCGTAGTCAAATAAATCACTTTCAGAGAAGAATCGAGCAACCTCAGCTTTTGCTGCGTCCACTGAGTCAGAAGTATGTACAACATTGCAGGCAACACTCATGGCAAAATCACCACGAATTGAACCGGCTTCTGCTTCACGTGATTTTGTCATACCTGTGATGGTACGAACTGCTTTTACCACATCAAGCCCTTCCCAGCAACATACAATAACCGGAGAACTCATCATAAAATCTTCCACACCTTTATAAAAAGGCTTAGCAGCGATATGCGCATAATGTTCACGCAACACCACTTCATCAAGACGCATCATTTTCATTCCGGCAAGCTTGAGTCCTTTTTGCTCAAAACGCTTGGTAATGTCCCCAACCAAACCACGCTGAATAGCGTCTGGCTTGATAATAACGAGGGTTTTTTCTTTAAGACCTTCGAATTGCATATGGCATTAAATTAAGAAGATTAATTTGGCGTCATTATAGGGGAAAACAGATAATTTGTCAATTCCCCATTATTTCTATTGTAGATAGGGGTCGCGACCCCTATCCCACAAACCAAAGACCCCTATTCCACAAATCAAAATCATTATAAAAATTACAAATCATTAATATCCGACAAAAATCCTCCGACCTTTCTCGGTTTCGACGCAAACGGTTCATCCTCCGAAACATAGGTGATATCATCTTCGTCATCGCTTGGATCGGTAAAAACCGTTGAACCACCTAAATGGTGTTCATCCAATAAATCCCGACTGACCTCTTCAATAAACATGCTCGGCCCCTGCATCATCGTATCAAAACCGCCTATCAGCGGATATGTTAAATATAAGTATGTTTTCGCCCGAGTCACAGCGACATAAAACAATCGTCGTTCTTCCTCAACTCCTTTTGCCTCACGAAGCGCGCGATCATTCGGAAATTGCCCATTAATTAAATGTAAAATAAAAACAGCATTCCACTCCAATCCTTTTGCCTGATGGATGGTTGATAAGACAATTTGTTCTTCATCATCTGATGATTTTTTACCCACTGGATTTACATAACTTTCTTGTAAACTCGCATCAGCCAAAAATCGCTGTAAATCTGTTTGGCGCTCCGCAAATAGTGCAAGCTGCTCAATATCTTCAAGCCGTTCACGATAATCCGGATATTCCGCTTCCAAATATTTCGCATATCCAGAATTCATGACAGCATGGATCAATTGACCTGGTTCGCTTGATTGCATACGCACCATGTCTTCCCATACTGAGACAAATTCTTTCCATCCCGTTTTTGCGCGAGTCGGCAATGATTCACCAAATAACGCAAGAACATCTGGTCCAAGTCGCTGCTCATCTTCACCCATAACCAATCCTCCGCCCACCTGACTTATGATTTTATTGACGATTGATTGCACGGTCGCAGGACCAATACCGGTTTGCATATTGAGCACACGACTCCATGCAATAGTGTCGGTATTATTTTGAAATATACGCAAGTACGCAAGAACATCTTTAATGTGTGCGCGTTCAAAAAAACGAACACCGCCACGAAAATCATACGGAATATCCCGCTTGGTCAATTCCATTTCAAGCACTTGGGAATGATGCGCGGCACGAAACAATACCGCGATCTCATGCAATGGAACTCCCTCATCACGCAATTCCAAAATTCTCTCAGCAATAAATTCTGCTTCTTCCTGTCCATCAGCAAATGCATGCAATTCCGGTTTCACATGACTCTCTCGATGTGATTTTAATTCTTTTTTATATTGCTTTTCATTATTAGAAATAATTTCATTTGCGAGTGTAAGAATTTCTGGCGTTGATCGATAATTAGTTTCTAATTTAAAAATTTTTGCATCAGAAAAATCTTGGGTAAAGTCCAAAATATTCTGAATATCTGCAGCGCGGAATGAATAAATACTTTGTGCATCATCGCCTACCACCAATAAATTTCTATGCATCTGCGCAAATAATTTTATCAGTGATGCTTGGATTTTATTTGTATCTTGATACTCATCAACAAGCACATACTTGAACTGTTCGCTAAATTTCCTGCGCACGGATTCTGATCGCAATAATAACAAGTATGTATTCACCAATAAATCATCAAAGTCCATCGCATTTGCTTCTATTTTTCTTCGCGCATAATCACTCGCAATACGATTGATCACATCAACAATTTCAAGCCACTGCGGATGTTTTTCATCCACCACTTCTTCCATTGGTTTACTTGCATTCCGGGAATAACTAATCAATGATTGAATAACCGATGCGGAAGGAAATCTTTTTTGTGTACGATCAATTCCTTCTTGTTTCAAACTGAGTTTTATTAAATCACGACTATCTTCTGAATCAAGAATAGTAAAATTTGATCGATACCCCATCAAAGGCGCGTATTGGCGCAGGATACGATAGCAAATATGATGAAAGGTTCCAGACCATGGCAGCTTTACTTCACCTGAGGTGAGAAGCTGCACGCGATGTACCATTTCTCGAGCGGCCTTATTGGTAAATGTTACCAAAAAAATTTCTTCCGGTTGTACTCCTTGTTCAATTAGATATGCCACACGATACGTTATCGCACGCGTCTTTCCACTCCCCGCTCCGGCAAGCACCAAACAATGCCCATCGCCTTCCGTCACCACGCGATATTGTTCCTCATTTAGTTCTTTTTTGAAATCAATCATAATTTTTATTTTCCGAATTTTTATATTTCCGAATCTACAAATTTGCCCCAATCTACAGATTCTACCAATCTACAAATTATTTGTGGGTTTGTAGAATTGGTACCTGCCTGCCGGTCCGACGTAAGTACGGACTCCGTATCGCAAGCATCGGAGCAAGGCAGGGGTTAGGAAAAATTTGTAGATTCGGACGTATTAAATCTTACACTAGTCACTATTCAATTACCAAAATCGCTCTTCTGCCATTTTTAACATCTCCCGCATTCCAATCACGAATAGACTTCATGAGATCATTATACGTGTAAGAAAAATTCTTTCCAAACTGCGTTCCGGGATCATTGGTAATAAATGAATCTTCCGTATAACCCCGAATAATTAATGCATGGTACTCTGGCCCACCATTTCTAAAATGTGGATTCGGCAATACTTTTCCATCAGCAACAACATACACTGGCGTTCCATTGGCAATATATTGTTTTATTTGTTCGATACTCGGATTTTCAATGATTTTTATGGTAAGGATTTTATTTTTTAATTGTTTCACAACAAACTCTTGCGTCAATTGCTTGATCTTCTCTATCTCGATACTCGTCCCCCACCCTTTCTTTTCCTCCCATGCAACCATTTTTAAGATTTCATCTTTGGCAAACAAAGGACTTAGTCCAAAATCTTTATAATAGGCAGTAAGCATCAAGACTGCCGCTTCTTCACATGCATCCTGCCAGGGCTGATCCCAATTTTTTTCTGGGGCCTGTGAGGTAAATGGTACATCAAGATTCATGGTTGCCGGAACTTCTTTATTAAGTACCAATGTTTTATCTTCTTCATGTTCTTGAGTTGATGTGACAGGAGTGTCTACGGTATTTGCCGTTGGTGTTCCCTGGCCTTGGTATTCTTCTTTATCTGTTGAGGCAAAATCAATTCTTTTGGTAATAGGGACTTGAGCAATATCGGTATTCACTGCATGGCCAAATCCAACCACATCACGCCATGACCAAAAAATACCCACAGCTGATATGAGTAAGATAAGTGAACAGACTGCGTTAAATTGCCAAATCCTTGCTTTTGTCATACGATACTGATATTGTACTCGGCAAATTGTATTTATTCAATAAAATACGAGTGTTCTGCATTTCTATGTCTTTCTTCACCATAACCCACAAAGAAAAAAACACCCGTGCGCGCACCGGGATTATTCATACTGATCACGGTGATATTGAAACCCCCATCTTCATGCCGGTTGGTACCCAGGCAACAGTAAAAGCAATCGACGTGAACGACCTCCATGCCATGCATGCACAAATTATTCTTTCCAATACCTATCATCTTCATCTACGACCAGGAGAAGACCTGATTGCATCATTTGGTGGGCTGCACAAATTCATGCAATGGACCGGACCAATACTTACCGATAGCGGCGGATTTCAAGTATTCAGCCTCGGTGCGCAAATGAATGCTCGCGCAACAAAAGAAGTGCAGGCAGACCATGCTGAACGATCAAAAAAGGAACAGGGTGCGCTCGTATCTATTGATGAAGACGGCGTTAGTTTTCGATCACACCTTGATGGATCTACTCATCGCTTTACCGCAGAATCTGCTATTGATATTCAACACAAACTCGGTGCTGATATTATTATGGCATTTGATGAATGTACATCAGACGATGCCGAATTGGACTATGCAACCAAAGCAATGGAACGCACACATCGCTGGGCAAAACGCTCACTCGATGCACATAAACAGAATACGTCTTATCATGGCTACAAGCAATTTGTATTCGGTATTATCCAAGGCAGTACACACAAAGCATTGCGTGAAGAAAGTGCGCGAGTAATTTCTTCCATGGATTTTGATGGTATCGCTATTGGCGGCGAATCGATTGGATATAATATGGAAGCCACCAAAGAAATCCTTGATTGGGTATACCCGCATATTCCGGAAGACAAACCACATTACACCATGGGGGTAGGATTTCACCCAACCGATTTGTTCCATGTTGTCGAACAAGGAATTGATATGTTCGATTGTGTCGCGCCAACCCGCATTGCAAGAAACGGAACGCTCTATATTTCACCAGAAACAGCAAAATCAGTAAAAAGTATTACCGCAAAAAAATTACGCATCAGTATTACGAATGCTGAATTCCGAGATGATAAATCACCGATCGATCCACTTTGCACATGTCCCACCTGTGCCAATTATTCCCGCGCGTATCTCCACCATTTATTTGATGCGGGCGAATTGCTCGGCTACACACTAGCAACCATTCACAATCTTCATTTCCTCCTGCAACTTATGTCTGATATTCGTCAGGCTATCAAAGAAGATCGATTCCTGGAATTAAAAAAACAATGGGTTGAGTAATACGACGTACACCCAAAATATCCTCTTAAAAAGGGGGTATTTTTGTATGGCCAAATTGACAAAGTCCGCGCCGGCTGCTACTATAGCCCGCGTTCACCAATCTTGCGCCTTACAGCGCTTAACCACTGTATGTCTCTCGCTACTAGCGAAGACATCGACTGTTTCCAAGGAGAACCCCGTGTCTCACTCCCGTATCCCGTTCTTCCGTCAGGACCCGCAGCACTCCATGGCGCCCATGTCGCCGTTGGAGCGGGGATACCGCTACGTCGCCACCTTCAAGCCTGGCGAACGCGTGCCACACCGTGTCGCCCACCGCGAGATCCCCTCGACCCGCGCGACGGTGCGTGGCCGGCACGCCCCGAGGCGGTCTCGCTGAAGCAGCTGCCTCACCAGCACTAGCTGAGGCAACGGTAAACACACGGAAGTCCCACCCCTGGTCATCGATCAGGGGTGGGACGACTAACAATTCTCAAAATAAAACAACCGGCTCTCAGGCCGATTTTTTTATACACGTAATTCCGTTAGGTCTCTATCAACAAATAAACATCGAATCGCCAAAACTATAAAATCGATACTTCTCTTCGACTGCTTTAGTATAGCAAGAAAGCATGAATTCCTGATCTCCAGCAAAGGCACTCACAAGCATGAGCAAGGTTGATTTTGGCAAATGGAAATTAGTAATCAATGCGTCCACAATTTGAAATTGAAAACCGGGATGAATAAAAATACTTATGTCACCTTCAAACGCGCATACTTCCGATATTGGGCATCGTGCACTCGCGGCAATTCCTTCAAGCGTTCTTACTGTGGTAGTTCCAACAGCAATAATACGGCGACCCTCAGCTTTGGCAGTGTTAATACGAAGAGCAGATTCATCCGATAATTCAGCCCATTCACCGTGCATAATATGATCGGCAATCACATCTGTTTTTACTGGCAAAAAAGTTCCTAATCCAACATGCAACGTGACTTCAGCAAATTCCACGCCTTTTTGTTTTAGTTTTTCAATAAGTTCTTCCGTAAAATGAAATCCGGCTGTCGGCGCAGCTACCGACCCCTCTTGTTTTGCATAGACTGTCTGATACGTATCCAAATCATGATCACCTTGATCCACATACGGCGGCACAGGAATAGTGCCATACTTATTTGCTTTTTCTCGTACGACATCAACATCATCCGGAAATTGTACAAGGATAGTTCCATCTTCTTCTTTTACAATAACATCACAAATAAAATCATCTGCAATATGCACGCGCATTCCATAACGAACATGACGCCCTGGTTTTGCGAGCACTTTCCAAACACCAAAATTCTGCATGGGACGAACAAGAAATAATTCAATATCCCGTTTATGCTCCCACAAATCTTGATTACTCAATGATTGTAATGATCCAAACAACCGAGCTTTAAATACTTTGGAATTATTCCACACCAACACATCCCCCGCTTTCACGTAATCAATAATATCGTAGAATTTTTTTTCTTCAACGACCTTTTCTTTTCTATCAATAACCATGAGCCGTGAATGATCTCGCGGTTCAATGCTTTTTTGAGCTACCAACTCTTTTGGTAAATGGTAGTCAAATTCAGATGTCATCATATAATCTACGTTCCAAAATAAAACACCGTCTCTTTCTGATCTTACCGAAGGATGGCAAATCGCGCAATAGTCTTCGCAACTACCTCTGCCACACCTCGGTCAATAGGTGCAGGAATAATATTCTCAACAGTGGGATGTTCAACATAATTTGCAATTGCTTCTGCGGCAGCAACTTTCATATCCATAGTCACTTTCGAAATACGTGCATCCAAAAGTCCGCGAAAAATACCCGGAAATGCTAAAACATTATTAATCTGATTAGGAAAATCGCTTCGCCCTGTAGCAACGATCACAGCTCCGGCTGCATAGGCAAGATCGGGCATAATTTCAGGAACAGGATTTGCCATAGCAAAAATAATCGGTTTCTCTCCCATGGTTCGAACCATACTCTCCGTTAATACCCCGGGTTTACTGACACCGATAAAAACATCCGCTCCTTTCATTGCATCTTCTAACGTCCCACAAATATTTTTTCTATTGGTCTTAGCAAGTAATTCTTGTTTTTCTGTTGACAATTCAGTTCGCGCAGAACAAATTATTCCTTGAGAATCAATAAGAACAATATCTTTTACTCCGATATGCAAT
Organism: uncultured Gammaproteobacteria bacterium; assembly: GCA_964349825.1. Classification (GTDB taxonomy): domain Bacteria; phylum Patescibacteriota; class Patescibacteriia; order Magasanikbacterales; family UBA922; genus CAYGHM01. The sequence goes on from CAYGHM010000019.1 coordinate 12,019, forward strand.
AATAAATTGGTAATTGCCACACCCGCAGCACCAACACCATTTATCACAACCATCACATTCTTTATTTCTTTTCCAACAACCTTACACGCATTGATAAGCCCAGCAAGCGCAACAATAGCGGTGCCATGTTGGTCATCATGAAATACAGGAATTGACAATCTCTCCTGCAATTTTCTTTCTACCTCAAAACAGCGCGGCGCAGAAATATCTTCCAGATTTATTCCACCAAACATGGGTGCTATTCGAACAACCGTTTCCACGATCTCGTCCACATCTTGTGTATCGAGGGCAATAGGAAACGCGTCAACATCTGCGAATTCTTTAAATAAAACACATTTCCCCTCCATCACCGGCAAAGATGCTTCAGGCCCGATATTACCCAGTCCTAGTACAGCACTTCCATCTGTTACTACAGCAACCATATTATGTTTACGGGTGTAGACATATGCCAATTCTTTATTCTTTGCAATCTCAAGACACGGCTCAGCAACACCGGGTGTATACGCAAGCCGTAAATCTTCCTGAGAACGAATGGGTGTCCGAACAATCACCTCAATTTTTCCTTTTGCTTGTTTGTGAAATTCTAATGGGTTCATAATGTATTGATAATAATCACTGTAAATGTACTTTATTCGCATTATGCTCCTCTAGTGTTTTTCCATAAACTACTCGCCCTTCCTGTGTTGTCAAAAAATACCAATACTCATTTTTCTCAGGATAAATTGCTGCCATAATTGCAGAGATACTCGGTGTTGAAATAGGACCTTCTGGCAAACCAGGATATTTGTACGTATTCCACAGAGAATCAGTCTGACGATCTTTTGCCGTAGTATATACATCGCCTTTTTTATTCACGACATAATGCACGGTTGAATCAGCTTGAAGTGCCCAACCCATATCATAACGGCGCCAAAATAAATCAGCGACTTTTTTCCTATCCTCTGACGTTCTCACTTCTCGCTCCAATACCGATGCCATAATAATAATTTCATGTACTGTTCTTTTCTGCGATGCAATATCGGTGTACATTTGTTCAGTGAACTGACTATCCCGTTCGGCAAATACTTTTTCTAACACATCATCAACACTCGCATAAGCAAAAACGCGATAGGTGTCAGGAGCAAGATATCCTTCTAAAGTCGCCGTCTTTGGAATGTGTTTTGCAAGGGCATACTGTTCAAACCAGGATGGTCGAACGAACGGTTTTGTATACATGACAGCAGACTTGCCGATGATGCCAGCAATCTCTTCTTCTGTTCCAAATCCCTGCCCAAAAAGATAATTGGTAATATCCCTCATATCTGTTCCAGGAATAATAGTGACCTCGACTTCACTTTTTTCTGGGTGAAGCAACGTATCAGCAATTGTTACCACAGAAAATGGCGGCACAAAGGTATACATTCCCGATTGAATTTTCCGATCAACCCCTTTAAAACTCAAAAATTTTCGGAGTACTACAGCACTCGGTACAGCCCCCTCACGCTCCAATCTCTCAGTAAGCGGTCGCACACCGTCACCTTCTTTTATTTCAATAGTAATAATATTGTTTATTGAAAAATTCTTATGATAAATTTGCCAATATACAATACTGGAAAAAATAAGCAAAAAGACAATAAGACTCACGGGAATAAGAACAATTTTTTTCATAATCACAAACAAATTTGACATATAAAATTAAAATGAAACAAACGGAAAAAATCCGTTTGTTTCATTTTATGTATGATGATAATTCATTTCTTCACTCTATTATAAATAGCGTTCCAATCCATCAAACTCGATCTGTTTTAATAATTCTTTAATTTCTGGAACACGATCTTTCGGACAGACAAGTACCGCATCTTTGGTATTAATCACGAGCATACCATCAAGCCCAATGGTGGTTACCAACTTACCGCTTTCCTCATTAAATACGAAGCTATCGCGAGTATTGAATGGTAATACATTTCCTTTTGTATAATTTTCTTCTTCAGATGTGGTTAAAGCTTCTTTGAGTGCATAGAGTGTCCCCGGATCGCTCCATCCCATATCAACCGGCAGTACGACCGCTTCATGTGGATCAGCTTTTTCAATAATTGCATTATCAAAAGACATGGAAGGTAAATCTTTATACCCTTCTTGTAGAAGTTTTTCATCGAGCATCAAAGCAGACAGCCTTTCAAATAATTCAGGCTGATGCTCTTCATACATCCGTAAAACAAAATCAATATCAAAAAGAAAATATCCCGGATTCCACAACCAATTACCACTCGCAAGCATATCTTTACAGACATCAAACTCGGGACGATATTTCCAAGAACGAAATTCATAAACGTCGTCTGAGATAGGCTTCCCTATTTCAATCCAACCCAGATTGTGATTCGCAAAACGCGGTTTTTCTCCCAAAAAAACAAAATGGTTTGCACTCTTCTTTAAGAGTTCTTCCCCTTTTTTAAGCGCTGACAAAAATTGATCTTCATGATCCATAAAATGATCAGACCACAAAACAGCAATCGTTCCACGTACTCCTTGTTTTTTTAAGCGAAGCAAAGTAAGAAGAACGGCCGCTGCCAAATCTCGTCGAGCTGGCTCCAAAAAAATATGATTTTTGTCTATTTCAGGTACCTGTTCCTCCACCAGTTCGGCGTATTGTTCATTGGTGGAAATATATAGATGATCGAGGCCAAATGATTTTACACGGTGTACCGCCATTTGTAACGTAGAGGTGTCGTCTTTTAATTTTTCAAATTGCTTGGGAGATCTTTGTCGGCTAATCGGCCAAAGTCGGGTTCCTGCCCCACCCGCAAATATTACTATATTCATATATCAGTTCATTAAAAACAGCGTTTTCATCGCGTGTGTATAGTATAACGAGATGGGGTGAAGGTCAAGCCAAGGCCCTCGGTATTCTTCTTTACGGAAGTCAGAATAAAATCACAAATGCTAAGAGGCAAGCTCCGGATGCAAACAATACACCTCCTAAAATATCTCGCGGATAATGGACGCCGGCATAGACACGAGACGCACCAATCGCACAGGCCATACCTAATAACAATATACTTAACCAAAGTGGCGCGGAAAATAGTATCATCGCCTCAACCAATATAAACGATGCAATCGTATGGTCGGAGGGAAATGATTTCCATGTGCTCATAGGTCGGAACATTTGCTTAATACGAGGATGTTCCACTATAGGACGGCGATGCGGCCACATCCACCCAATCCACCAACTCGTACCAAGAGAACAGGCAAGAGCAATAACAATAAATAAAATAAAATACTCCAATATAATAAATTGATCAGGAACCCAAAGCCACAATGCGCGAATACCGACAATAAAACCTAACACATAAATCAAATAATTTGCACAAGCAAACATCAAAATATCAAGTGTGTGGGATACACCCTGAAGAGCGTTTAGTTTAAGAAATAAATCTGTGCTCCAGGAGCGTTTCATTTGGTTAGTATTAGGTATAGAGTATTAAGTATTGGGTATAGAGTATTAAGTATTATGTATTAAGTATTATGTATAAAGTAAAGAGTATTATCTTTCATGAAAACAGTATTTACTTAATACTTTATACTAGATACTTTATACTATCCCGTTATTATAACAAAATACCGACGATACTACACGTTCTTTTATATAAACGATACTACACGTTTTTTTGTATATAATCGAGCGCGCGGTAGGCGCAGGCAAGAACAAAAACAGATTGGAGTGTTGTGGAATGTACGAGTTGTTCAAATACTTCTTTATCAACAAATGTAATATCAATATCTTCCCCCACTTCAAGTGATTGTTCGGCAATTTGTTCAATACCAAGCGCAAGAAAATAATGAATGGTAAAATTGAAATATTTTCCAGCAAGAGAACTACCGAGAGGAATAATATGTTTGGCAATACAACCCGTTTCTTCTTTTAATTCGCGTGCTGCAGTAGATTCAGGAGTATCCCCTTCTTCGACCATACCAGCAACCAAAGAAGGATATTTTTCGAGAGTATTGGGAAAAAAATCTTGTATGACTAAAAATTTTTTCTCCGGTGTGAGTGCAGCAACAATAACCACATCCTTTCCTTGTACCATGGCGAAATCCAATATGGTTCCATCTGGTTTCTCACACTTCCACTCCTCTACTGATCGATAGGGATTATCAAAGACAACTTTCTTTGAAAGTATTTTCCAATTATTCATAAGGATGACGCAAGAGAATGATGAATAGAGAATGAGGAATAAAATTCTTTGCCCGTTATTCTCTATTCTTTATTCTCTATTCTTTTTATCTCTATATCTTCTTATTTTCTTCACCATATCCAACCCCCAGTACACCGGCCGATTACAAACCACCTCTATCGCTTGAGGATACTCTATATACTCGCCACCAAATCCAACTTTAAATCGAGTGATGCCGCTCCAGGCGTGGCCTGTTTGCCAGCAACGACCATGTACACACTGAACTGTTTCTGAAATTTCTTCATTAACAAGTGGTGCGATTCCCCACATATCATAAAACTGATATCCATGCTCTTTCGCAAATTGAATTGCTGCCCACTGAGCGGCATATGGCGCCATAATATTGCGCATATCATTTGATGATGCGCCATGAACATAGGTAAACGTATTACCAAATCCAACACAAATAATGGACGCGAGTGCCGTATCGCCGTAGTAGGCAGTAAATTGATAGACCATACCGAGCTTGATCATCTTGGTATAATGATCTTTCTCATGACTTTTAAAGTGATCTCTTTCAATTGTTTCTCGGTTAAGCGTCCAAAAAATATCACTATTTTTTTGCATATCAATCGTTACTCCATGTTTTTGGGCAACACGAATATTGTAACGAGTTTTCGTATGCATGTCGGCAAGTAATTCTTCTTCTGTTTTGGACAGTTCAAGTACGAGTGTCTGTGCAGGCTGCCGAGAAGCAACCAGACGAGAGCGAACACCGTGAATAGCAATATCGCCAGTCGGTTCAATACGCAAAAAATCAATCCCACTGTTTTTGGCCGCATCTCGAACAGCAGTAAGATCAACTCCGTCACTATACATCCGTGGTAGATAGAGGTATGATACTCCTGGTAATACGCGATGGGTAAATCCCTGAATTTGACCAATGGATGTCCCATGATCGAACATCTGCCATCTCACTGGTTCATACCCAACGCTTCGCTGGAATTCACCCCATTCCCATGATTGCAGAAACGACAAATTTGGGTGATTTATTTCCCATTCCTTCCAAGAAAGATGTGTTGTACATGGTTGAATTGTCATGGCTATATGGTAGCTGATTAACACAAAAAAAACAATGTCGTTAACATGCGAACTACGAAAAATACGAAAGTACGAACAAGAAAAATGCGGAACACAGATTAGAAGGATTAAAATACAGGATTTTCACAGATTTGTATTTCTTTCTATTTCGTAATTTCGTCCCATTTCGTAGTTCGCATGTTATTTCGTGGTTAAGAGTGTTTGTTTACCAAAAATAAGGCTTAAACAAGCAAAAAAACGCATATTTTTGGTCTAGGGACCGGGGCTCTTGATTTTTTTTACATACTCCTATATACTGTCCTCACAAAGATATCGGAATACAGCCAGGCTGATTTGTATTTTGAAATTTCTTATTTGTTATTTGTAATTTATCATATGGGTCTTCCTTCCAAGAAACGCACCCGCACATCAAAACGTGATCGCGCATCTCATTTCGCGCTCAAACCTACTGGTGTTCGTAAGTGTGAAACATGTGCTGCTCCAATATTGCCACACCACGCCTGTGCAAAGTGCGGTAGTTACCGAGGCAAACAAGCGACTGATGTAAAAAAACGCGCTGAACGCGCTGTTCGTCGTGTTACTTCCACCAAATAAAGTATGTCCCTTCGCCACCTTGCTCGATCTGTTGTCATGCAAGTCCTATACCAATGGGACTTTAAAGGGCAACCTACAGCTGCTTTGCCAGCTATTATTGAGCAGGTGGTGGCGGAATTTGGCAATGGTCTTGAAAAAGAACATGAGTACATCACAGCAACCGTGAACGATATTATTGATCATCTTGCTGAACTCGATACGACTATCCGTCAGTACGCGCCAAGTTGGCCAATGGAGCAAATCGCTATTGTTGACCGTAATATTTTGCGTATTGGTATTTACGAATTGTTGCACAACGACAATATTCCAGCAAAAGTTGCCATAAATGAAGCAATTGAAATCGCAAAAACATACGGCGGACCATCTTCTGGAAAATTTGTAAACGGTATCCTCGGAGCCATTTATAAGGACCTTCCACAAGAAGAAGAAAAAAGCATTGTGGATGAGAGTACTGAAAAGTAATCACCTCTGTCTCAAAAAATATTAAATCTTAAGTATTAACAAGCTCTCACGTGCACTGTTCCTATCTAATAGTGAACGCGAGAGGTTGGTAGCCCACCATATGGCACATCCAGTATATAAAGAAAAGCATTTTGATCAACTTGAAGCAAGAATCGGGATTACATTCAATAATCCAGACCTCATTGTTCAAGCGCTTGTTCACCGATCTTTTTTAAATGAACACCGTGAGTTCCCAATGGCACATAATGAACGATTGGAATTTCTTGGCGACGCAGTTCTTGAATTGATCGTGACAGAATTCCTATTTGAAAATTATTTGAATCCAGAAGGAGAACTTACCAACTGGCGAGCAGCACTCGTCAATGCCAAAACATGTTCTCTTATAGGACACGAACTTGGTCTTGATGAATATCTCTTCTTAAGCCATGGTGAAGCGAAAGATGCAGGAACCAAAGCACGAGATTATATTCTTGCAAATGCAGTAGAAGCACTTATTGGCGCCGTATACATTGATAGCGGTTGGGATATTACAAAACAATTTGTTACCCGCTGGATCATTAGCAAATTGCCAGAAGTATTAGAACTTGGCTTGTGGATGGATCCAAAATCTCGTTTTCAAGAAGCCTCACAAGATATCGTTGGTGTAACACCTACCTACCGTGTTCTCAAAGAAGATGGCCCTGATCATGATAAAACATTTATCGTTGGCGTCTATCTCGATAAAGAAAAAATTGCCGAAGGGTCAGGAACAAGCAAACAGGAAGCACAGGTTGCTGCAGCAGAAGAAGCATTAGAAAAAAAGAAATGGAAAGGTCCACACGTGGAAATCATTACCCGTAAAAATGGCGATCCCATTGGCTAGTTTACTGGTTGCTGGTTATCTGGTTTTCTAGTTGTATTTTTTCAACTAGTTAACCAGATAACCAGCAAACGAGATAACCAGAAAGAACGGATCGGTAGCTCAGCTGGTAGAGCAGGGGCCTCTTAAGCCCAAGGTCCTGGGTTCGACCCCCAGCCGTCGC
>CAYGHM010000020.1:0-1245 GCA_964349825.1 uncultured Gammaproteobacteria bacterium
TATGAAACGTTCTGAGATTAGTCTCATGGTCCTTCAGGTGCCGGTTGATTTTTTTATGATGATGCTTGCCGCGCTTACTGCATACGGCCTTCGTCTTCTTCCTGCTATTTCTGCATTTCGCCCGGTCATGTTTGATTTACCAGTTGATATCTATTTTAATCTGGTGGGTATCGTTGCGTTTGGATGGATTTTTCTTTTTGCTGTTTTAGGTTTGTACGCGCCAGATCCAAATCGTAAATTGGGGGAAGAGATCGTTCGTATTATTATGGGTGCATCGGCTGGATTAGGGGCACTTGCTGTTTTTTTAATTTTTACCCAACTCGAGTTTGATTCTCGATTTTTGCTTTTATTCGGATGGATTTTTGCGATTATTTATGTTATTATCGGCCGTATTTTTTTACGAGGAATAAAAAGTATTCTATATCGAAGCGGTGTAGGATTGCGCCGCATTATATTAATTGGTAATGGAGATCTTGGAGAAGGCATATTGCATACGCTAAACAAAAGAAAAGAATTGGGCTATCAAATTATTGCCAGCTTTCCACATTTTAACAAACAAGTAGAGGCACAAGTCAAACAAGTACCAATTGATGAATTATTATTTTTGAATCCTCGTGCCAACGAAGAAGAAGCGCTTTTTGCATTAGAATTTTGTAAGCAAGGCCATATTGTCTTCAAATATTCTGCTGATCTTTTTGCGACATACTCAGCAAATATGGCAGTACATCCATTGGCAGGTGTGCCGATTGTAGAATTGAAACCAACATCACTTGATGCGTGGGGAAGAGTGACGAAGCGCATTTTTGATATCATCATGAGTATCTTTTTTCTTATCGTTTTAAGTCCGATATATCTTTTGGTTTCTTTTATTATTGTGTGTGAAACGGGGATGCCAATTATTTACAAAAATGAGCGTATTGGTATTCGGGGAAAACACTTTTTTATCTATAAATTTCGTTCCATGTATCAGAAAGATTCTACTGGAATGCAATTTGGGAGTAATGGAAAACGGGCCGAGGCAAGAGAAAAGCGACTAATTGAAAAAAACAGTGTTAGAAGTGGTCCGATTTATAAAATCGCCAATGATCCGCGCGTGACCCCGTTTGGCAGACTAATTCGACGATGGAGTATTGATGAGCTTCCGCAATTTTGGAATGTACTGAAGGGGGAGATGAGTATTGTTGGTCCTCGTCCTCATCAACCGCGCGAAGTAAAACAATATGAAGATGAATTTAAACAAGTGTT
>CAYGHM010000020.1:1345-18692 GCA_964349825.1 uncultured Gammaproteobacteria bacterium
CTATGAAAGTCGCATTAGTGCATGATTTCCTCTATCAAGATGGTGGTGCTGAGCGTGTGCTCGAAGCATTGCATGAGATTTGGCCGGAAGCGCCGATTTATACTTTGTTTCATAATAAAAAGAAAATTTCTCGGTTTCATAATGCCGATGTTCGCGAATCATTTTTGCGTTTTTTTCCATTTTCCCGCACCTTTTATCGTTGGTATCTTCCACTCATGCCGTATGCGACGGAGAAATATGATTTGAGTGATTATGATGTTGTTATTTCTTCAGCGAGTGCATTTGCAAAAGGAATCCTGACAAAACCAGAAACATTACATATTTGCTATTGCCATACGCCTACCAGATATTTATGGACAGATACACATGAGTATATTGAAGATCTCCGATTGAATTCTTTGCTCAAAAAAGCGCTTCTCCCTCGGTTGATCCACAAATTACGTTTATGGGATAAAATGAGCGTTGATCGTGTAGATCAGTTTATTGCAAATTCCCGTTCAGTGCAGCAGCGCATAAAAAAATACTACCGACGTGATAGTGATATTATTTATCCTCCAGCTGACGTGCAAAAAAATATTATTTCTAAGAAGCTGGAACCTTATTTTGTTACGGGCGGACGTATTGTTCCGTATAAACGATTTGATTTAGTGATTGAAGTATTTAATCGACTTGGTTGGCCGCTTAAAATTTTTGGTACTGGGCCAGAACTTGAATCATTAAAGAAGCAGGCGCGGTCTAATATTGAATTTTTAGGAAGAATTTCTGAAGAAGATAAGAATATATTACTTTCCAAAGCACAAGCTTTTCTTCATCCACAAGTAGAAGATTTTGGTATAACACCACTTGAATCTATGGCATGTGGCCGACCTGTTATTGCGTTTGGTATTGGCGGCGCATCGGAAACGGTGATCCCAAATAAGACTGGTGTTCTCTTTTTTGAACAAACATGGGAAGCGCTTCTTGCTGCTGTCATGTCATTTGATAGTACACAATTTGATCCTATCTTGATTCGGGCATGGGCGGAACGATTTGATAAAGAAAAATTCAAGATCAATATGAAACAGTATGTTGATCGCAGTTTTGAAGAATTTCAACAAAGATCGAATCAGTGCTCCCTCGATCAATCATATCATTCCTAATATTGTTTTTTCTCAATTCTCTATTCTCAATTCTCTATTCATCCCCCATGCTCCTCGCTATAGACATACGCAATTTACAAGGAGGATCTTGGAGTGGAGTGGGGGTGTATACCGATCAGGTAATTCGCTCCCTTCTCGCTACTGATACTCATGCTGAATGTGTTCTTTTTAGTAATAGCTTTTCTACTTCTGGCGCGCCGATTAAACATAATAATGCATTGAATGTACACATGCGTTGGCCGAATATGTTCTTCCACGCGGCCATGAGATTTTTTCAGTATCCGCAGATTGATATAGGTATTGAAAAAATAATGGGAAAAACAGTTGATGTGTTTTTTTCTCCAAATTTTCATTTTACTGCACTCCGAAGAACAGTGCCATATGTTATAACAATTCACGATCTATCATTTGAATTATATCCCGAGTATTATTCTTTGAAGCGTCGTCTGTGGCATGCGCTTGTACAACCAAAAAAACAATGCGAGCAGGCCGCTGCAATTATAGTGCCGTCCCATCATACGAAAACAGATTTGATTCGCCTGTATCATATTGCAGAAGAAAAAATACATGTCGTGTACCCGGGTATGCCGATTGCTCACACATCCAATACAAATACAGAAATAGTAAGAAATAAATATAATGTGCATAATGATTTTTTTCTTTTTGTTGGGACTATTGAACCGAGGAAGAATATTGATGGCATCGTAGCTGCCTATATACGTTCTGGTCTTCACAAAAAAGGTGTTGAATTGGTGATTGCCGGCGCAGAAGGGTGGAAGCAGCATGCGCTTATGAAGCGTGTGGCCAGGACGCCTGGTGTTCGGTACCTTGGGTACATTCCTGAAGAAGACAAACAATTATTATTTGCCGAAGCAAAAGGTTGCCTTTTTCCTAGTTTTTATGAAGGATTTGGTTTTCCCGTTATTGAAGCGATGCAACTCGGAACCCCAGTGATTACGAGTGATCGGTCTTCTTTGCCAGAGATCGCGGCCGGAGCAGCGTACTTGGTGAATCCTTATGATGTCGGGGCTATTGCAAAAGGCATGGAACGTCTTTTCGAAGACACTGCGCTTTGTCAGGAGCTCATTACTCGCGGACGTCTTGTGGCGAGTACATATTCTTGGGATCGTGCCGCAGCACAGATGTGGCATATTTTTGAGAGTGTCGTCTAACCGTTTTAAACATTTTGTTTAATAGACCCCTGTTTTGGGGTCTTTTGTTTTATATTCAGAAAATTTACCGTTAGTATAGACGGGTATCTATAGTAATCAGAAAGGAGGTTATTGCGATATGTGTATGTCTGTGGAGGGTAATTATTTTTTTATTATATATGGAGGAAGCAAATATCATGACTCCTGTCTCTTTGGAAGAGCGAGGGATTATGACGACCTATGAGATTCAAAAAAATATCGATAATCTGACCTGTCATTCAGATGAGTATAGTCATGACGCGTTGCGCCGGTATTTATTCGAAGAAAGCAATGAAGAAATGAGGCTGTACGCCACATCAGCTATGGAAGAAATTGAGTTTAATTATTATTGGCCGGAAACACCAGAAGAAAGAAGAGATTTTTTATTAGCACGTCTCATCGCAAAAAAATATGAAGAAATGTTTCGTGCAATAAAATTTAAGGACAGAAAAAAACTTGCTCTTGAAGAAGAAGTATTAAATCAGGAAGTATCATCGCGTCTATCACCATCATCGGAAAAAGTATTACCTGGCGATGAATACCAGTCACTTCATTTTGATATTGTAGAATTATTGCAGAATGAAATACAGGATGCAGAGGATGATATTTTATCAATAAGAAATTGGATTAACCAAGCGCTTGATATGATTACTATATCTAAATATAAGCATGTGCCAAAATCAGTATTCGCGCAGGTGAGGTTGGGAGGTGATGAGTTTGAGTGGGAAGAGGATGAGAATGATGAGGGTACTGATGAATTCAAGAATTGATTGGTAATTGACTCTCATCCAGCAATGCGGTATTCTCTGTCATAGATATATCATTTCTATTCTATGACTCACATTCATCACAAAGTAATCAGTAATGTAAAAGAAGGTACGGTTGAAATTAGCAATGAAATTGCCACCAAAATATCTGGGTATATGATCGGTGGACTTGGTGTGGTTGCCGGCCTTGCGTGGAATGACGCGATTAAAGCATTCATTGAATATGTTTTTCCTGTTGCAAAAAATACACTCGTTGCTCAGTTTGTGTATGCGGCAATTATTTCTCTTATTGTCATTGTTCTGTCTGTGTTTATTCTTAAAGCGACAAAACGGGTGATTATTAAAAAAGAAAATCAGGAGATTGAGAATAATAAAACAATATGACATCTGTGAAAGACATGGTTGATCGTGTGGTACAATTTCGTGATGAGCGTGATTGGAAACAATTTCATGATGGGAAGGAACTTGCTATCGGTCTTATTACTGAAGCCTCAGAATTATTAGCAATGATGCGTTTTAGAAAAGGCAAGGACTTAGAAGCGTATATTGCCGCGCATAAAGAGGAAGTTTCCGATGAACTTGCAGATGTATTATATTTTGTTCTCCTTATTAGTCATGATTTGGGTATTGATCTTGTCGAAGCGCAAAAAAATAAATTACGTAAGACGGCATTGAAATATCCCATTGAAAAAGCAAAGGGGAGCCCGACAAAGTACACCGAGTATTAATGAGCCAGCTTGAATAAAAATAAAATCCACGCATATGTGCGTGGATTTTATGTTCCAATACAGAATGGTCTATCTTTTAAACTGCTCTGTGTTGGACCCTCCTAGTGTATACCTCCTTTGATAACGGGTCCGAGTTGTGGTGGTGTGGGGTTTTTAGCCCCGACCACGAAGTGTTGATCGTCCGGAAGCCATGCACATTCCGAACACGTCACGCAGAATATCTGCATTGTGACGGCGATCCAGTTCTGGCGCGAATTGGATGCAGTGCGGCGTTCCAGCGGCCAGGTAGCGAATGTCGCCCTGTCGCTTTGCCATCGTCTCAAGACGTGCTCTCGGGGTGGTCTTGTCGGCGGGAGCCACGACGATGATGTTTTGGCCTCGTAGGTTTTCCTTGATTATGTTCCAGGTCTTGGTGCCGTCGTAGAACACCATGAGCTCGATGAAGACACGTACCGAATCAGGGACGAGTTCCCCGATATACTGCCAGAAGTCATTCTCCGGCACCTTGCCGGTGAACAGGCCACGAACTGAGGCAGTAGGCGGGATGTAGCCACGGGAATTGAGGATTCCCATTGGTGTGCTGAGAGCGGCCAGGATGCCACCATTCGTCCAGAATTTTGAGTTGCCGAGCAATGCGAAGCGCTGGATCGGAACCGGAGCGATTTGGATGAGGCTGTGAACTTTGTCCAGATGGCGCGCGGTAACCTCGCGCGCGATGAGACCTCCCACACTGTGTCCGATGAGGACGAGGGGTGCGCCTTTCAGGTAGTGGGTGATGATCCAGGTGATTGCCGCGTCCACCTCGTCGATCTGGTCTGCGAGCGAGGTGAGCCCGACGTAGCCAGGCTCGACTTCGTGACGGCGGCCGATGAGCACGATACCGTCAGATGAACCTTTGATCACGTCATCTTGGAAGTATCTCCATGCAGACATCGCTTGGCTGAATCCACCGATGAAGCAAAACACCCGTTGGCAGTCCGCTCCGATCTTGAGATGGAGTACCGATTGCCAGGGTGTACGAGCGGTGACAGAAGTAAGAGTCAGAGACATTGTTTCCTCCAGGAAGTCATGTGGGTCGCTGGAATGCGACAACTCATCCTATATCGCTCCAGATGATTTGTCAATGATATAGTCCCAGGTCCAGTGTGTAGAATATAGCGATATTTTTTTGACGTGCTATAGTAAAAAGAGAAGATTTAAACATATATCATATGCAAAAAAACAGTATCCAGCATTATTTCTTGTCTATAGTACAGAAGAAGCGCGATGGGTCGATATGGAAAAATCCACAGAGTATGAAATCGCTAGCTATCGTGACCTGTATGATCGTTATAGCGATCGCGAAGGACGATTTGGGACAAATAATCGAAGAGGCATGAGTAATAAAGGTGGAGAACCAGAAGTATTAAATGCGCGGAAGCGAGATCATGTATTACATCACATAAGAACAATTGCACAAAAAACCGCGGAATATTGGCGCCAAGGTCATTACGCGGTTCTTGGTTTTATCGCTCCAGAACAGATAAAAAACATTCTAAAAAAAGAACTGCAGAAGTATTTGCCTCAGATACCTTTGAAAGAAATTTATGGTGATTATGTTCATGTACCCATTCATTCAATACGAAAAATAATCAAAAAACAGGACCGATTAATGACATAATTTCCTGCCGTCTCTGGGTGGCTTTTTTGTTTGCCATAGGTGTGGTACACTGATTTTTACTCCGGCTCTCTACCTGTCTGCCGGTATATGTTTGATAATACACCTGGAGGACTCTGTATGGATTTTCAGCTTAATGAACAATTAGAATCAACGCTCAACCTGCTGGAGGGGACACATAAACATGTGTTTATCACCGGAAAGGCGGGGACAGGAAAATCAACCCTTCTTCGTTATTGGCGTGATCGTACCAAAAAGAATGTGGTGGTATTGGCGCCGACTGGTGTTGCCGCACTGAATGTACAAGGACAGACCATTCATTCTTTTTTTCGATTCAAGCCAGATATTACTGTTGAAAAAATTCGTCCACTTGAAAAAGGCGATGATGGAATAGGTGTGTATAGAAAAATAGAAACCCTGGTCATTGATGAAATTTCCATGGTGCGCGCGGACTTACTCGATTGTATTGATACTTTTTTGCGATTAAATGGACCTCAGAAATATTTGGCATTTGGTGGAGTACAAATGGTGTTCATTGGTGATTTGTATCAATTACCTCCGGTGGTGAAGCGTGATCAAGATGAAATATTTCGTACTCATTACGAGAGTCCGTACTTCTTTTCCGCACATGTGTTTGATCCCAAGCAGCGTCAATTATTTCATTTGGATACCGCTCCGGTATTTGAAAGAATTGAACTTGAAACGATATTTCGCCAAAAAGATAGATCATTTATTGATGTATTAAATGCTATTCGAACCAATGTTGTGGAGACACCACATCTCGATCTTCTTGGATCACGGTGGGATTCTTTTTTTATTCCCCATCCAGATGAATATTGGATTACACTTACCACCACGAATGCGGCAGCACAGTCTATTAATGAGGGATATGTAGAACAGTTACGAGGAAAAGCATATGAATATCGCGCAACACTGAGTGGTGATATTGGAAGTGAATATTTTCCAACTGAAGAATTACTACGCATAAAAGAAGGGGCCCAAGTCATGTTTGTTAATAATGATCGTGATGGACGATGGGTAAATGGGACTATAGGACAAGTTGCACGTGTGGAAGAAGATCAGGAAACCGGACTGGATGCAATTATTGTTGAGCTTAGTGATGGTGAGGAGGTTTCGGTACTTCCGAATGCGTGGGAAGTATTCCGTTGGACATATGATAAACAAGATAAAAAACTATTGAGTGAAATATCCGGCATGTTTACGCAGTATCCATTGCGTTTGGCATGGGCAATTACTATTCATAAATCACAAGGAAAAACGTTTGACCGTGTGATTATTGATATGGGTAACGGTGCCTTTGTGCCAGGACAATTATATGTTGCGCTTAGTCGTTGCAAAACACTTGACGGTATTGTGTTGACCCGTCAGGTAAAAAGAAAAGATGTGATGATGGATGACCGTGTGGTGCGATTTATGAATGGAGAAGAAGTAATTTCTCAGGAAAAAATGACCGTTGATGACCGAAAAATAAAAAAAACTGGAGAGGAATATCAATCGATTGATGGAATAAAAGAAATAATTCAACAGGCAATTGTTGAGGGAAAGACAATAAATCTTACATATCAATCATCAGAAAAACAATCTAAAAGACAAATTATTCCGTCGTACGTCGGAGAACTTGAATATAATGGGAAAAGATATATTGGCGTTGAAGGATATTGTCTCTGGCTTAAGGATGTGCGGAGTTTTCGTTTGGATAAAATATTGTCGGTTGATGTACAGTAATCAAAATCCTCCGAACAGAGAATTTTGATTACTCCTTATCCCGTATGCCAGAGACATCGTATATAATTAAACGTCATGCCCGTTCACGTCGGGTAACAATATCCATTCATGGTGACGGGCGTATTGTGATTACCGCGCCCCGTCGTATTTCTGAATCCACTATTCATCAATTTTTTCTTGAGAAAAAAGAGTGGGTTGAGCAGACGGTAAAAAAACAATGTCAAAAGAGAAAACAAATTATTCCGAACAATGTACATCAGCCCTCATATGACGCATGTAAATCGCGAGCAAAACAATTTATTAAAATACGAGTGGGTGTAGTAAATAAATATTATCAATTTGATTACGCTCGTATTTCGGTAAAGGACTTAAAAAGTCGGTGGGGAAGTTGTTCTTCAAAAAAGAATTTGAATTTTCATTATAAATTATTATTTCTTCCGGTTGAGCTTGTTGATTATATTGTTGCACATGAATTATGCCATCTAAAAGAAATGAATCATGGGGAGAAATTTTGGCGTCTTGTAGCGGAGACCGTACCGGACTATAAAAAATGTCGCAGTGAGATAAATAGGTACACCTTATAATATGGCTCAATAAAGCTCATATTTTGCCAGTTGTCGAAAGAATTTCCATAGTGTAGTATGGAAATATAAATAATTATTGTACTGAGTTGAATTATTTCCTATGTTGTCATCCGATACATTTTTGAATGAGAATAGACATATTATTTCTTTGGCAAAAAAAATCCTTGATACGCTTATTTTGTCCTCACCGATGGATCATCTTGTTTTGCTTCGTGAATGGAATACCCTCCATACGTATATAGGAAATACTGCTGCATCAGCAAGTTTGATGGTAAATGTTCATCCAGATAAAGACATGCGAGAAGCGGGGGAGACGATCGAACAAGAGGTGCAACAATTTGCAACAGCATTGGGATTGAATCGGGATGTATATGAATTGTTTGTACGTATTGATATACGTATATTAAACGAAGAAGACAAAAGATTGGTCGAACATACGCTTCGAGATTTTCGTCGTTCGGGAGTTGATAAAGATGAAGAGACGAGAAATGCTATTAAAGAATTAAATGAAAAGTTGGTGAAAATAAGCCAAGAATTTGAGCGAAATATTCGTGAGGATGTCCGGTTTATTGACGTTGATTCTGTTGAAGATTTAGCAGGACTTCCTGAAGATTATATTGCGTCACATCCATTTCAAGAAAATGGAAAAATTCGTATCACTACGGATTACCCGGATAGCAAACCATTTCTTCAATATGCCAAGAAAAAAGAATTGCGTCGCGAATTATTTTTATTATCACAAAATCGTGCCTATCCTCAAAATGAAAATGTGTTTACAGACCTACTTCAATGTCGGTATACACTCGCAACATTACTCGGATATACCAACTGGGTGGAGTATGTGACAGAAGATAAAATGATAAAAAATGGTGCAAATATTGGCGCATTTATTGATCAGTTATCTATTATTACCAAAGAAAAATCAGCACAGGAATACGCTGTTTTATTAACCGAAAAACAAAAAGATGAACCAACGGCAACGACAGTAGAGGAATGGGAATTTTCTTTTTATAAAGATAGAGTAAAAAATAATATTTTTGCTTTTGACTCAAAAAGTGTTCGTCCTTATCTTGAGTATCAAAAAGTAAAACAAGGAATTCTTGATCTCACGAGTGAATTATTTGGATTAAGATATGAGCGGATTGATATGCCGGTATGGCATGAACAGGTTGAAGTGTATGATGTCTATGATGAGACAGAAAAAAGAGGACGTTTTTATTTAGACATGCATCCTCGGGAAAATAAATATAAGCATGCCGCACAATTTACTATCAAATCAGGTGTGGCAGGTGTCCAATTGCCAGAATCCGCATTGGTATGCAACTTTACTGATCCAAAAACGGCACATGGCCCAGCGCTTCTTGATCATTATCAAGTGACGACTTTTTTTCATGAATTCGGTCACTTATTACATAGTATTTTGGGTGGAAATCAGAAATGGATTCAATTTTCTGGTGTTGCCACAGAGTGGGATTTTGTTGAAGCACCATCACAACTGTTTGAAGAATGGACATGGGAGGCAGATGTTTTGCAGCGATTTGCAAAACATGTAGAAACAGGGGAACCACTCCCGTCGGATCTTATCAGCACCATGCGTGCGGCAGAAGATTTTGGCCATGCATTGTTTGTCCGCCAACAGATTTTTTATACATCATTATCATATCATTATTATAATCAATCCCCAGAAGGGCTGGATATTATGGGGCTTCTTCAAGCGCTTCAGGAAAAATACGCTCCATTTGCACACATACCAAACACTCATTTTCCATATAATTTTGGCCATCTTGATGGGTATTCAGCGATGTACTATACCTATATGTGGTCTTTGGTGATTGCCAAGGATATTGTGTCAGCTTTTAAAATTCATGGTATGATGAATAAAGATTTGTCGATGAAATATCGCCATACTATACTTGAGCTAGGGGGAAGTAAAGACGCCAATGATTTGGTAAAAGATTTTCTGGGCCGTGATTATTCGTTTGACGCGTTTAAACAATGGCTAGAAGGAAAAAAATAAAGGTTTTTTATTTTCACATTTTTTATTTTCACATTTTCTATGTCCTTCATTCAACGATTTTTCATGATTTTTGGTATTTTCTGTTTCATATTGTTCATCGGTCTTATTGCTGCAGGATCGTATCTTTGGATAAAAGATCCGTTCGGAATAAAACCACTTATTTCGTCGGTAAAAGAGATGAATACTTTTGGTGATCAAAGTAATGCGGTTACTACCACCGACACCCCATCCGCTGCTGATGCAAATACACCTAGTTCATTATTAACCCAAGAACAGAAAAAATTACTGAATGCGGCGGGTATCAATATTAATAACCTTCCTAAAGAAATAACACCAGAATTAAAAACCTGTGCAGAAACAAAGTTGGGTAAAGAACGCGTCGCTGCCTTGAAAGCAGGCGCTCAACCAACATTGTCAGATTTATTAGCAGCAAAAGCGTGTATCCAATAGCGTGAGTAATACGTCCGAATCTACAAATTTTTCCTAACCTACGAATTCTACGAACCTGCAAATAATTCGTAGATTGATAGAATCTGTAGATTGGGGCAAATTTGTAGATTCGGACGTATTAAATCTCCTGTAGATTCGGAAAAATTTTGATTATTATGGTAATAGGTATTGATGCCCGTATGCTTGGTCCTGAATGCGGGGGATTGGGCCGGTATATCGAACAACTTGTATTGCATCTTCATGATATTGATCAGGAAAATCAGTATGTTTTGTTTTTAAAAAAAGAAAATTGGGATTATGTCCATATTGGACATCAGACAGAAGAATTTACTGTTGATAGCTACTACTCAAACAACAAAAAAGACAAGAGCAGAGTAGTGCTTCATAATGAAAATTTTCGGAAAGTATTGGCGGATGTCCATTGGTATGGATGGGAAGAACAGATTATATTTCCTCGTATTATCAGGGCAGAGCAGGTGGATCTCATGCATTTTCCACATTGGAATGTTCCACTTTTTTATTCTGATCCGTTTATTGTTACTATTCATGATTTATTGCTCATGCATTATCCAACGCGGGAAGCGAGCCTGCTTGGGCCGCTGTCTTATTGGTTTAAACATCATGCCTACCAACGCGTGCTTCGTCATGCGGCAAGTGCTGCTCGGCATATTGTGACCCCAAGTGAATTTACTCGGCATGATGTACATGGCATGTTGGGTGTGCCACTTGAACGCATCTCAGTGACGTATGAGGCACCGTTTGATACCGCAAAAAGAAAGGCTTTAGACAAAAAAAATGTATCAATTTTTGATATGTATGGTATTACCAAGCCTTATGCTCTATATGTTGGGGTGGCATATCCGCATAAAAATTTACCGGGACTTTTGGACGCATGGCATGCTATGGAGAAGAAATATGGTGAACAGTATCAAATCGTTTTTGTGGGGAAGGATAATTTTTTTTATAAAAAAGTTAAGGCATACAATCGTTTACATCATAGTACGAAATCGGCAATCTTTACCGGGTTTGTGTCAGACGAAGACCTTCATGAATTATATTCACGAGCTCGCATGTATGTATTCCCGAGCGTGTACGAAGGGTTTGGTTTGCCACCACTCGAAGCAATGCTTCATCGCGTGCCAGTTGTTTCGTCAAATCGCACCTGTCTTCCAGAGGTGCTTGGAGAAGGGGCTATGTATGCTGATCCAGAAAATCGAGATCAGTTTGCCGAAGCGATGTATACTGTTCTTACGAATGATGATATTCGCTTTGAGCTCAAGGCACAGGCAGATATTGAATTGAAACGATATTCATGGAAAAAAATGGCAAAAGAGACGATAAACATATACAAAAAATTTACATAAATACGCGTTGCAGTCCAGTTATTATCATTTTTTATTTTTCCTTATCTCACTTGTCCACTGACAAGTGATTTTTGTTTTCTGAAATGCCATTTTATGGTATACTTTGTTCATAATTTGTCGCATGTCCAAAAGAACAAATCGTACCTGTTCTTTCTGTCATGAACCCGGCCATACAAAACAAGGCTGCGTTGAGGCGGAGAGAGCAAAAAAAGCCACGAAAAAACAATCCACGGGAAAGTCCGTGGTTATTCGCGTTGTTCACAACAGTTCTTCTTCTCCTCATATTGTTAATTTAAAACCACACGATGCAAAACAGCAAATTCATGTCAGTGCATTTCGTGAAAAAATGGAGAAAATACAGACTGCACGAGAACCGATGGATGTTGCCGCAATAGTGCGTGTGGCAAATGAGCAGAAACGACGCCACGAAGAACGCCTTACCTTGAAAGAAGCGTTGGGAAAAGCCGAAGAAGAGAGAAAGCATATTTATCCATCTTCTGTACCAAAACACACTGCGATTGTTCCAGTTTCGCGTGGCATTATTATTGAAAAAGAAGAGTCAAAAATTCCTTTTGATTGGTCAACGTGGATAGAGCAGAAGGTTGACGCGCTTATTGCTCCTGTCGGTCGCGCAAAAGAGAGAGTACACCAGCTGAAGCGACCCACTTTTTCTGGACAGAAATTTGCCGTTAGTTTTTTGGTTGCGGTGGTTCTTATTACTTTGCCGTTCCCGACTATTGGATATTATAAAAAAATTCAAAAGACCCAAGTGCAGGTACTTAATCATAGCACCACTGCTTTTTTTGCATTGCAGGCCTCGACGATTGCTGCACTTCAGTCTGATCTCACTTCAGCTGAACAGGATTTAAATACTGCGCTGTCTGCCTTTAGTGCCGCTCAGGATATGGTGGATAAAGAACATACCGTTCTTCAATATGTTGCCGGTCTCGTACCTATGCTTGGTGATCAGGTACGAAGTCGACAGCATGTATTATTGGCAGGACACCATCTCGCACTCGGAAATACCTATTTGATAAAAGGAATTGACGCTGTGAGTCAAAATGCAGAAGCACCGATTACGGATAGAATGGAGATTTTGCGAACGCACCTAAAAAGCGCTATGCCGCAGTATGAAGCTGCTTTGGATGATTTAGGGCATATTGATCCGCAGGCGATTCCGGTTGAATATCAAGAATCTTTTGCTGAATTCAAATTGTTATTTGCCGCTTTTATTGATGATATGCAAGATATCGCCGATCTTATTGATGTCATGAATTTAGTATTTGGTGCTGAAGAATTCAAACGATATTTATTGGTGTTCCAAAACAATCATGAAATTCGTCCGACCGGTGGGTTTATGGGAAGTTTTGCTATACTTGATGTACAAAAAGGAAAAATTGAAAAAATTGAAGTACCGCCTGGAGGAACCTATGATCTTCGTGGTCAACTTGATGCGTATGTAAAACCACCATTACCGCTTCAACTTGTGGCGAGCCGTTGGGAATTTCAGGATGCCAATTGGTTCCCGGATTTTGCTGCAGCTGCGCAAAAAATGGAATGGTTCTATGAACACGGACGAAAGACAACCGTTGATGGAGTTATCGCTATTAATGCAACAGTATTGGAAAGATTTTTGCGGGTTATTGGTCCTGTTACCACTACGTCTAAATATAATTTACTCTTGGATGCTGATTCAGTATTAACTCAAATTCAGCATACAGTAGAAACGGGCGAGGACAAAAAAGCAAATAAACCAAAACTTATTATTTCAGAGCTGCTTAATCAGTTTTTGGGTGGTGCTAAAGATTTGAGTAAGGTTGAATTATTGCGATTGTTATCAGAGGTACATCAGGCTGCTGATCAAAAAGAAATTCAGGTGTATATGAATGATCCTGTTATGCAGGAACGTCTCCGTGGTTTTGGGTGGACAGGGGAAATTGCCCGCACTCCTGCTACTCAGGATTATCTCATGGTGGTGAATGCAAATCTTCAGGGCCAAAAGAGTGATGCCCGAATTGAACAGGATATTTCTTACAAAGTTGTTGTAGGAGAAGACGGCTCCATGATTGCTGAAGCACGGGTAAAAAGAACACATACAGGTACTCCAAGCGAAGCGATGTATGGCGCGCTTAATGTTAACTATATACGCTTACTTGTCCCGGAAGGATCTGAACTTATTGATGCGAGTGGCTTTTCTTATCCGCCGGATCGCTTATTTCATGTGCCTGAAGATTGGTACCAGGAAGATCCTGATTTACGAAAACGTGAAGAAGAAATAGGTATCCATGTAGGATCTGGAACTCGTGTGACCAAAGAATTTGGCAAAACTGCATTTGGAAATTGGATGATGGTAGAACCTGGAGCAACAGCAGAAGCAGTATTCACCTATACACTTCCGTTCAAGGTTATGATAGATCAGGGGAATAATTCATCTACAGGGTTGGCAGGATGGAAAGATAAAATTTTAGATGCCGGAGGAAAACCGAGTCGGTATAGTTTGCTTTTGCAAAAACAATCAGGTATTGAAAGTGCTGTTCACACTAGTATTGAGTATCCAGATGCTTGGCAGCCTGTATGGAAATTGCATGAATCATTACTCCTCAAAGAACACTCAGCCACCTATGACGCTGATTTGGTTTCTGACACTGCTATCGGTGTTGTCATGGAAAAAATTCAATAATCGCTATCTAAATGGTGTGTTCTTTCTATAGAATACATCATTTTCTTTTTTGCCTTTTGCTATGTCAAAAAGAAAACCGAAACACTCTTCTGAAGAGGCAAATCATCTGTTTGTGAAAAAAGATTTGTCACATGAAGAAATAGTAGAACAGGTAAAAGAAAAAAAACATCAGAAAAAATCTGCCCCATCTTCAAAAGAGGCTATTTTTTCTGTACACACACCAGAAGCAGGACGCCATATTGACCAGCAACTTGCAGAAATTTATGGAAATAGTGATGGGTCAATTCCAGACATGCGGCATTTTGAAATTAGGAAACGCCACCGTCTACTTACTGCGATTTTGGTACTATGTGTCTCATTTTTTGTTCTTGCTGCCGTTGCCTGGGTGGGATTCTTTGTTATGAAACCGGGAGGTTCTTTTGTCGAAGAGGATGTCATACTATCAGTTTCGGGAAATGACAAAGCGGTGATTGGTCAAGAAGTGCAATTTCGTATTCGTTATAAAAATGCAGGGTCTTCGTCGCTGGCAAAAGCATCAATTCAAGCGCATTATCCAGAAGGATTTATGTTTGAAAGCGCAAGTGTCACACCAACTGGAGACGGAAATGATGAATGGGCAATCGGATCGCTCAATAAGGATGATGGTGGATATATCGATATTACCGGACGCATGTATGGAGATATTTCGACGGAACATTCGGTGCGTGTGTTTATGAATTATACGCCAGGAAATTTCACTTCGGAGTTTCAGAAGGTAGCCCATGCGGTGATCGCTTTAACAGAAAGTCCTGTTGAGATTATTATCGATACGCCTACTGAAATTTTCCAAGGCATAGAAGCACCGATTAAAATAACAGTAAAGAAACGCCTTAATATAGACGTACCTCCAGGGAGATTGACTATTCTTCTCGATCCTCAAGGAATATTTACCAAACAAAAAAGTGAACCAAAGAGTGATGCTTTTGACCAGTATCAATGGACGATTGATACTTTGGGTGGGGAAAAAACGATTACGGTATCTGGAGTATTTTCTCTCCCCGACGGCAAAAAACCAGAATTTTCTGTATCAGTAATGGGTCAACCAACAGCAATCAAAGATAAGAAATTTATCTATGCCGAACAAGCAAAAACAGTGGTGCTTGCTTCAGCGGAAGTGACGGTTCAGTCTGTTGTTAATGGTAGCACAACACAGTTGCATGTGCAGCCGGGCGAAAAATTAATTGCGCGTATTGTGGCACGTAATAATGGAACAAGTATTCTTAAGAATGCAAAAGTTCGTCTTCAGCTTGATGTTCCTGCCGCGAACAATGTAAGTATTATTGATTGGGCAAATATCGTTGATCAGGCTGATGGCGATATTCAAAAAGGAGAGAAGATTAATGATACTACACGCCGTGGTCAGATTATTTGGACAGAGAAACATATTTCTGAATTAAATAATTTGGCACCAGGAAAGGAGATTGCTCTTGATATCGAAATTCCAATTAAGAGTGGTAGTGTCATTGATCTGAGTGATTACGCATCATTTCGTGGAGAATTTAAAGCAGAACTGCAATATGAAGCAGGGGATACGGTACAAACACTGTCTGGCAATCCAATAGAAATTATATTTCAATCTGATGTATCGGTTGATGCTGATCGAACACAAGAAGGAAATGCAGCACATCTTTCGTGGACGATAAAAAATTCTTTTCATGAATTAAAAAATGTTCAGATCAAAGCGGAATTTTTTGGTGATGTTTCGCCTGATGGGGGAAATGTGTCTTCACCACCGGCGGGTACCGCGACTTTTGATCAAAAAACGAAAATGGTTACCTGGAGTATTCCTACTATGCCGACAACAGTAGATGTATTGTCGTATGAGTTTATTATAAATACAACTAAAGTAAATCCATCGCAAACCCAGTTAACCTCTAAGATTCAATTTGAAGCGACAGACGCTGTTACTGGAGAAAAAATACTCAAAGTATTGGATGCGATTCCGCTTAACTAGTTAACTGGTTTGCTAGTTATCTGGTTTACTGGTTAATAAAAAACATCCTTTTTATGGGGTGTTTTTATATATTGGGTATCTAAACGTGAAAGCGGCTAGCCATGGATCTGTCCATGTCTAGCCGCTTTCTCCTTTGGATTCGTCTCCTTTTGGGATTTTTCCCTGGCCGTGGGTTGGGCCGTGATTGATGCGGGCAAGAAACCTTACCAGTTTTTGCCGCGTCATCAGGTGCGCCTCCTTGTCATGATGATCCCTTTCGATTGCTCTCAGAATATCTTCAGCCTCGATCAGGTCTTGATTGAGTGACCTCCATTGCTTTTCCAGATCGTTTCGTTTTTGGCAGATTTGTTTCCGAAATCTCGGGTGGGTCGCCGTTGGGTTGGCTTCGTGTGTGGCAACTTGCCGTGAGATGGTCGAGAGACGTATTTTTACTGAGTGTTTTTCCTCAGTGAAAGCAGGAATCACCTTGTTCGTCAGCCTGTTGATCGCACGACTGAGTTCGGCGCGTTCGTTTGTCGGAAAAAGAGCAAGAAACCGTTTCTTTTTCTTTTCCTGGTTGAAAGGTCTTCTGGCTGCTTGTCGCCACTCTTTCCATGCTATTGCAGCGCACAGAAGAATGATCAACATTGCCGTGGGATAGATATGCACTGTCATCATTTTCTCCTCACCACATGTCGCGTCGGGTTGCGAGCTGTTTATACTGTATAATTGTTAGACGATTTCGTCAAGATGGCGAAACAAAAAAACATCCCGATTTAATCAGGATGTTTTTTTAACCAGTAGACTAGACAAACGAGTAAACCAGCTAACCAAATTGTGCCCCCGCCAGGAATCGAACCCAGATCAACGGTTCCGAAGACCGTTGTGTTATCCGTTACACCACAGGGGCTAAAATAAATTTTTCAATTATCAATTTTAAATTTTCAATTAGTACTCTCGTTTTTTTTAAAAATTGAGAATTAGTAATTGAAAATTTCTTCTTGGTGGATCGGCTGGGGATCGAACCCAGGACCTTGGGCTTAAGAGGCCCCT
>CAYGHM010000021.1:0-8937 GCA_964349825.1 uncultured Gammaproteobacteria bacterium
CCTTTACACCACATCCCCCGGTAGCCCCTTCAAAAACTTTTTTTGCTATACCATTTTCATTGACAAGCCAGAGTTCTGATTTGTTTTCGTCGTTCTGCTGGCTATCTAATTCAAACCAATATCCTTGATCAGGAATTTTAATGAATTCAATTAGTTGGTATGTTGCGTATACTTTTTCAAAAGCAGTGCTTGCTGCTGGATCTTTTTTTAACTCCGCCATAACATCAACCCCTTCTGGTTTAGTAGTTGCGGGTTCTTGTGTCGAAGGCTGATTCATTACTACTGGAGGTATGGTTCTGATAAACTGATATCTAAGTCCAGCATATACCGATATACTCGAAAGAGTAATAATGACTGCGACAAAAAACAAAAACGGGATGACAGGCGGCTCGTGTTTCATAAAAAAGTTAATTATATGGATAGATTATACAATATTTTAGGAAAATAAAAAAATGAACACGAGTTTTCTTTCCATCTTGAAATTTTTATGACCTCGTGTTATCCTATGCCTGACTTTCAACATGGTACGATGGCCAAGTGGTAAGGCGGAGGTCTGCAAAACCTCTATTCGTGGGTTCGATTCCCACTCGTACCTCATCTAAGCACCCGTCATAGGGTGTTTTTTGTTATTTGTCATTGCGAGGAAGGAGTCCTCGAGTGACGTGGCCCTACCTACCTGTGCCGGCAGGCAGCCCGTGAACAGTGCATTCATCTCGGGATTGCCACGTCCCAATGATTACATCGAGGCTCGCAATGACAGATAATTTTTGTTCACAAGAAATCCTCTTGACAGTACTCCCTAACAGGATGATACTAGAAATAGCGAACGATGGTCACTACTTTGAAACTCGCCGTGTATATCGGCTTTTGCTCCAGAGGTTCCAATGTCGCTCATTCGACAAGTATTCGGACGGCTCTTCTCCTGGTGCAATCCCGCTTCCCCGGCTTCGGCAGGTGAAAGCGTGGTGCGGCTGCATTCCAGGAGGAAGTACGTCCTCGACCGGGGCACGGCCTACCTCTACGAAATCCAGTGTCGGGCGACGACGAGCTCGTTGACGACGCTGTAGTTCATGACCGTGAAGGACGACATCTGTGGGTGGGGGTAGATTCGCTATGTGTGAGTCTCTACCCCCACCCAAGGATTGATACAACTTAATTTAAAAAATCCCGGCTCAGTCCGGGATTTTTTTATTTTATAGAGCATGCTACAATGCTGATGAATAATAAGCAAAGACGCAAATAGGCAAATATGCAAAATAAATACTCTTTAATTTGCCTATTTGTATATTTGTCTATTTGCGTCTTTGTATTTACTTTATGAAAGATGCCTCCAAAAAATTTGTCATCATCGACGGTAATGCCATTATTCATCGCGCCTATCATGCGGTTCCGCCACTGACTGCGAAAGATGGTACTATTGTAAATGCTGTATATGGATTTACGTCCATGTTATTAAAAGTAGTAAGTGATATTAAACCAGATTATCTTGCGGTAAGTTTTGATTTGGCTGGGCCGACATTCCGTGACGAGATTTATTCTGAATATAAAGCTACTCGCGTGAAAGCGGATCAGGATTTATATGATCAGATTCCGCTGGTTCATGATATGGTGAGGGCGTTTGGGATTCCTATTTATGTGAAGGAAGGATTTGAAGCGGATGATGTGATGGGGACGATAACCAGTTATTTAAAAAAAGACGGCGCGATAAATCGCGCCGCCACTGGGGACGGTGTTGTCACCCCAAAGAGTGCTTCTCCAGAGATAGTTTCTATTATTGTGACTGGTGATAGAGATATGTTGCAATTGGTTGATGATGATATCACTGAGGTCTATTTATTGAAAAAAGGAATTACTGATGTTGAATTATATAATGAAGCAAAAGTATTTGAACGATTTGGGTTTGGTCCGGAATTAATTGTGGAATTTAAGGCACTTCGTGGTGATAGTTCGGATAATATTCCTGGTGTTAAAGGAATTGGAGATAAAACAGCACAGATGCTGATTGAAAAATTTAATACCATTGATGATATGTATCGCTTGCTTGAGGATACATCGTCTGCGTTGTATACCGAATGTTCTGCATCGGTTATTAAAAAATTGCAGGAAGGAAAGGATAATGCGTACATGAGCCGGAAATTGGGAACTATTCATGTGGATGTACCAGATTTGGCATTTAATTTAGACGCATGCGATATTGCCCGACTCAATTGGGATGTGGCTGCGAGCGAAATTAAAAAGTTTGAATTTTTTTCTTTATTAAAACGGTTACCAGGGTACAAAGCAGCACCGGCGCCAGAACAAAAAAAGAAAAGCATTGCTCGTCCAAAACTGTCCGTGACGGTTATTAAGAATAAGACCGAGTTGGAAGCATTGAAAAAGAAAATTCTTGAAGAAAAAATATATACATGCAAAGAGAGTATTATCGGCGACTCTGTTATGAACGGTGAATGGTCAGGTATCTCGCTTATCGTTGGTAATGAAGGGTATTATATTGATGTACCATCGCTGGAAAAAGATATTGTCTTATTTTTCAAGGCAATTGCTGAACAAACGGGTATCGCACTTCATGGGCATGATCTTAAGCCGCTTATCAAGTTGTTCCTTCTTCATGATATTACCATTAAGAATGAAATTTTTGACTGCATGATTGCTTCGTATGTTTTAAATTCCAGTTCGCGGACACATGACCTCCCTGCTATTGTATTGAGAGAATTTGGTATTGAAGAGAGCGTGAGCACTGATCAGGCAAATTTATTTGGCGAAGATCCTGCTCGTGTGTTGAAAGTGCTTCAATACTTGCCAGAACTGGTGGTAAAATATACAAAACGCTTGAAAGACGATAATCAAAAAGATTTGTTTGAAAATATTGAAATGAAATTAATTCCGGTTCTATCACAGATGGAAGTGTGTGGTGTTGCGATAGATACCAAGATGCTTGGCATTATGTCGGAAGAAGCGGCCAAAGAGATTGCCAGTCTAACTACAAATATTTACAAAGAAGCGGGAAAAGAATTTAATATTGCGTCATCGGTGCAATTGCGTGATATCCTTTTTGATATTTTGCAATTGCCGACGCAGGGAATTAAAAAAGGAAAGACCGGGTATTCTACCGCCGCTCCTGAATTGGAAAAATTACGTTTGTACCATCCGATTATTACCCTGATAGAAGAATATCGTGAAGTAGAAAAATTGCGGAATACGTATATTGATGTCTTGCCGAATTTAATTAATAAAAAAACAGGAAGAATTCATACAACCTATAATCAGGCCGTAGCAGCAACCGGTCGCCTTTCCAGTTCAGATCCAAATTTGCAGAATATCCCGATCCGATCTGAGCTTGGGAAGAAAATTCGTGATGCGTTTGTGGCAGAAAAAGGAAATGTCCTTGTCGCAGCCGATTATTCCCAAATTGAACTTCGTATTGTCGCAGCATTGGCCAAGGATACAAAGCTTACGGATATTTTTAAGCGTGGAGAGGATGTCCATGCCGCAACAGCAGCGCTTATTCACGATATTCCACTCAAGGATGTGACAAAAGAGATCCGTCGTACGGCAAAAGAAGTAAACTTCGGTGTCTTGTATGGTATGGGACCGTTTGGTTTGGCATCTCGTACCGGCATTTCACAGGCTGAAGCTCGGACATTTATTAAAAATTACTTCAATGAATTTTCCGGAGTAAAAAATTATCTCGATGAGATCGTAGAAAAAGCCAAGGTGGATGGATATGTAGAAACATTATTTGGACGTCGTCGATATATTCCTGATATTCAGGCAAAAAATATCCAATTGCGAAATGCTGCTGAAAGAATGGCAATAAACATGCCGGTGCAAGGAACGGCAGCCGATATGATGAAGATTGCCATGATTGCGGTACAGGAACATATTAATAAAAAATATAGGGCCGATCAAGTGCGTATGATTATGCAGGTACACGATGAATTGGTGCTCGAGGTAGCTGCAGGCCCCGGCCTGCAGGAAACCGTGGCAGCAGAGGTAAAGAAGATTATGGAAGACGTAGTGAAATTAAATGTCCCGATTGTTGTTGAGGCACATACGGGAGAACGGTGGGGAGAGTTGAAATAAAAATGGGATAGGGGGAAGAATCATGCCAGGGCATGATTTCCCCGGGAATTAAATATTGTATATCAAAAAACCCTCCATATCAGGAGGGTTTTTATTATTTCTGTATTATTTTTTTCCAGGAGTTGGACATGTTTTGCACCAAGACAAACATTCCTGTTTTAAGATCTGCCATTTTCCTCCACCTACACCCCAGAGTGCAAGAAGGCCACCGAGAAGCGCAATTGGCAATTCTGCTGATTTCCATGGGCCGCCCATATGCGCAGTAAGAAGCGCAACGATCATAACGATAGCGAGAAGTTTTGCTGCCAAGCGGGTGAAGACACCAAGGAGCACGGCAATACCACCAAGGAATTCAACGAGAGCAACGACCCAAGCCATGAATCCTGCAAATGGAATACCTGTTTTATCAAAGAAACCAGCGGTTTGTTCAATGCCGTTTAATTTTCCCCATCCATGATAGATAAAAATAATACCAACCGCAATACGCAAGAAAAGGAGTCCCCAGTTGCGCATGGATTCTTCGTTGCAACACATCTTCATAGAAGTCTGAACTAAAAATTAATGAATTTACTGTACCATATCAGCGGTATCTTCGCAATGTCCAGTCAATAATAATGTGAAGTTTATTTTTTAGGCCAGGAATGAACATGAGATAAACAATACGTCGTAAATACCAAGCTAATGCACCAAAGAAAATGAAGGGACCAATCACGGCTGCGCCAAATCGGGATCCTACCGGGATAAGTGTTCCTTTGGAAGTAAAATTGAACGGCGTATTGAATGGTTTTTTGGAGGTGAGCCGTGTGGCAAGATGTACTGCGACATATTCCCCTTCTCTATGGGCAGCTTCGCCAAGCTGTGGAATTGGCTGTCCCATGGTATTTTTAGCAAGAGAAATATCACCAATCGCGTATAATGACGAATCATTTGGGTGAGTAAGTTGAGGAGTGGTTGGAATTCTTCCTTTTTCTGTATAGGTTGCCGGCAACAATCCATCAGCGACATTTTTTACTCCGCCGGACCATATTGCCAGAGAATTGGGAATTATACTTCCATCTTCCAGAACAATCGAGTCAGGATTAACTCGGGCAACTTTTTTCCCTGTATAAATAACTACGCCGCTTTTTTTGAGCACGCGTGTAATCGTTTTTTGCACTTTTTCAGGCAGTAATCCAAGAATAGTACCGGCTCCCTCAATAATGTTTACCTGGATTGGATGAATTTTTCTGTTTTTGTGTTTGTGTACGTCTACTACTTCATGAACTTGTCCTGCGATTTCAATGCCGGTGTATCCTCCGCCGATAATATTGATCGTAACTGGTCGTTCATAAGATATTCGCAATGTTTCCTGAAGCGTTTTTTGCAATTCGACTGCATGATCATATGTCCTGACCGGCTTACAGTATTCTTCTGCTCCGGGAATGCCAAAATAATTCACCGTGCTTCCAAGTGCAACAATACAGTAATCATAGGTAAATATTCCTTTTTCCGTGGTCACCTTTTTCTTTTCCGGGTCAATGGACTGTACCGATGTTTGGACAAAGGTATGTGGAGTCCCCTGCAACAGCTCATATAAATTAATTTGTGTATGGTTTGGGCTGATCGAGCCGGCTGCCACCTCATGTAAAAGTGGAATGAAGGAAAAATAATCGTTTTTATCGACGAGGGTTATCTGTTTTTTGATTTTTTTTAATGCAAATTGTTTGACGAGTGACCGGTATGCTTCATAGCCACCGAGGCCCCCGCCAAGAATGAGAATATCAGTTTTTATTGTTTTCATAGTGTCGACAGTATAGCCATTATTTGTGAAATCATCAAATGATTGCGCAAAATTATTTCATATCGTATTTGGGCTGAGTGGTTGCGCTCCTCTTGAGAACGGGTTACAATGTTAATAATGGCTATATACTCCAGTAATGACCTATTATGATCCTCTTCCTCTACGGCAAAGATACTTTTCGCAGCCGTGAATACATGCGAAAAATGATTGAAAAGTTTAAGAAAGACCGAGATCCTCAAGGCATGAATGTATCTATTTTTGATGCCAACAAAGACCAGGGCCCGAGAATTATGGAAGAGATTGGCGCTCTCCCTTTTTTGGCAGAAAAACGTTTGGTGGTGATCGAGAACGTGCTCGCATCGAAACAGACAGATTTGCGTGCGTATTTGCTGAAAAAAATTGAAGAACTAACGGTTCCTACGTCCACTGTACTTTTATTGTGGGAAAGTATTGATACAGTAAAGGGTAAGGAAGTTAAAGAGTTTTTTGATCGTCTGCAGAAAGAAAAATATGCCCAGGCATTTGATTTGTTGGATGGGCAAAAGCTCGAAGCGTGGATTGCGGCGGAAATGGAAGATCGTGGCGGACACATGTCACATGATGCGATCCATTTTTTGGTGTCTCACGTGGGAAATGATATGTGGCGACTTCATACGGTTATTGATCAAATGCTTGCCTTTACAAAAGGGGAAGAAATTACGGTGAAAGATTTGGAACAAGTGGTAGAGAAATCTGTCGATGATAATATTTTTTCTTTGATTGATGCCATTGTCCAAAAACGGCAGCAGACAATTTATCAATTATTGGAAGAACAATATAAACAAGGAAACGACGCAGGATATATTTTTGCCATGATGCTCCGACAATTTCGTATTATGCTTGAAATGAAGGATGTCATGGAAAGAACGAATGAACGCAATGATGCAGTACTCGCAAAACAGCTGGGTATTCACCCTTTTGTTGCTAAGAAATCAATTCCTCTGGTTAATAAATACTCTATGAGTGAATTATCTTGGGTGTATGAAGAATTGTTGAAGATGGATATTGAAACAAAAACTGGTGGTGGTACACAAAAAACATTGCTCGATATATTTATTGCAAAACTGTGTCATCGCGTCTAAGTTTTCTGTTTCGTATGTTCGTGATTGTATAACATATCCGAAAGGGTATGTTTTTGTTATACTGGATGGATAGAAATTATTTTTAAATACAGGAAATAAGCAAACAAGCTATAGGCGGTAAGTAACAAGTAGTAAGCATTTAGATTTTGCTTACTGCTGGTGGCTTATTTGCTTACTGCTGGTGGCTTATCCGCTTACAACTTTTTTATGCTAGAAAGCCTCCCCGCTCAATTACTTCTTTCTCTTTTGTTTGGTGCTGCCATAGGTCTTGAACGAGAAAGTTGGCAGGACCATGAAACAAATACATCAGGTGGAATTCGTACGTTTTCTTTGGTCGGACTTCTTGGTGGGTTGGCCGGAATTTTTTATGTTTCATCGTTTCCTGTTTTTATTTTGGTTGGTGTTGTCTTCTCTGCACTCTTGGTTTCTTACTATGTATTAGGTTCTCTCTTTAGTAAAAAAAATGGGCTGACCACGGAGTTGTCTGTTTTTTATACATTTATTCTTGGATTTTTGGCTACGACTGCTATCCTACCACTTCGCCTTACGCTTGCAGTATTTGTGACACTTATGGTGGTGTTAGCCTTTAAATCAAAGGCCAAGGAATTACTCGGCGGTGTTTCGCGTTACGAGCTTGAGGCGTTTATTAGTTACGCTATTATCGCATTGGTGGTATTGCCGTTTTTACCTAATACAGGCTATACCATTACTCACATCCCCTTTTTAGCAACCATGCTTGAAAGCTTTCATGTGAATATGGGTCAGTTTGCCACATTGGAATTATTAAATCCTCGCAAGATTTGGATGATCGTGGTATTGGTTACAGGTATTGATGTCATTGGCTATATATTGGCAAAAATTGTTGGGAGCAAAAGTGGTTTTACTCTTACTAGTTTTATTGCCGGTTTTATTTCTTCCACATCAACGACACAATCACTTGCGCAAAAAAGTAAAAAGACTGCGGTGGTAGGATATCTTGTTGGTGCCGCGCTTTTGGCAAATGTTGCTAGCTTTTTCCAAATTTTTATATTGGTCGGTCCATTGAATCCTCAATGGTTGGTCGCTATTGCACCAACCATCTGTATCATAATCGCTGTCGCAACAATAATAAGTTTAATTTTCTTGAAGCAGAAAGAAAAAGCGCAAAAGCAGAACACATTGGAACAAAAAGAAAAGAAGATTTTTTCTTTGATGCCTGCGGTTAAGTTTGCGGTATTATTAATTTGTGTGAAACTGGTGACAAAGATAAGTTTGATTTTATTCGGACAGTCCGGTTTTCTTATCAGTTCGATCATCGCGTCGTTTGCAGGAATAGATGCTATTGTTATCAACTTAGCCGATATGGCAGGAAAAACAATTACCTTCCAGTTTGCCTTACTTACTTTTATCCTTGTGAATGCGACCAACTTATTGAGTAAGTCATTATATTCACATTTGCAGGGAAGCCGTAAGTTCGCTGTGAGATTTTTTATTTCAGTCCTCGTGATTATTGCAGCAAGTTTTGTCGGACTACTCTTTGTATAAACACATTGTTTTAGAATAAAAAAACTCTCCGATACTATCGGAGAGTTTTTTTATTTATTTCTTGGTAGAAGGTTTTACTTTTTTCATGATATTGCGGATCTTGCGAGCTGCGGTGTTTTTGTCGAGGACACCTTTTTTAGCTGCTTTTGCAATTTTCTTTTGTGCAAGTTTCAATTCTTCTTGCATGCTTTGTCCTGCAGCAACACCTTTTTCAACCACCTTTACGGCTTTCTTATAGGCGTTACGCATAACGAGGTTTTGTGCTGCGTGTTTTCTTGCTTGGCGGAGTGCCTTCTTAGCGTTTTTTAAATTTGGCATAAATATTGATACGAGTGAATATATACGTGAGCGTGTATGAATTCAAACGGGGAACTAATGGGGCTTAGTATAGTGGAATTGATATAAAGTGTCAAGATCAGAATAGAGAAT
>CAYGHM010000021.1:9037-17896 GCA_964349825.1 uncultured Gammaproteobacteria bacterium
AATGGGGCTTAGTATAGTGGAATTGATATAAAGTGTCAAGATCAGAATAGAGAATGTAGAATGAATCATCTTTCTTACCCTTTATTCTTCATTCTTTATTCGCGTTTAGCCGTTGACTTTTTTGCTGAGTACTGTTTTAATTGTGTCACGTTCTTTATAGTCGAGCTCGGTGGAATTGGGCAAATAGTATTGAAATAATTAAATACTCCTTCCCCACTTCCACTTCGCTGTATGGGGCAGCATTGTAGAGGCTCATCATGTCGCTCACGATTCGTCCGGTTTCTCCTGAAGCTACTGCCAACCATCGCAATCTGACCACGGACGCGATCATTGTGCCGATCTACGAAGGTGGAACGCTGCCGACGTGGCTCTGGCTCATGCCCAACACCCTCGCCAAGTCCGGCTTCACCGGTGCCAAGAACGATCTCCACACTGAGTGGTCGGCTGACCGCTCGGTTCGCTACGTCTTCGTCGGTCTCGGCAAACCCGTTGATCCTGCCAATCCCTTCACGGTCGAAGCCACGCAGTCGGCCGCCGCCTTGGTGGCCAAAACTGCGAAGAGGCTGAAGATCGTGGACGCCGCCATGCTCGTGACCGAGGGGAATATCTCCTCCCTGTACGATGTGTACATGGGATTTCTGCTCGGTGACTACGAGTTCACTCGTAAGACCAAGCAGCCGCCGCCCCATGAATACACACTCACGGCGGCGATTCCAGAGGCTTACGTCGGATACGACGAAGCTGCACAGCAGCGTCTCATTGACAGGGCGACCAAGATCGCACACGCGATCTCCACGGTGCGTGACCTTGTTAGCTGTGGTGCTAACGAGGTCACCCCGAGTTTTATGTGCGGTGTGGCACGCAACATCCCTTCGGGTCGTGTGAATTGTCAGATCCATGATCGGAAGCAACTGGAAGAGATGAACGCCAATCTCATCTTGGCGGTCAACAAGGGCAGCGGGGACCATGAAGATCATCAGCCCGCTCTCATCCACCTGACCTATCGACCGGAACCCAGCCCCAACAAGACTTTCCCCGAGATCTGGGTTCTCGGCAAAGGGGTGTGCTTCGATTCCGGCGGCCTGGACATCAAGGTGGCCGGGAACATGCGCCACATGCGCATCGACATGGCTGGCGCGGCGGCATGCCTTGGCATCATGGAAGCGCTCGCGGGCCTCAATCCCGATGGCATCGTGGTACACTGCGTCATGCCGGTCACGGACAATATGACAGGCGCAAACGCCTACAAGTGCGGCGACGTCTACACCTCCATGTCCGGCAAGACGGTTGAGATCGGCAACACCGACGCAGAAGGCAGGCTCATTCTGGCCGACGCTCTCACCTACGCTCAGAACAAGGGCGCCAAGGTCATCGTTGACCTCGCGACCCTGACCGGTGCACAGATGGTCGCACTCGGTCCCATCGCGGCACTCTACGCCAATACCGCCGCACGGGGTCTCGATCTCGTGAAGCATTTCGAAAATGCCGCGAAGTCGACCGGTGAGTATGTGCATGCGATGCCGCTCGACCGCAGGCTCATGCCACTTTTGAAGAGCAAGGGTGGCGCGGACATCTGCAACTTCACCGGTATGCCCTACGCCGGTGCGGGTACGGCCGCGCTGTTCCTCGAGGAGTTCGTGAATCCGGGTGTGGCATACGTCCACCTCGACATCTCGGGCTCCGCCTTCGGGTGGTTCCCTCTCGGTCTGCACCACCAGCAGGATGACATGGGCACGGGCTTCGGTGTGGCCCTCATACTGGAGTTCCTGACAACCTGGTGAAATAGTCCGTGAATTCCCTCTCGAACATCGTGTCTCGCCGCCATTCGCGAGACCATGCTTTGATAGGCCGCCTGTGAGTACAAGCACAGGCAATCCCCCAATGAATTTCTTTGAAGGAATGTATTGGAAGATTAAAAAAACACGAAAAATAAACAGATGTACACAAATATTCAAATAGGCAAATATTCAAAAAAGAATTTCATTTGCCTATTTGCTTATTTGAGTTTGCGTCTTTGTCTATATTTCGTGTTTTTTATTTTGTTATTCTTCATTACTCATCACCGGCTTTTCAATCTGCAATATGTCTACACCCGCGTCCCCTTCTGTGATGCGTACAATATCTTTATCAATCTTTCCTAATTCTTTGTACGCGGTATTAAAATGATTTACTGTGGTTCCCATACTCATGCCCAACTTTTTCATATATTCATCGTACGCAATAATATGTTTTTGTAATGATTCAACATTTTTGCGAATACTCTTTGCGCTTTCTTCAATATTTAATGCGCGCAATCCCTGCAACACGGTTTGTAAATACGCAGCAAATGTTGTTGGTGATACAATAATTACTTTTCTTTCTTTAAATGCGTATTCAATTAAACTTCGTGTATTTACTTTTACCGCACCAACTTCATTTACTAATAAATCATAATAAATCGCTTCCGATGGAATAAACATGAAGGCAAATTCAAGTGTTCCTTCTTTTGGTTTAATATATTTACTTGTTTCATCAATGCGTTTTTTTAAATCATTTTTAAATTCTTTTTCAAGCGCGTTTTTTTCCACTTCATTATCTTCATGGATTAATCGTTGATAATTATCAAGAGAAAATTTTGCATCAACAGGAATAATACCATCTTTGGTAAATATTGCAGCGTCTACGGTATCACCATCTTTAAATTGATATTGTAACTGAAATGCAGTCGGCGGCAAAATATTTTCTAGTACTAATTGTAATCCTGCTTCACCAAGACTTCCACGTTGTTTTTGATGGGTAAGAATTTTTTGTAAATTATTTAATTGTTCAGAAAATCCAATCACTTGTTGATTTGTTTTTTCAAGACCAGTTAATTTTTCTGTAATTGCTGCAATCATTTGTGAACTTTGTCCTGTAATACCTTGGATCATTTGTGTATTTTTTCCAAATTGATCTTGTAATGTTGTGTGAATATATTGTTGTGATTGCATCATGTTTTTATTTGTTTCAGACATTTTCTGATCCATGATACGATTCATTTCAAATAATTGTTGTTGCAATGAAGTAAATAATTTTTCATCATCAGGATTTTTTTCTTGCAGCTTCTGTAGTTTTGTATACATAGCAAACAAAACACCAAGTGCAACAAGAAAGCCGATGGTGATGAAGATGAGGAGAATAGTTTCCATAAAGTAGTGTAGTGTTAATAAACATATGAATCCCTCCTTCGCTAAGAAGCTATGGCGGGCACGTACGAAAAATACGAAAGTACGAAACAGAGAAAATCCAAATCTGTAAAAATCTGTTTAATCTGTGTCATCTGTGTTCTGCATTTTATTTTGTACTTTTATATTTTTTGTAGTTCGTATATTGTGTGCGCTGTAGTATATCATCCATTCTCTTCTTCGTCAGCTGTCCCCTGGTGGGCTTGAAAAAAGATCGGTTTTGTGCTAGAATACGAGCACCTAAGTGAAAGGTAATATAATATTGTGCGACGCCTAGAAATACAAGTATTAATGGGCTAGTATAAAGTTAATGTATTTAGTTAAATTATTTGTACTTAATTTAGATAAAAATTAATGTCGTAAAATACAAAGTATACTTTTTTTCTCCCCTTCTTAATACTTTATACTTTATACTAAATACTAATCCCAAAGACCCCATAGTTCAAATAGATAGAACAAGACACTCCTAACGTCTAAATCCAGGTGCAATTCCCGGTGGGGTCACTAGAGGGAAATCTTCAATTTTCAATTTGAAATTTCCAATTTAAAACCTTCAATTCAAATATCCCTACTTAAGCGCGTTCCTCTCCCTCCGGGAGACCTTCCCCCGACGGAGTCGGGAGGTACGGCACGTGAGGGTGCTTCAACGCACTGTTCCTCGCAATATTACTAAACTTCTAATAACCACCCCAATGGAGTGGTTTTTTGTTTCACGTGAAACAAAGAGCTCAGTAGATTAGAACCAGGACAAATAGTGGACACTGGCCTAAATCAGGCTATTGTCCACTATATTTGCCTTAATTCCCCTATTTCAGTGGATAACCTTGTGTATAGATAGGTATATATGTGTATAACATACTTCTTTTTGCTCTTGCAAATATATCTGCTAAAGAGGGAGAACGCCTCTTTGTTTCACGTGAAACAAAGAAATTGTTCGTAATTATGCTAAATTAATACACTTTTATTAAAATTATAGATTCAGTGCTACTGTGAATTTGGCGAAAAACGATTTCAGTTTAAATTAACTCGTTTCACGTGGAACAAATTGAGCTCAAAATTCTGGTTGTGGACAATTTGTATAGTTATACACTGAATGTATAAGCTGTGGATATAATTGTTAAGGAAGGGTGGATTACTATAAAATGTATACTATAGTGTATACAAAATTGGTATTATTTTATACACAATATGGTTTTGAATATGGTTGGGAGGGGGTGTTCCACGTGGAACAGTGGGGAAGAAATGGTGCTGGAGATGTGTGGAAGAGGCGTGATGAATCGCGCCGCCACTGCGTTGGGGAGGCTACTTTTATGAGATCTGGTTTGTTCCATTTTTGGGTTGGCTGTTGTTGGTGTGCAAAGTTGTTTTTGAAAAAAATTTTATGTCATTTAAAATTAGTAAGGTGATCATTTTTTGTGACAGTCAGTTATTTTTTATCAGTCATTTAAACATCACCTTACTAACTAATTTAACAAAAAATAGGTCTATTATATTTTACATATATTAAGACTAATGCATTATCTAAGCAAATAAAATACGTCGTACAATATAATTTCCAGTTTTATATCTTATTTTAGTGGGTTAAACTTTCTCTAGCCCTATTGACAAAATAATGGAAACATGGTAAAAAGGATAGTTCTATTCACTCGAAAAGTGAGAAAAAAGAGGTACTTTTCGATTGATTAGTTAGTTTGACTTTCCACTGCCTAAAAAATGGGCGAGGAGGATGCACCATGAAAATACTGCCATTGGTTTTCCTTGCCGCCTGTGCGGCAACGACTCAGGAGAGGTTGGAGGAAATTCGAGTTCAAAAAGAGGTGCTGCAACGGTACCTGACGGTATGTGCCATGGAATTTCCTGCCCAGCAGCGGTTTTGTCACCGCAAGTACGGTGCGCGGCGACATGAGCTCATTTGTGAGGAATCAAGGCTCAAGGGAGAAAGGTGTACAGACGTCTATAAACCCGATTAGTCGGGATGATGGGGTGATCAATGTGGTTGCAAAATGTTCTTTTTGGATGTGATTTAGTCATTTCCATTGCCTTGGTGGCAACTATGTTCTGGAATTTTAGGAAATCGGAAGCTGAGCAACAGGAATTGAAGGCTTTCGAAGCCGAAGAAGGCCATGAATTGGCGGTGTGTCTTCCAAGGAAGTTGGTGTTTTTCGCGGCGCGAGCACAGAGGCAATCGAAGATTCTCATTGCCGTGATGTCTCTCTGGTCGGTGTCTATGACGGTGAAACTCATCGCTTTGATCATCAGTAAACAGTAGATAGTGAGGTGCAATAAAAAGGAGGCGGCGGGGTAGAGAAATCTATCCCAATGTCCATTCATTAAAAATATTTTGTAATGAGTGGACATTAATGAAAAATCAATTAATAAAAGATCCTCTTTGTGGGGATTTTTTTGTTGTATTGTTGGTGTAATTAAATCAAATAATAATGTAAGTTACATAGATCTGTTTTTTTTGGTATACTGTGTGCATAGAAATCTCTTCTTTTTTATGCTGCCTGTCGCATTACTACAAACACTTCTTCCAACACAGTTTGCTATTTCGGATGACCAGCTCAAACAGTATGATGAGCAGGCACGAAAAGCAGGAAAACGGTTGGAAGAATTTTTGGTTGCCAAAGATATTGTGAAAGAAGATGTTTTGTATCAAAAAGCGGCAGAACAATTGGGTGTGCCATATATTTCTTTGAATGGAAAAGAAATTAATATTGGTGTGTTGGAATTAATTCCTGCGCCTTTGGCACATACACATCAGGTGGTGGCAATTGCAAAAACAGAAAAAGAAATTCAACTTGCCATGGTTGATCCTCTGGATATTCAGACGATTGAGTTTATTCGCCGTAAAACAGGATTAGAACCAAAAGTATCGATTACATCTCCTACAGAAATAAAAGAAGCATTACGACGATATCATGCTGATCTTGAGCAGGACATTAAATTTTTAGAGAATAAGAAAAAGAAAAAAATCGATGCAACTGATATTGCAAAGGGCGCGGAAGAATTGCCGGTGATTAAAATTATGGACAGTGTGTTGGAGCACGCGATTTATGAAGGCGCAAGCGATATTCACATTGAACCAAATGAAAAAGGTGTTGTTGTGCGCTATCGTGTTGATGGTGTATTGCGTGAAGTCATGGTTTTGCCGAAGAAAATACAGGATGGATTATTGGCACGATTGAAAATTTTATCGAATGTAAAAATCGATGAACATATGGTGCCGCAGGACGGTCGGTTTAAGATTATGCTCGATGAAGAAGCGTTTTCTTTCCGTGTATCGATCATGCCAGTATTTGGTGGTGAAAAAATTGTCTTGCGTATTTTACGCGAAGGACAAAAACCTTTGACGCTTGATCAATTGGGCTTTTTGCCAAAAGCACGGGCAGACGTGGAAGAGGCATTAGAAAAACCACATGGGATGATTTTGGTTACTGGACCAACAGGGTCTGGAAAAACGACGACATTGTATTCTATGCTTGGTATTGTGAACGAACCGGGAGTAAATATTTGTACGATTGAAGATCCGATTGAATATCATGTTGGTGGAATCAATCAAAGTCAGGTAAATACGCGTGTTGGATTTAGTTTTGCGTCAGGACTTCGTGCATTTTTGCGTCAGGACCCAGATATTATTATGGTCGGAGAAATCCGAGACCAGGAAACCGCAGAAATTGCTATTCATGCCGCAATGACTGGACATCAAGTATTATCAACTTTGCATACGAATGATGCCCCAACGACGATTCCTCGTTTGACCGATATGAATGTTCCCGCATTTTTGATTGCTTTCACAGTAAATATTATTATCGCACAGCGCCTGGTTCGTCGCGTGTGTCAGTATTGTAAACAACCATACACTATTGAAAAACAAGTTTTGGATGATCTTGGTAAGTTTATTGATATTAAAAATATTATTCCTTTATTACAAAATCAGGGAGTAGCGCTTGAAAAAAATGAACAAGACGCATCAACCATGACGTTTTATCGTGGGGCAGGATGTCGACGGTGTGGTAATTCCGGGTATAAAGGACGTGTTGGTATTTATGAAGTATTACCAGTGGGCAAAGAATTTTCTGCTGCTGTAAGTTCTGGCGCGGATGCTGATAAATTAAAAGAAGTGGCAATAAAGAATGGAATGGTGACCATGTTGGAGGATGGCGTGGTAAAAGCAAAACAAGGGGTTACGACATTAGAAGAAGTGTTGAGAGCGACACGAGAATAAAAATTTTCAATTTTCAATTTCCAGTTTTCAATGAAAACATTTCGAATATTGGAAATTGAAAATTGAGAACTGAAAATTGTTTGTATTATGGAATTGTTTAAGAAAAAGTCGCCAACTGATCCGAATGTTGAGGTCGAACTAAAAGTGACGCCATTTTTTGGCATGGTTCGTGTGCCAATCACGCAGAAGATTTTCTTTTTGGATCATTTGCGCGTTATGATTGGCGCAGGTTTGTCCGTGATGGAAGCATTGCGTATTTTGGGAAAAGAATTAACGAATAAAAATTTAAAAGCAGTGGTGCAGCAGGTGACCAAAGATGTAGAAGCGGGAACTGAGTTGAGTACCGCGCTCGGAAAACATCCAAAAGTATTTTCCAGTATGTATGTACAAATGATCGCGGCTGGTGAATTAGCGGGAAAATTGGAAGAGTCCTTGTCGCAGATGGTATTTCAAATGAAACGATCATATCAAATGGCATCTAATATTCGTAGTGCCATGATGTATCCGACGGTTATTATTTCCGCCATGGTAGTTGTAGGTATTTTAATGGCAACCATGGTATTGCCGAAATTAGTGGTATTGTTTGAAGAATTTGATTCAGAATTGCCATTACCAACACGCGTATTGATCGCCGTGAGTCATGTAATGGGTAATCCATTTTATTTAGCGCTTATTATTATTGGTACCGTGGGACTTATTGCGCTTCATATTTCTACCATGAAACGATCGGAGAATTATAAACGCTACACGCATTCCTTTATGTTACATCTGCCAATTTTTGGGCCAGTTATTAAACAAATAAATTTGGCACGATTTTCCTTGACGCTTTCTTCTTTATTAAAAAGTACTATTCCGATTATCGATGCAACCAAGATTACCGCGGATACGTGTGGTAATATGTTGTATAGTGAAGCATTGACGAGAGCAAGCGAAGATATGAAACAAGGACAACCTTTATCCGATGTGCTTCATCGATATCCATTTTTATTTCCACCCATGGTCACAGAAATGGTATTAGTCGGCGAGCGAACAGGAGAAGTGGAACAGTTATTACAAGAGCTGGCAGAATTTTTTAGTACAGAAGTTGATCATACGATGAAAAATTTTACCATTATTATTGAACCAGTTATTATTGTCCTTTTGGGTCTTGCGGTGGCGGGAATTGCCGTGGCGGTGATTATGCCGATGTATAGTTTAGTACAGCAATTTTAATGTTTAATACTTCCGAATCTACGAATTTGCCCCAATCTACAGATTCTACCAATCTACGAATTATTTGAAGGTTCGTAGAATTGGTACCTGCCTGCCGGTCCAACGTAAGTACGGACTCCGTATCGCAAGCATCGGATCAAGGCAGGGGTTAGGAAAGATTTGTAGATTCGGAAATATTATCCGTAGATTCGGACGTATTTATTTTATATGTTATCT
>CAYGHM010000022.1:0-15305 GCA_964349825.1 uncultured Gammaproteobacteria bacterium
GAGAACGTCTTTTA
This sequence comes from uncultured Gammaproteobacteria bacterium, assembly GCA_964349825.1. Lineage (GTDB taxonomy): Bacteria > Patescibacteriota > Patescibacteriia > Magasanikbacterales > UBA922 > CAYGHM01. Next base: position 15 of record CAYGHM010000022.1, read on the forward strand.
ATTATTCGCTATTCGTACCGAGTCTGCGAGGATTCGTCATTCGCATATTTCGCATGTTCTGTATGTTTTATAGATATTTTTTTCCTTTCAACTCTTCCGGCATATACTCCTGTTCTACAGGCTTATCAAAATCCGGATTGTACTTATACCCTTTTCCATATCCAATATTTTTCATAAACTTTGTCGGTGCATTGCGTAAATGAAATGGAACACCGAGGTGAGATGTCGCTCGTGCATCGGCTGCCGCTTCACCATAGGCAGTATACAAAAGATTTGATTTTTTAGATTTCGCACAATATACCACTGCTTGTGCAAGATGCACCGAACATTCTGGCATACCGATCATCTGACACGCTTGCATCGCAGCCACAGACTGTATCAGGGCTTCGCTATTTGCCATACCCACATCTTCACTCGCAAACCGAACAATACGGCGCGCGAGATACATCGGATCAGCCCCACCTTCAAGCATGCGTGCAAGCCAATAAAGCGCTGCGTCAGGATCGCTTCCTCGCATGGATTTATGTAAAGCAGAAATGGCATTATAAAATTCTTCTCCTTGTTTATCAAAAACAAGATGCGTTTTCTGTAATGCACTCTTTATATCATCTTTGGTAATAATAACCTGAGTTTTATTCTTTTTTACTTTTGCGCTCACTGCTATATCAAGTCCATTTAACGCACGCCGCGCATCTCCTCCTGCAAGCTCGGCTAAAATATCGACAGTCTCACCGTCTATATTTAATTTTAATCCACCTAATCCCCGTTCTTCATCGGTTAAGGCCCTTTGAATGAGGGCGGTAATATCTTCCTTTTCTAGAAAATGCAAAATATATACTTGCGATCGTGATAATAACGCGCCAATAACAGAAAAAGAAGGATTTTCCGTCGTTGCTCCAATTAATGTAACAATTCCCTTTTCAACATAAGGCAAAAGCGCATCTTGTTGTGCTTTATTCCATCGATGGATTTCATCAATAAAGACAATCGTTTTTTGCTTTTTTTCTTCTAATAATATTTTGGCTTCTTTCACCACTTTTTGTAAATCAGCCTTTCCACTTTCAACACCAGATAGCGCGACAAAATGAGAATTGGTCTGATTAGCAATAATATACGCGAGTGTGGTTTTTCCTGTTCCCGGCGGTCCCCAAAAGATAAAAGACATAAGCCGATCTTGATCGACTAATTGGCGAAGTGGCCGTCCTTTTCCCACAATATCAACCTGGCCCACGAATTCATCAAAATTACGAGGGCGCATACGGTCTGCGAGTGGACTGAATTGTCCTTGTTTATTGTCCATATCGGCTGTTGCCAGTTCTACTTTAGGATGGTAACATACGAGCAGAAAACTTAAAAGGATCCTATGTTCCTCCCTCCCAAAACCATTCTTGTTTCCGGCCCTGTTATCATAAAAGATGGAAAAGTTCTTTTGGTAAAAGAACACAAAGAAACCGGGCCAAGCCCTTGGTTTTTTCCTGGTGGAAAAGTAGAACGTTTTGATGAACCATTAGAAGAGGCTTGTAGACGAGAAGCAAAAGAAGAAATTGGTATTGATATAGATATTCTCCGTCCATTACGCACGTTACTTATTCAACGCCCCGAGGATCCGGAAAAATTAGTTATTTTATTACACTATCTTGCCTTGCCGCTTGGTGAACCAAACCTTGGTCAGGATATTATTGCCTGTGAATGGCTTGATATATATCAGCTCCCTGAAGATATAGCCCCAAATGTAAAAATCATTATCCAGGAATATATCCAGGAACAAAAATAAATATGATTTTTGAATCTTTGGAGTTTAAGTAATCTTAATCAAGACGGGATCCCTGCCTTGCTCCGATGCTTGCGATACGGAGTCCGTACTTTACGTCGGACCGGCAGGCAGGCCTCGTCGCAGACTCCTCGGGATGACGCCTCTTTTATTTTTTTGCTTTCACACTCTTGTGCTTTAATGATTTACCATTATGAACCTCCAACAACAAGATCCAGATATTTATTCCCTTATTCAGGAAGAAACCAAACGTCAACAAGAAGGACTCGAACTTATTCCATCGGAAAATTTTGTCTCTCGCGCAGTACTCGAAGCGCTTGGATCAACACTGACCAATAAATACGCCGAAGGATATCCAACAAAACGTTATTACGGCGGATGTCAGTATATTGATGGTATCGAACAACTTGCCATTGACCGCGCAAAACAATTATTCGGCGCTGAGCATGTCAATGTTCAACCCCTTTCTGGTGCGCCGGCAAATATCGCGGCTTATTTTGCCATTATGGAACCAGGAGACACTATTCTTGGTATGGACTTATCCCATGGCGGACATTTAACCCACGGACATCCTGTTACCAGTATTGCCAAGATTTTTAACTTTATCCGCTATAAAACAAATGCCGAAGGGCGTATTGACCTAGATAATTTGCGCGCCATGGCATTGGAGCACAAACCAAAGGTCATTTTGGTAGGTTACAGTGCGTATTCACGAGAAATCGAATATGCGGCCATCAAAGCAATTGCGGACGAAGTAGGGGCAATTACTATGGCGGACATTGCCCATATTGCTGGTCTTATTGCCGGAGGACAAATGAATAATCCTGTTCCCCTTTTTGATATTGTCACAACGACAACACATAAAACTTTGCGCGGCCCACGCGGCGGTATGATTATGTGCAAAAAAGAATTTGCCCAAAAAGTAGATAAATCCGTATTCCCTGGTTTTCAAGGCGGTCCACATGAAAATAATATTGCAGCCAAAGCAATTGCGTTTCAAGAAGCACTCCAACCGGAATTCAAAGAATACGCACGACAAATTAAAGCAAATGCAAAAATATTTGAACAAGAATTTTCTGACCGCGGATATCGACTTATGTTTGGCGGCACAGACAATCATTTACTACTCATTGATGTCACATCAAAAGGTACCACAGGAAAACAAGCAGAACATACGCTTGATATCGCTGGAATTACACTCAATAAAAATATGATTCCGGATGACACTCGTTCTCCGTTTGACCCATCAGGTATTCGTCTCGGAACACCCGCCATTACCACACGTGGCATGAAGGAAAAAGAAATGCACCTCATTGCAGACATGATGGATCGCGCCATTATGCATGCTGATAATGAACAAACGCTATTATCAATCAGAGCTGAAGTAAAAGAATTGTGTTCAAAATTTCCGCTTCCCTATTAATGGTGTATGAATTACCAGACCTTCTCAACAAAAGAAACAATCGCATTAGCAAAAAGCATTGCCGCCAAATTACAAGGTGGTGATATTGTGCTTCTTGAAGGAGACCTTGGGGCAGGAAAAACAACATTTGCCAAAGGGTTGGCTGAAGCTTTTGGTATCAAAGAGGATATTGTGAGTCCCACTTTCACCCTCATGCAAGTATATCCTGTACCAAAAAATGATCGTAATATAACCGAACTTATTCATATCGATACCTATCGGCTTGATAATGAACAATCGCTCATTGATATTGGGGCCATGGATTATCTTGGTGAACCAAATACGATTAGCATTATCGAATGGCCGGAAAAAGTTTCTTCGCTATTAAAAGAAAAAAAGACGATTCATATCGCCTTACATCATGAAGAAAAATCAACGAGAACAATTACTGTGAATCATCTTCCGTAGAGATTACGCCCTTGAGAATACGTCTACGTTTAATTTCTTCAATAATATGGCCGAACTTAATGTCTCGGCCTTTTTTGTGCCAAGTAATATATAGTTTCAGCGCAACCCACTCTTTTGAACGCTGCCACCATCCTCGACGCTTCCATCGTTGATAATCAAATACATGCGACTCAAGCAGCCAGTTTTCCAATAAATGACGCACTTTTTCTACCGCCTTTTTATCTTTAATTTTTACATTCGCCTCATAATTATCAAAAAAACTTGTGTGTTCAATATTACTGCTTCCAATCATCGCCCAATCATTGTCCACCAATATCCCTTTTCCATGCATCATACGGGAAGCAAAGTGAATCTTTACCCCAATTATTTTCATAAACGAAAACCACGCATACGCGGCATAGGTAGCAATACGAAGATCACTACGAAATGGAATCAATAAATCAATACGAACACCACGACGCCGTGCCTGCCATAATGCGTAGAGAAATGCTTTGTCTGGAAAATAATATGGTGTAAAAAGAATAATACGATCTTTCGCTTTTTTAAAGGCATCGACATAAATCCGCCGTACCAGCGATTTATCATCATCCGCATCATCATAAATAAATTCATATGACTCATCTGGCACATGCAAAGGGTACCGCAACAATCGACTAATATTTTTTTTGTCTCCTCCACAAATAATATACATTTTTGCAAAACCTCGAACTAGCGAACGAATAGCTTTCCCTTCAATTTTTGCATGCATGTCAAGCCAGTTTTCCATGCGCTTATCAATATTCACCCCACCAATAAATCCGATTCGTTCATCAATGATTAAAATTTTTCTGTGCGTACGACTAATCATTGATTTCCACCATCCACGATACCTATGTGTTCGTTCAGAAAAAAAACGCACATCAATTCCTGCCTCCCGCAATGAGGTAAGACGGGATTTTGGAATAGAAAAACTACTTCCCAGTGCATCAATAATTAATTTCACCTCCACCCCTCCACGAGATTTCTTTTCTAATTCATCAAAAAAAGGCCGGCCGACTTCATCGTCAACAATAATATATAATTCCCAAAAAATAGATTTTTTTGCTTCCACTATCGCATCATACATAGCCTTCCAGGCTTCCTGCGATGTTGAGTACGCGTAAAATTTTGATTCACTCATAATATATAACCGGAATAATCGGTGCATCTACTATATAGGGTAATACCCATTCAGTCAAAGGGGGAAATAATACAGTTGCACATAATTGAAAATCAAAATACCTAAACCTCTGTCATTGCGAGCCTTGATGTAATCATCGAGGCGCGGCAATCCCGTGGTAGATGCACTGTTCACGGGCTACCTGCCGGCACAGGCAGGTAGGGCCGCGTCACTCGGAGACTCATTCCTCGCAATGACAGTAATTTGTTTTATTTAGAAAAAATACCCCGGCATTCGGGGTATTTTTTCTATGCGTGAATGATTGTTCCTTCAAACTTCTTCCCATTAATTGCCTTCGACACTTCCTTTAAATTCGTCCCCCGAAGGATAGACACCGATAATTTTAACTGTTCTGCCTGCTTACTCGCTATCGGATCAAACGGTGCACTCATCCCAGGTTTCCACTCATGACCGACTACTTCATCTCGGAATTTTTTCCATGTCATATCGTGAATCACCTGAGCATCTTTATGTTCGTTCGGATCTTTATCAAATACATAGTCGATATTTGATAAGTTAATGACCTCTTTCGCACGATATGTTTTGGCTGCCAATACAGCATCTTTATCTGTGGAACACCCTGGTTTCCAGCCACACCCAATGATTAAAGGCTTATTCGTTTTAATTTTTTTGGTCGGATTCGTCATGATTTCTCCGTGTGCAATATCTTTAAATAAATATCGCACAAACTGCGCGTTGTAATACGTAGTATGAATACCAATCATATCAAGATCAAGCAATGTCAGTTTTGGATCTACCGCGCGTGCCGCTGCCTGATACTGACGGCAGGTACTTCCCCCACCAATCACAATTATAAACTGATGACCTTTTTTAATTTCTTTCAAAATAGTATTGCGAAATGCTTTCAAAAAAGGAATATCGAATCCAGTTTTTGGAATAATAATAGATCCGCCCACTGAGAGAATAATTCTTGAACGCGCCATACTGTATATAAAATAAAAAGGGCGATTAGCCCTTTAATAATTGACTGATAATCCAACTGATAATACTAAACACCAGAGCACCGAGAAATGCGGCAGTGAAATTTTCAACGGTAAACCCTTTCACCAACGTACTTACCAGCCAGAATAATAATCCATTAATCACCAAAGTAAATAACCCTAGCGTCAAAATATTTATCGGCAAGGTAAGAAGTACAAGCAAAGGCCGAATAAATGCATTGACTAAACCTAATACCAAAACTGTAATCAAGGCTGCGTAAAATCCAGTCAAATGAAGTCCTGGAATTACTGATGCCGTAAAGAAAAGTGCCAGGGCGTTGAGCATCCAACGGAAAAGAATATACATACTAAGAATAGTTTATTAGGGATAAGTATACAAAAAATGAAGGAAAAAATCAAGAGGCCTTCTTCTGCCCAATAAAGAGCCCATGACCAAGGGAAATGGTTTCTCCCGTATAGCGATTACCTTCCTGAATATAGGCAAAAAATTCATCCAATTTGCGACGCCATTCAATGACATCATCCGCTATCACTATCCCGCCGACAGGGATAAAGGGATCGAGCAGGGAGAGGCACGTGACATACTCCCGTTTCACTGCATCAAGAAAAAGAAAATCTACCGGCTGTTTCCATTCTTTCAGCACATCACACGCATTTCCAGGAAAAATTGAAATCGTCTCGTGAAATCCAAGCTGGTCAAAATAATGCCTTGCTGCTTCTATTTTACTTTCTTCAATTTCTATTGTTGTCACTTTTCCTCCATAAGTCTGAGCTGCCTCAGCGAGCCAGATTGTCGAATACCCCTGTGACATACCGACTTCAACAATATGCTGTGGTTTATGTTCCAATACCAAACTATACAATTTTTCAGCAACATCCCGGGTGACCGACCATGTTTCAAGCGATGTATCTATGGTTGTTTTTTTCGACAACACATCTCGAAACCAGACATCCTTCTCTTCAAGTTCTTTTGCAATCTGTTTAAATTCTTCTCTCATAGCATATTATTTGAATATTTGCCTATTTGCATACTTGCCTATTACGGCAAATATATTTTTCCTCTTTTTTCAATAATCAATTGGTCTTTAACCAACCCAGCAATAATGTCCCCCACTCTATCATATCCATACTCTTCTGCAAATAACCGGTACACCTGCTCACTTCTCACCCCATGCACTCCTCTCAACAAATCAACAATTCTTCCGCGCACATACCGGTCTGTTTGCTTAAAGGGAATTGAATGTTTAGCTTTTTTCTTTTTTATCTGATTTTCCTCTTTCAAAATATCAGGATATGCTTTGCAATATTTCTGCAGTGGACATACTTCGCATTTCGGCCGTGATGTAAGACATATAATTGATCCAAAATCCATCAATCCCTGATTCCAATCATACGGCTGTTTTGGCATAACTTGTTCCGCTGCAATCAATAATTCTTTATCACTTTTCTGATCTAATCCAAAAAATACACGCTGGTAAAAACGACGATGATTTGTATCCATCATTGGAAACGGCAATTCAAATGAAAAAGATAAAACAGCCCGAGCGGTATAATCACCAATACCCGGCAATTGTTTTAGTTCGTCAATTGTTTGTGGAAATTTTCCTTTATACTTTTCCTCCACCGCTTTTGCTGTTTTTTGTAAAAATAATGCCCGACGATTATACCCCAATCCTTGCCATACACGGATCACATCCGCGGTGGATGCGGCAGCTAATTTCTTTGTTGTAGGAAACCTTTTTAAAAACTCCTTATATTTAAAAATAACCCGATCGACTTGGGTTTGTTGGAGCATCACTTCACTCACGAGAATATGATATGGATTGCGCGTATGCCGCCAAGGCAGGTCGCGTTTATGCTTTCCATACCAGGTGATAAGTTTTTTTTGTATTTCTTTTTTATTTTCCATAGAGAAATACAGAACACAGATGACACAGATCTAACGGATTACCGCAGATCAAATCCGTTAAAATCTGTTCAATCTGTGTCATCTATGTTCTGTTCTTAAGTCCCAACTTTAAACCGGCCAGGCGTCTTTCCTACTACTTCCACTGATACACCTACATCAATATATGGATACAAAAATTTTGCATCAGGGATAGTCATATTAATACACCCATGAGAATGCGTGCGTTTACCAAAATCATTATGCCAATAAGCGGAGTGAAGATAAAATCCGCCTTTTTTAAACAGCATATTCCACATCACATCTTTCATGTGATACCCCGGACCAATATAATCTTTCTTTTCTTTCTTGTCTAGTATCTCAAATACACCTTCTGGCGTTTCTGTTTTGGGATTTCCAGTCGATACAGGAAATGTCTTGATATCTATGCCGTCAACCAAATACTGCATATGTTGAGTACTGCGATTAACTACAATTTTTCGAGTAAATTGTTTTTCTTCTTCCACCGGACTTTGTCCGTGCATGACTTCGTCCAAATCAGTTTTTCCATCCCCATCGCTGTCTATGACACCAATATTACTTTTAAACCAAAACTCATGCCAATCACTGAGGCCGTCTTTATCAAAATCAAAAGAATAGACGCGCATTTTTTGTCCTGCATGAGGAGAAAAACCATTTTTTATTTCAACCCCATCAGGGAACCCATCCCCATCTGTGTCTGAATTATTCAGATCAGTATGCCAGACCATTTCCATATCATCACTCAATCCATCTTCATCCACATCACCTTCAAAACCTCTCGCGGACAACGGAAAACAAAAGATAAGAAAAAATGCACCAATGATAATGCCAAACAAAGAGAAATTATTTCTGACGTCTTGTCGTATATAATCCATAAAAAATAATGGCAACAAAAAACGAAATGATCGCGGCTATTCCGTAATAACGGACCGATGTTTTATATTCTGGAGCAAGTGGCGATTTATCTTTCCCGTCTTCTTGTCCATCTTTATCTGAATCTGCATTTACTGGATCAGTATGTTGTGAAATTTCAGTATTATCATCAATACCATCATTGTCCGTATCTTTGACACCAGGATTCGTATGGTAAATTTCTTCATCCGTATCAGATAATCCGTCATTATCGTCATCAGAATCAGTATTATTTCCAATTCCATCAATATCGGTGTCTCGTGATTCCTTTGGATCAAGCGGGAATAAGTCCTCCCGGTCATTCACCCCATCTCCATCTGTATCTTTTTTTATTGGATCAGTTCCCTTTTTTATTTCTTCGCCATCATCGATTCCATCGTCATCCGTATCTTTTTTAAGAGGATTTGTTCCTTTATCTTTTTCCTGTTTATCAGTTAACCCATCGTCGTCAGTGTCGGCTACGGCAGGATTTGTTTTTGCAGCAATCTCTGCCTTATCATCAATACCATCTCCGTCAGTATCTTTTTTGGTTGGATCACTCCCCGCTTTTTTCTCATCTCCATCCAAGACACCATCACCATCAGTATCTTTCTTCAACGGATCACTTTTCATTATTTTCTCGTCTACATCAGATAATTCATCATTATCATCATCAGGATCGGCATTATCACCAATGCCATCTTGATCTGCATCACTCCACTCTTGCTTATTTGTCGGAAATATATCAATCGAATCATTTTTTCCGTCACCGTCAGTATCAGCGCTATTTGGATTGGTTCCTTTTTTTACTTCATCTGGATCTTTCAAAGTATCATTGTCCGTATCAGTTAATAATGGATTCGTGCCCAATTCTTTTTCTTTCGTATCGAGCAACGTATCATTATCGTCATCCGTATCCTCAATATTTCCCATTTTATCCTTATCCGTATCAAGATCAATAGTCAATTTTGTCGCGGCATTTGTTGTATTAATTTGACTGACTGACAATTCTTGTGTTTTTCCATCATTTACCACAATAACATTGGAAAAACGAACACTCAAAGAAAGATCACCAGCAGGCAATGCATACTCAACCCATACTTGTTTTGCCTGTTCAAAACCTAAATTGGCTACAGAAGTTTTTCCAATGACCACACCGTTATTCAAAAATTCCACATCAGCAGTCATGAACTCAAAATTATTATTCACGACTACGGTATACACTTTTACTTTGTCTCCAGCAAATGCCTGGGGATTAGAAAGAGATATATGTTGACTTACCAAAAATTGAAATGCCGCTTCGGCCGGCAAAACAAAAAACAACATGCTGAAAAAAGCCGCCCCAACTAAAATATATTGTTTTCCTTGCATATATAAAGACAATTCCCTACTGCGAACGGACAGGTAGGCTCTCAATCGCATCCTTTGTTATTGTCATTAGTATATCACCATTCAGGTCGGTTCGCCATATATGTGCACCGATTCGCTCGGCCCGGCGAAGAACACGTTGATGCGGATGTCCATAGGAATTTCCCGCCCCAGAAGAACAGACTACCTCTGCCGGAGTAGTGGCCGCCAAGAATTCTGTAATAGAAGATGATTGACTACAATGATGGGCCAATTTCACCACCTCAACGTCTAATGTATTCCCATATTTCTGAACTAAATATCTCTCTTCAGTTGCTTCTGCATCTCCTGGAAAAATAATGTCTTGTGAGCCATAAGAAATTTTTGTCACAATCGATGTATTATTTACTGAAAACTTTTCTGTACTGCTCGGCACACTCGGATCAAGAACGATATCATGGTCAGGATACAAAAATTCTATCTGCACTTCTCCGACAGACCACATCTTGGTAGATGTTACTATTGTCATTTCAGCCCCTGTTTTTTTCTCCTCTCCTCCGACTGTTAAAAATGATTTCCACATCGTATCTTTTTTCTCAAATCCACTATACATAATATGTTTCACATCAAAACGACGAAGCACATCAATGCACCCCGCATAATGATCGCGGTCTGGATTGGTGATAATCATATATTCAATCGTGCGATCGTAAAATGGCATAACACGTCCCAACGCTTCCAAAACCCCACTATCTTTTGCACAATCTATCATCATTTGTTCGCCATTCGGAAAATCAATCAACGTCGCATCCCCTTGACCAATGTCTAAAAAATGTACTTTCATTACATCGTCTTTTGATACACTACCCAATAAAGGAATTGGTTCTTTTTTAATAAACATGTTTACTTCTTCCTTTACCTTATACCCAATTAAAATACTCACCACAGCCACAACAGAAATAAATAATATGAAAATCAATAGTTTTTTTCTCTCCCCCATATATTAAATTGAAAATTCTAAATTAAAAATTGAAAACTTAGTCTATCCCCACCCACTCTTGATTTATTGTCCACTTTCCTATAGAGTAGGCAAATCCTTTGGAGGAGGTACCCATGCGGTGGCTCACAAGAGTCCTCATGGCACTTATCGTCGCCCTTCCCTTTGCTGTACTGGTTACAGCACCGGCTCACAAACCGGCAATTCGGAGTGAATGGCGACAGGTGACCCACAACCAGAGGCGTGAAGAGGTGTACGCGAAACTTCCACCTGCGACGACGGCTACCCAGCTTCGAATCGACCCCCAGTCGATCGTAATCAAGGAAAGCTTTCGTAGCAGCCCCGGCTATGTCGGAGCTGTTGTGCAGGTGAAATGTACCGCGAGGCTGAAGGCTTCGTCTGGTGCAAGGCAGGCTTAACCACCAAACCAAGGGCGTGCCTGTCAACGCAACACCTCAAGCGCCCCCAGGGAGGAGCGCGGTACAAACAGCTGTCATGGCTGCACGAACCGCGCTCCTCCCCTGGTTGCTATTTCTGATCTATCAATACCGTCAACCGGTATTTTTTTATTTATCCGTCCCAATCCGTCTGATCTGCTAAATCCGCTGTCTATTAACCCGGGCCAGTAAGTAGATCATTGCCGCATACATCCCTACCATCACATACCACGCAACTTTCACATCAACCGCCGCAAAACTCACTCCTGCAAACCATTTTACCACAACAATAATATAACTTAACCCCACCCAGCCAATACCAGCAATGATATTTGCCACCGGCAGGTAGATAAAGCTCAGCACTACCGCAGCAAATCCAACCATCATCATCCAAGGAATAATCCACAAAATCAACATATTCACCGGAAGCGATACAATTGACAATCTTCCAAATTGGGACAAAATTAACGGCAACGTCGCAATGGTCGCGGAAAGTGTTGCGATCATAGTTTCTTTCATCCCAAACCATTCAGGCATTTTTATCAACCATTTTTCAATAATCGGCGACACATATACCAATCCCAATGTTGATAAAAATGATAATTGAAATCCCGCGTCCCACAATAAAATAAATGGATTTTGTAATACCATCAGTACAGCAGTCAAAACCATCACATTTGCCACCCGCGACGCTCTTCCCAATTGTTTTGCCAGCAATACGAGGCAACCCATTACCCCCGCTCGCACCACAGATGCGCTCATACCGGTAAATATCACAAACAATGCAATACCAATCACAATACAAAAAAACGCACGTTTACGAGGAATATACAGTGATATAAACAACTTACTTAATATAGTCGCAATAAGTGAAATATTATACCCGGAAATCGCGACGATATGTGTTACACCGGTAATACTAAATAATTCCTGCAAACTCCCGAGCCCGCCACGATACCCGTATAATAAACCGGCCATAAAACTGGCATGCGGCTCATGCCACAATGTATTTACATGATCCGCGAGAATTGATTTAAATGATAATACATATTCAAACGCAATATTCCCCTTCCCTTCTCCGATCTTTTTTATGCTCGGCTGATTACACGTATAAAAAACACCGTAGCGAGCGAGATACATATCGTAGCGAAAATCATCTTGCGGTTCCGGTTTTTGCAACTTACAGGAAACAGACAATTCATCACCATACACATACCGAGGATACAGATCATATTTAAAATAAACATTTCCGTACTCTTTTGTCTTCACAATATAATTGACTTGTTCAATACGAACATCTGGCTCCGATAAAATTATGGCGGTAAATTGTTTTATGCCAGACATGACCTCTGTTTCAGGGATTGCAATAATATGCCGAGCAATACCGAAATCGATACACAGTACGCATAAAATAATAAAGCCGGCTGTTTTATTTTTTACGAGAAATAATAAAACAATAAATAGAAAAAATGACGAATAGAGATAGATGAATGGAATTTTTATTTCAGACAATGAAACAATAGAAATGCCAATCAAAAAACTAAAACAGTAGCACAAAAAACGTTTGCTTTTTGATTGAATGATTTTCCCTCCTAGCATAGATTTTAAATTCAGAACACAGATTACCAGGATTTAAAATACTGGATTTTCTGGACCTTTTTCTTTATTCCACAGCTTTCTTTTTATTTGTGGGGTTTTTCCAAAGTTTAATAAAAGACCACACTCAATTTCAGTTGCTCGTAAATAATTTAGCAATTGCGCTTCGTGAGCTGCACATAAATTTTCTGCAGCCTTAAGCTCAACAATAATAGTTTCTTCAACAAAAAGATCGGCACAATAAATACCGACCTCTTGGTTCAAATAATAAACCTTAATAGGGTGTTGTTGTGTAAAACAAATACCCCTATTCTTTAATTCAATACAAAGCGCATTTTCATAGACTTTTTCTAAAAAACCACATCCTAATGCATTGTAAACGACATAAAACGCACCGATAATTTTTTCGGTAATCAAAGAATACTTCCCCTCCATATAAATTGTATTAATCCTGGTTAATCCAGTATTTTAAATCCTGGTAATCTGTGTTCCTGTATTTACACAACAATAGAAACAAGCTTCCCTTTCACATAAATAACCTTCTTTGGTTCTTTCCCTTCCAACCACTTCTGTACATTATGATGTGCCATTGCTTGGGTTTTTGCATCTTCGTCGCTGATATCCGCCGCCACCTCAATATCTCCACGCACTTTTCCATTCACCTGTACCGCAAGCATACATGTATCATTCACCAACTTGCCTTCATCATATCCTGGCCACGTAGCACGTCCAACACTACCCTTATTTCCCAATACATCCTGCCAGAGATCTTCTGTCATATGCGGTGCAAACGGTGCCAATAATCTGACCAATATACCAAGCTGATCTTTACTCAAAGATTCTTCTTTATGAAATGCGTTTACGAGTTCCATCATTTTTGCGATAGCCGTATTGAATCGCATCGCATCAATATCTTCTGTCACTTTTTTCACGGTCTGATGCAATATTTTATCTGTTGCTTCTGATGATGCATTTCCTAATTTTGCTTGCAACGACCACACGCGGTCCAAAAATCTGCGTACACCCACCAAACCGTTTACATCCCACTCCACTGCTTGGTCAAATGGTCCCATAAACATAATATAGGCACGAAGCGCATCCGCACCAAACTGTTCCACCATATCATCCGGATTGACCACATTTCCCTTACTCTTACTCATCTTCTCTCCGCCTTTAGCAAGGATCATGCCATGACTAGTACGCTTTTTATATGGTTCTTTTGTTGGAACAACGCCGATATCAAATAAAAATTGATTCCAAAAACGTGAGTACAATAAGTGCAATACGGTGTGTTCCATACCGCCGTTATACCAATCGACTGGTGTCCAATATCGAAGCGCTGGATTAAGACATTTTGTATATTTTTCCAAAAACTCAATTTTCTCATCATCCCCAAGACCTATACGATCTGGCGTTTCATGTTCTTGGACAAATTTATAATGCTTCAAATTATATTCTGGCGATACAGTTCTATACCAAAATCCATGCAAATGAGCTCCTTCCATCAACGGAAAATCATTATATGACATGTCCGCAGTATTTCCTTGTGGTGTATATGAAAATATTCGCCCACCTTCTTCAATAACAGGAATAATCTCTACTTTAATATCACCATTCGTGAATACATGTCCGCCTTTATCTTCTTTTTCCAATACATAGCCACTTGTTTTTAAGTAATCAAATATCGTTGGCTCATCTTTTTTCCAAAACATGACAGAAATAGTTTTCAATGGCAACCACAAACGACCGTTTAGACCGTTAAGCAAAAACCTATTTGCCGCAAAAATACGGACATCTTTTTTATTTAAATCAGAATACATTTTTTTAAATGCGTCAATGTATGCAAGATCTTTTGGTGTTACATCAATTTCAGGTTTAAATCGAAAGTCTGTTTCTGCAAAAAAATCTGCATCATTATTTGGATCGCAATACCGCAAGAAATACCAACTTGACCCCGCCCAATTCGGCATAGTATCAGTTTCACGGCGCGCATCTCCGCCACAACGTGGGCACTTCACGCGTACCCAATCAGTCATAGTGGCAAGCGGTGATTCTCCTGTATCCGTTGGTTCGTATTTTTCAACCATTGGCAACGTTAATGGTAATTCTGTTTCGGATAATGGTATCCAACCTGGATTCATCTCTTCGCCCTTACTTTCTCGCTTCCCATCTTTCTCACAATGTTCACAAAATACCAATGGAATTGGTTCACCCCAATACCGCTGTCGTGAAAACACCCAATCGCGTAGTTTAAAATTTACTTGGCGTTTACCAATATTTTTTTCTTCCAACCAT
>CAYGHM010000022.1:15405-17826 GCA_964349825.1 uncultured Gammaproteobacteria bacterium
GCCATAATCGCGCCAGTACCAACATCACCCAATACATAATTAGTAATCCAAACAGGAATATCTTTTCCTGTTGCTGGATTAATCGCAGTAATTCCAGCGTCAATACCGGTTTTTTCCGGTTCTTCTTCTCGGGTACCGACACGCTCTGCAATTGTTTTTTCAATATAAGATGTTATTTCATCACTTGCAGCCCAGCCCATATCCATCCATTTTTTTGCGAGCTCTGCTGAGATTGCCAAAAATGTCGCACCAAAAAGAGTGTCCGGTCGTGTGGTAAACACGGTAACAGAGTGTTTTTCTCCTTGACCTGGAACACGCAACGTAAAAATAACTTCTGCTCCTTCGCTTTTGCCAATCCAGTTTTCCTGCTGTGTTCTCGCTTGTGGAATATAGTCAACGTCTTTTAATCCTTCAAGCAATGAATCAGCATATTTGGTAATAGCAAGCATCCATTGTTCTTTATCGCGCTTTTCTACTGGACCACCACAGCGCTCACATCGTCCGTCTACCACTTCTTCATTTGCCAAACCAATTTTACAATTAATACACCAATTAATTGGCATGTTCTTTTTATACGCAAGGCCGTGTTTGAATAATTGTAAGAAAATCCACTGTGTCCATTTATAATATTTTGGATCTGTCGTATCTACTGCGCGATCCCAATCAAATCCATAGCCAAGCATTTTTAATTGTCGGGTAAAATTCGCAATATTTTCTGCCGTCACATCTGCCGGTGCACGACCCGTTTTAATGGCATAATTTTCTGTTGGCAATCCAAATGCATCAAAACCAATCGGGAATAAGACGTTTAATCCTTCCATGCGTTTTTTACGTGTAATCACGTCCATGGCAGTAAATGGCCTTGGATGCCCCACATGCAGCCCCGCCCCAGATGGGTAAGGAAACTCAATCAGACCAAAAAATTTCTCTTTGGTTTCGTCTTGCTCAACATGGTACGGTTTTACTTCGTCCCAATATTTTTGCCACTTAGGTTCAATAATTTTTGGATCGTATTGCTGCATATATCAATAATAGAACACAGATTACCAAGATTAAAATACAGGATATACCAGGATTTTAATCCTCTGGGATCCTGGTAATCTGTGTTCTATTCTATCTAAATCTTCAAAAAAAGCAAGTATTTTCGCTAATTTCTTGACTTTTTGGCTTTTAACCTTTACAATCAAACCCATCTACTCTCTATGCGCATAAATAAATACCTCACAGAACATGGTTATTGTTCCCGTCGTGAAGCCGACCGGTTGATTGAGGCTGGAAAAGTATTTATCAATGGAAAACATGCAAAATTAGGTGACCAGGTGGAAGAAAAAGCAATAGTAAAAATTGCCGGACAAAAAGTGGTCGGCGTTTCCCGGAAAGTATACATCATGTACAACAAACCATTTGGTGTGACATGTACTTCCGATAAAGCCGTCCGAAACAATATCGTTGACGCGGTAAACCATCCCCTCCGCATATTCCCTATTGGACGACTTGATAAAGAATCCACTGGACTGATTTTTTTGACCAATGATGGCGATATCGTAAACAAAATTTTACGCGCGCAATACGGCCATGAGAAAGAATATATCGTAGAAGTCCGCAAAACGTTCACTGATGATTTTATTAAAAAAATGTCGAGTGGTGTGAATATCGGCGGATATACAACCAAATCCTGTACAGTTACCAAAATAAATAATAAATCATTTTCTATTATTTTGACTGAAGGAAAAAATCGACAAATTCGTCGCATGTGTGAAATTCTCGGAAACGATGTAAAATCGCTTCAGCGCATTCGTATCATGAATGTAAAGCTTATGCCATTTTTACTGCCTGGCATGTGGAAAGATATTCCAAAGCCTGTTCTTACCTCTCTCAAACAGCTCATTAAGAAACAAACCACTGACGTGCCAGAAAAAGATTTGGATGATGAAGAATAGGTTTGTTTTCACAACATTTTAACAATTACATAAAAAACCACCCCGATGTGATGTCGGGGTGGTTTTTTATTATTGACAAGCGGACTGAAGCGTGATAGACTCGTTTCGCCAACTACGGCAAACACGCAAGGATACAGTCATGTTCATACCTCGAATCGCCTACCTCTACGAAAGAGCAGTTGACGGAGTGACCAACAAATTCGACCGCACGGAAGAGTTCGTGGCCAGCACCATCCGCACGGCAGGTTTTACCAAGAGGCAGATCGGCGAAACCATGGATGCCGCCGTCGAAATCCCCTTCGCGGCCGCTGTCATCACCGCGTCTGCAGTGTTCAATCCCAAAAGAACGGTGCGTGACGTCACCGAAACGCTCGACTCGATGGGATCTACCCTGAAAGAACGAATCGCCACAGGCTTCGAAGGAACTGTCGATAAAGCGGCACTGTGCCGCAGCTTCGTCGTGGTCCACACAGAAGCCTTG
>CAYGHM010000023.1:0-15768 GCA_964349825.1 uncultured Gammaproteobacteria bacterium
TTCATGGATAAGTGCCAAACAAACCGGAAAAATTTCAGGCATAGTGAAGCCTGGGCAGACCGGAACGTTGTCTCTTGATATTACTGCACCGGAAAAAGTGGGAACATATACAGAAAAGTTTTATTTATCTGCTGAAAATTATAGCTGGGTGAAAGGTGGATATTTTTATGTGACGATAAAAGTAGTTCCCAAGAAAATTTCCAATTTTCAATTACCAATTTCCAATAAAGAAAATACTTCAGAATCGGTTGGAATAAATAATGAGTACAAGGCGAAATTAATTGGGCAGACCGTGAAAGAGGTGGCGGTGAAGGGTGGGGAGCCGGTGACATTTACGGCATTGTTTCAGAATACGGGAAAAACAGCATGGAATGAATATGCCCTTGGCGTGAATATACCGAGTGGGTTAGCTTCGGTGTCTCAACAGCTGACATTCGCGCATGAATTATGGCCAAGTCCGACGATTGCCGTGAAGAAAGCACAAGCCGTACCAGCTGAAGGAACAATTCGAGAAGAAATCACCTTCCGTGCGCCTTCGGTTGCTGGTATATATGTCGCACGATTTAATCTTCAGGCGAATGGTGTGGCTGTTTCTGGTGCAGTATCAGAAGTAAGTGTGAATGTGACCGAAGGGGCCGCAATGACTGCACCGTCTGTACCTGCTGAAACAATAGTTCCGACAGAAGCGCCACGACTTGCGGGAGAATCTCGCCTGCGTGTTGGTATGCAGTTGTCTATGGACTATGTGCAATTTCAATCACAATTTGATGATTATCGCGTCTTGGCGAACGGTGTTGAAGTGGTGATTATTCCGAAAGGGCAAATGGCTGTTGCGCGATTAGAAAATGGCATGTATGTTCTCATGGTTGGCACAGAAGAATTTCAAACAGCGGAGTATTTTCGTTTCGAGCCAGTGAATGATCCTCATGCGCCATTTGAATTATTAAATTATGAAAAACGCGTCGCATGGAAAGGAAATCCTAATTTTAATGCGTATCGTGGCGCCTTTGAATATCGCCAAGGAAAGACGGATAAACTCATGTATGCGGTGAATGATCTCTTCATGGAAGATTATGTCGCAGGCATTGCAGAAACATCAAATCTTGCGCCGTATGAATATATTAAAGCATTACTGACAGCGGCAAGAACCTATGGATATGTAAGTATTGGAAAGTATCCGTTCTTTGATGTATTGGCGAGCACCTATGATCAGTTATATCTTGGATATAATAGCGAAATGCTTATGCCAAAAGTGGCTGAGGCAGCACGGGATACGCGAGGGAAAATGGTTGCCTATAATAATACTATCGTGGTAACGCCATATTTTGCCAATAGCAATGGGAAAACAAAATCCTGGAATACCGTATGGGGTGGACGCAGTGAAAAGCCATGGCTTCAGCCGGTACAGGCAAATTATGATGTCGGGCAACCTATGCGCGGTCATGGTGTCGGTATGAGTGCGAGAGATGCTGCACAGCGGGCAGACAAAGAAGGCGTTGATTGGGAATATCTTATCAAATATTATTATACTGGTGTTGAGTTAGTGACGATGTATAATTAATTTATCGCATTCTTTTAAAACATTTCTTATCGCCAGAGTTTATCATTATTTGATATACTGGGGCAGTAGAAATGTTTTTTTATTTTCACCCTATATGCATACGTGGCAAGAGGCAGCCAGAATTTCTGATAAGGAAATATATACTCAGTTGAATACATCAACAAAAGGACTTTCTGAAGAGGAAGTAATTTGTCGGCTTCGAGAGGGGAAAAACATGATGGCATCCACGCATGCAACCTGGTGGCATATTTTACTTCGTCAATTACGGTCACCCTTTATTTATCTTTTGGTTTTTGCTGCCGCATTATCGCTTTTTTTTGGAGAACAAATTGATGCCGCACTTATTATATTATTCATTTGTATTAATACGGGACTTGGGTTTATTCAGGAATATCGTTCAGAACATACCACACGGCTTTTGGAATCCTATCTTGTTCCTGCTTGTCGCGTGATTCGTAATGGCCAAGAAGTGCAAATTCCTCGAGAAGATTTAGTTCCGGGAGATATCGTTATTGTGAGACCGGGGGATATTGTGCCAGGGGATATGCGGCTCACGAATACCAGTGCGCTTCTATGTAATGAGTCCGTGCTTACCGGAGAATCATTGGCAGTCATGAAACAGGCACATGCCATAAAAGCCGATGCATTGTATCAAGCAACCAATGTACTATTTACTGGCACTACTATAGTTAGTGGAGAGGGAACTGGGGTGGTATTTGCGACCGGAGCACATACAGCCATTGGTTCTATTTCAACATTGGCGTCTGAAACAAAACGTGAAAGCACCTTTGAAAAAGGAATTGCCAAAATCAGCGGCTTTATTCTTCGGCTTGTCGTTGTTACTTTTTTTCTTATCATTCTTCTTCGGCTGCTCATTCCGGGTGAAGAAACGGGGGCGATTGATTTTATTATTTTTTCTATTGCACTTGCGGTGAGTGTTATTCCAGAAGGGCTACCACTCGTTATGACCTTTACCTTTTCCCAAGGAGCCAAAAAATTGGCTGCGCAGCATGTGGTGGTGAAACGGTTATCAGCAATTGAAGACTTGGGCAGTATTGATATTTTGTGTACGGATAAAACCGGAACACTGACAGAAAATAAATTGAAGCGGGATCATATGTTTGCTGATGATGAGGAGAAAGTGCTTGTGTATGCGTGTCTCGCGAGCGTGGCTCCGACAAAAGGAAATAGCGTCGATCCATTTGATGATGCTATTTTTCATGGCCTTGCAGAAAAAGAACAAAAAGAATTGCAGACATATACAAAAATTGCAGAACTTCCCTTTGATCCTGTGCGTCGCCGGAACGCGGTATTGGTAGAGGGTCATACAGGAAATATGATCATTGTGCGCGGGGCAACAGAAGAAGTATTGTCTTGTTGTGCGCGCATGCAGAAAAAACAAAAAGACAGTATTTTGGCATTTGTGGCTGATCAGGGGAAGAAGGGGAATCGTACTATTGCCATTGCTGCTGCTTCGACAGAAAAAACAACATTGGAACATGCACATTGCGAACAGGGACTGCGATTTATCGGCTGCATGTCATTTATTGATCCATTAAAAGAATCATCATTTGGTGCCATTAAAAAAGCCAAAGCATTGCGTATTCAAATAAAGATTTTGACCGGAGATAGTAAAGAGGTTGCTGCGGTAGTGGCC
The DNA here is from genome assembly GCA_964349825.1 of uncultured Gammaproteobacteria bacterium. Taxonomy (GTDB): domain Bacteria; phylum Patescibacteriota; class Patescibacteriia; order Magasanikbacterales; family UBA922; genus CAYGHM01. Next base: position 3,219 of record CAYGHM010000023.1, read on the forward strand.
ATGCATGCCGGCGTGATTGACCATGATGAACAGGTGATGACTGGTGCTGAATTTGATGCCTTGCCACCAGAAAAACAACATGACGCCGTGGAATCAGTTCATGTTTTTGCGCGCGTATCTCCTGAACAAAAATATGCAATTATTTCTCTCTTGCGAGAGCGACATGAAGTCGGTTTTCTCGGTGAAGGTATAAATGACGCACCGGCACTAAAAATCGCAAATGTGGGAATTGTGGTAAGTAATGCAACCGATATCGCGCGTGAAGCATCGGATATTATTCTTTTGCAAAAAAGTTTATCAGTGTTAATTGATGGTGTGGAAGAAGGTCGGCGGGTATTTGCCAATAATGTTAAATATTTGAAAGCAACTCTCGGGTCAAATTTTGGTAATTTTTTTGCTGTGGTCACGGCATCATTTCTTATTCCGTATTTGCCCATGCTGCCCGTGCAAATTCTTTTGCTCAATCTTTTGTCCGATTTTCCGATGATTGCCATTGCTTCGGATACCGTAGAACGGGAAGAACTTCGGCGCCCGCGTCATTATGATTTGCGTGATATTGCCGTGGTTGCGCTTCTCCTTGGTGTAGTGAGCACTGTTTTCGATTTTTTGGTATTTGCGACATTCCGTGGTTTTGGTCCCGCTGCATTGCAAACCAATTGGTTTGTGGCTAGTGTCTTGACCGAATTATTATTTTTATTTTCTATTCGTACGCGTCGTCCATTTTGGAAAGCAAAAAAACCATCCGGTATTGTGCTTGGACTTACTGGTGCAGCAGCGGTGGTAGCCGTTACTATTCCATTTCTCCCTTTTGGCACAACCTTCTTTCAATTCACTCCACCAACTTTCATGCATATGGAGTTGATTGTTTTCCTTTTGATTGCGTACTTTATCTGTACCGAGACATTAAAGATATTTTATTATCGTAAATTTGATACTGATAGCAAATAAAAAACATGCTTGTGAATTAAAAATGTCTAATGCCAAATGTCAAATATTTTTTTATTAGACGTTTGGCATTAGACATTTTTTTAATTGACGTGATTTTTATTTAGTAAGAAACACACTTACTGTCTATACATTCTTTTCCTAGTTCGCAATCGCCATTGAGAATGCATTGCTCACCTGGACCGAGTGGATCTCGTTCTGTGCCACCAATGACAGGAGGCTCGATATTGTTTTGAGAAGGGGTAGTCACAGCAATGGGAGGGGTATTTTTTTCCATTGGTTGCGTCTTTTGACATCCAACCCCAAAGAAAACAAACGAGAGGAGGGCAATAAAAATATAGTTCATAGATAAAAAAGAAAAGAGGCATTACTGCCTCTTAGTATACCAGATTTATGAGAGAAGGTTATCTTCAGTTTCAGTATCTTTTCCTGCTTTGCCAGCTTCCTGATCCGGCGCTTCACCGCGTTCGATCGCTTCCCATACCTTTTCACGAATTTGTGCCATGAGTATTGGGTTTTCTTTCAAAAATACTTTTACTTTTTCTCTTCCAACACCTAATTTTTCTTCACCAAAAGTGTAGCTGTTTCCAGATTTGTGAACAATTTTATAATATACAGATGTATCGAGCACATCACCTGGAATAGAGATGCCTTCATTGTACATAATATCAAATTCCGTAGTGCGGAATGGTGCAGCAACTTTGTTTTTTACTACTTTTACTTTGACGCGGTTGCCAATAATTTTTTCTCCTTGTTTGATTTGCGCTGCACGACGAACTTCGATACGAACAGAAGAATAAAATTTTAATGCGGTACCACCCGTCGTTGTTTCCGGGTTTCCAAACACAATACCAATTTTTTGACGTGTTTGATTGATAAACACAACGATGGTATTTGTTTTACTTACGATACCAGTCAACTTGCGGAGTGCCTGACTCATTAGTCGTGCCTGAAGACCCATATGAGAGTCTCCCATTTCACCTTCAATTTCAGCTTTTGGTACCAATGCAGCTACGGAGTCGATAACGACAACATCGACGGCATTGGAACGAACAAGTGTTTCGAGAATTTCGAGTGCTTGTTCACCTGTGTCTGGTTGAGAGATAAGTAAATTGTCTACATCAACACCAATTTTTCTTGCATAATCCGGATCGAGGGCATGTTCTGCATCGATAAATGCGGCAAGTCCGCCAAGTTTTTGTACTTCCGCGATAATATGCTGCGCGAGTGTGGTTTTACCACTTGATTCCGGTCCAAATATTTCAATAACGCGGCCACGTGGCACACCTTTTACTCCGAGTGCAATATCAAGACTAAGAGATCCTGTTGGTACAGTATCTACTACCATTGCGTGTGCGTCACTGAACTTCATGATTGAACCAGCACCGTACTTCTGGCGAATCTGGTCAATCGCAGTTTCTGCTGCCTTTAGTTTACCCTTCATTTCTTCGGTTGCTTTTGCCATATATTCAATAGGGAGGTTAATGATAATATCGTGTAACAGGCATTTAGGAGTGATGATATAGTAGGTCTTTTTATGGTGGGTGTCAAATCTTCAAACATGCGAACTACGAAAAATACGAAAGTACGAAATTGAAAATGCGAGGATTAAAAATACCCCTCCGATAAGAGGGGTATTTTATTTCGTAATTTCGTATTTTTCGTAATTCGCATGTTCATTATCACGGCAGGTTTGTAGGAACAATGAGATGTTCGCTCGTAAGTTTTTGTCCTTCTTTAAAGACCACGTGTCGGGTGATGATTTTTGATTTACCGTATTTTCTTTTGGCTGCGATGGTGATGGTGTTGACGCCAGGGGAAAGATCGAGACGTTCTTCAAATTGCCCGCTGCCGTTATTGGTTACGTCTTTGCCATTAATTTTAATTGATACCTCTTTGTTTGTTTCTCCTTGTACCATCAGTGTACTATCGGTTGTGACAAAACCATTGGGTGGGTTGTGAAGGACCATATCGGGTGGCTCTACAATATGTCTTACTTGCCATCCTAAGTATCCGATCATGAGCAGTGCGCCGACAATGAGCGATCCAATGCGTAAATATGCAGGTAAATTGTGGAACTGCTGCCTTTTGGCCGTTGTAGGATGTGACACAATAGGCTCACCTGCTTCTTCGCTATTATATTGAAAAATAAAGGAGTTTGGATTAACTTTAATTGCCTTTAAATACGATTTAATGAATTGGCGGCGGTAGGTATCGCCGTGAGGGAGCGAATCAAATTCACAATTTTCAAGCGCTTCAATATAGTGACGCTGCAATTTTGTTTTTTCTACCACATCTTCAATAGCAATACCCGCCTGTTCTCGCGCCTCTTTGAGACGGAAACAAACACGGCTTGCCTGAGAAAGTTGTTTTACCGTAAATTCAGCTCCCATAAAAAGGGTTTGATAGATGATAGAGTCAATACCGAAGTACAGAGTATAGCACAAAAGAGAACAAGGGATTTCTTTTATCTGGTCTATTTGTATTGGTGTTTAGTAATAGAACGTTGTTTTTGTAGATGGTTTTTCTTTTTCCTCATCTTCTTCTTCATCATCATCAATATTTTCTTCTTCGATTATTTCCTCATCTTGGTCTGGAGCTTTTGCAATCTCTTGATGAGGGCTTTTTTCATTGTGCAATGCGTTTTCATCAATATCACGATAGTCTGTGTCAAATTCTTCCGGAACACCTTCTTCGTTTTCTTCTTGCTCTTTTTCTTCTTCATCCTCATTATCCTCAGGCTCTGGTAATGCATCCCAGAATGGGTTATGTGTTACTTTTTCTTTTTTTACTGGCGCCTGAGATCCTCCGATTTCACTATCTTCTCCGTGAGGCCATTCTTCCTGAATTTTTTTCAGCGGCGTAGGAATAGAATCTTTATATACATTTAAATGTTGCCCTGCATTCATTGTAGCATTTGCTTCGTCCTTCGTCACGAGGATATCACGTGGTTTTGCACCGTCGCCAGGGCCAATAATGCCGGCTTGTTCCAATTCATCGAGAAGTCGAGCTGCTCGTGCATAGCCAACACGCAACCGTCGTTGTAAATAAGAAGCGCTCGCTTTTCCAGATTCGAGAATGGCATCTTTTGCTTCGTGGAATAATTGGTCTTGATCATCTTCTGGTCCGCCAAAGATACTTTGTTGGCCAGTTTTTTCAACAATAGAATCATCGTATGTTGGTTCCTCGTCACCCTTGAGATGTTCCACAACGCGCGCCATTTCATCTTCACCGATATACGCGCCTTGGATACGAACAGGCTTAGACAATTCCGCAGTTGATAATAGCATGTCTCCGCGACCTAATAATTTATCAGCGCCAGGACAATCAAGAATAGTTCGTGAGTCGACGACTGAGGCAACAGAGAAGGCAATACGGCCAGGAATATTTGCTTTCATCAGACCGGTAATAACATCAACGCTTGGGCGCTGTGTCGCAACGATCAAATGAATACCGACGGCACGCGCCATTTGGGCAATACGGATAATACCCGCTTCCACATCGTTTGCTGCGGTTGCCATTAAGTCAGCAAGTTCATCAATAATAAAGACAATGTATGGTAATTTATCATGCGGTCTTTTTTTATTATATGACGCAATATCGCGGCTTCCCACTTTTGATAATACTTCAAAACGTCGTTCCATCTCACTGATCATCCATTTCAATGCATTCACTGTTTTGCTGGTATTGGTAATAACCGGCGTTAATAAATGTGGAATACCATTATAGTTTGTTAATTCAACGCGTTTTGGATCAACCATAATCATGCGCAATGTTTCTGCAGTATTTTGGTACAACAAACTCATGATGATGGTATTCATACACACTGTTTTTCCTGATCCGGTTGCGCCTGCAATCAATAGATGTGGCATGCGTGGTAAATCGGCAAACCATACTTTTCCTCCCACATCACGACCAAGCGCGACCATCATATTGTGCTGACGTTCTTGAAATTCTTTGCTTTCCAATAATTCACGGAAAGTGACCATGGCAGTTTTTTGATTTGGGACTTCGATACCGACAAGTGCCTTTCCTGGAATTGGCGCTTCAATACGAATAGGATGGGCAGCAAGCGCAAGTGCCAAATCATTGGTCAAACTCATGATGCGGGATAGTTTTACTCCTCGGTTTGGTTTCATTGCATATTGGGTCACGGTTGGACCCACACGGATTTCTTCCATTTCAACATCGATGCCAAATTCTTGGAGTGTGTCATGGATAATAGCTTTGTTCGCTTCGATATCACCACTGGTAGGCTTACTTTTTTTGCCAGACAAAATACCAATTGGCGGAAGATCGCGAATAATTACATTTTGCTGCCACGCAGGAACGCCACCCTCTTCTTTTTGGTTTGCGGTTGCTGGCGCACGAGGCGCGTCATGACGAATTGGCATTGGCGATTCGTCATCTTTATTATGTTCTTCTTCTGTTTCTTCTTCCTCGTCATCTTCTTCGGAGATTTGTTTTTTGGCAAATAAAGGACGGTGCGGTTTATTGTCTACTTCTTCTTCCACTTCTGTTTCTTCTTCTTGATCAAGGGCAATTTTAGAATCACTCTTCACAAAGACGGCTTTGAATGTTGCGACAACCGTGCGTCCTGCCCAACCGAGTGCGCGGATCATACCTTGGTTTACCATGACCACGTGCGTGATCGCAGTATTAAACATAAGAATAACTGAAATAAGTGTTAGTCCAATAAGAAGAACAACACTTGCAATACTGCCAAGATAGGTTTTGAGTGGCCATGCAAGCATGCCGAAGACACCACCGCCATGTCCATCAAGCGCTTCTACCCACATATCTCCCGTTTCAAATCCAATATGCATGATACTTGAAAGCGATAAAAAGAAGAGGAGCGCGCCAAGTGTATGGGTAGATCGATAATTATATTTTCTATCTTGAATTAAAAACCAGGCAAAGAGGGCAAGGACAACCGGGGTGGTATATCGAATGCTACCAAATAAAAAGGCAAGAATATATTCATTGAGGATAATACCAATAGTACCCGCGTTTTGGAAAAAACTGAGTGCAATGATAATGGCTAGGATAACTAAAAGAATCGCGAGAATACCGCGAGAAAGAATAGTGTCACCGGAGTTCTGATGCTGTCGTTCACGACGGGCCATATATGGTACTGAAAGTAAGGTGTATAGTATCACATTTTTTTGTATGCGAACAGTTGAGTAATAATTTTGTTCGCAATGTAAGAATGGGAGGTAAAAAAAGTTGTATAAAAAGTATTCATATTAAACATTTTGTTGAAAATACAGGTAAAACAAGTAAGTTTGTTGGCAGGGATTTTTTGGGTGTGGTAGGTTTGGGGTGGAGGAGAGGGGATTCCGTTTTTACTGGGTCTAAAACAGGGGTGTATGTCATCATGTATCCAAGATGCATGCCAATGCATCACCCCCAAAGTGGCGGCGCGATTCATCGCGCCGCTCTTCCCAGGATAGTATATATTTTTTACCACCAAAACATTCCTATGGAGGGAAGTCATCTTTATAAAGGCAAATTATGCCTAGATACCTTGAGATATCAGAAATGGGATTACTGTGCCTCGGCATATTATTTTGTAACCATCTGCACTAAAAATAAATTGAAATATTTTGGCCAAGTTCATGGGGGAAAGATGAATTTATCTCCCATGGGACAGATAGCCTATGAAACTTGGTTAAAAATTTCAGAACAATTTGGATGTGTTACTTTGGGGAATGTTGTGGTTATGCCTGACCATGTACATGGAATTATAAGTATAGAGAGGGGGAGCGGCGTGATGAATCGCGCCGCCACTGCTGAGGAGGGTGACATCTGCGATGTCACGGGGATTTTGAGAGGGGGGATTACGGGAAGCCATAATCCAATGGGGAATAACGCTCTTGGGGAGGTTGTTCGGTGGTTTAAGGGAAGGACTTCTTTTGAGATCCGCCAGACTATTTTTGATGGAGGAGAATTTAAATGGCAGAGTCGGTATCACGATAAGATCATTTTTACTGAACAGGCGTATAAAGCCATCTGGAGGTATATTGAGCAAAATCCCCAAAAATGGACAGAAAAATATGGTAATATTGACGAATAATGCTTCTATGGATTAAGACTACCGCGGTATATTGTGGATAACCCCACTTATTGGACAAATAAAAAACTTCCAAATTTCCCTTAATTAAGCTAAAATACCCCATATCTTGACAAAAAATATCCTCCATGCAGACATTTGACAGGCCTATATATATAATGTATAGTATTGCCATTCCAATCGAGTCTGTTTTTTGCCTAATTTTAGGCTTAAGTGAGCGGTGCACGTGACCCCCTTCTGAACTGTGTCTGATTTCCGGTTTGCCATCACTTCCCGCGCGGTAACATTACCCCATGTCCACCTCGCGTCACACAATCTAATTGTTCCAAAAATCCGTTCTTAACGGTTTTTTGTGGTTTTACACAAAACGATTACCGGTTTTCAATTTTCAATTTCCAAAAAATGCGGTATTCGCAACGGGAAATTAAAAATTGAAAATTGGAAATTTCCCCAATTTGCAATCCCTTAATTACTTAACCATGTTATTTATGGCGGTGTATAAGCGACAAGCATTGAAGCAGCACGACCGTATGTACTTTACCGACAATCGGGAAGTCATGCCGTTTCCTAATCTCGTAGAGCTTCAGCGTACTTCGTACGATTGGTTTTTCAAAGACGGTATTAGAGAGTTGTTTGAAGAAATTTCCCCGATTACAGATTTTACTGGTCGTGATTTGGAATTGTATCTAGAAGATTATTTTATTGATGAACCGAAATTTGACGAGTTTACCTGTAAGGCAAAAAACATTACCTTTGAAGCACCGCTTCGTGTGAAGGCGCGCATTGTAAACAAGCGCACACAGCAAGAAAACACCCAGGAAATTTATCTTGGTGATATTCCTGTCATGACGACTCGTGGTACCTTTATCGTAAATGGTATCGAACGCGTTATTGTATCTCAGCTTATCCGCTCACCAGGTGCGTTCTTTACTGCGGAAACAGTTCGTGGCCGCCGATATTATGGAGCAAAAATTATTCCAAACCGCGGTGCCTGGATTGAAATTGAAACTGATTTGAATAATGTTATTTGGATTAAGGTTGACCGTAAGCGTAAAGTTGCCGCAACGTCATTGTTGCGCGCATTCGGTATGCAAGACAAAGATCTTATTACTGAAGCATTCAAAGAAGTAAATACACATTCCAACATTGACTATGTTGAACAGACATTCAAAAAAGATGCGGCAAGTAATGAAGAAGAAGGATTGATCGAAGTCTATAAGCGTATTCGTCCGGGTGATTTGGCAACAGCAGATAACGCACGCAGTTTGATTCATGCCATGTTCTTCAACTTTGATCGATATGATCTTGGTCGTGTTGGTTTGTACAAATTCGGCACTAAATTTGATTTGAATTTGACTGATGCTCAACTTGATGAAAAAGATCAACGTGTTCTTTCTCCAGAAAAATTATTAGCAGTATTGAAAGAAGTTGTTCGATTAAATGTTACTCAGGCAGAACCGGATGATATCGACCATCTTGGTAATCGACGTCTTCGTTCTGTTGGTGAATTGGTACAAAATCGTTTTCGCGTTGGTTTGTCCCGCATGGAACGCATTGTAAAAGATCGTATGAGCACCTATGAGCTCGACGGACTTTCTCCAAACAAATTGATCAATGCACGTCCTGTGATCGGTGCCGTCCGTGAATTTTTCATGAGTTCACAGTTGTCACAGTTCATGGATCAGGTAAATCCACTTGCTGAGCTTGAACATAAGCGCCGTATTTCTGCACTTGGTCCAGGTGGTTTGTCTCGTGATCGTGCCGGCTTTGAAGTTCGTGATGTACACACAACTCATTACGGTCGTATTTGTCCGATTGCTACTCCGGAAGGACCGAATATCGGTCTCGTAGGTCATTTGTCTGTTTTTGCACGCATGAACAGCTTTGGTTTCTTGGAAACACCGTACCGAAAAGTAATTCGTGAAGTGCCAAATGAAGCGCGCTTTACCGAAGGTGAAACCGTCAAAGAAGATATTAAAGGTATTGCAAAAGCAGGAGAAAAAATTACCAAAGAAATTGCTATTGCATTAGAAAAGAAAAAAGATATTAAAACACTTGCGGTAGAACATCGCGTGAGTAATGAAGTGGTGTACTTAAATTCTTTTCAAGAAGAACGCACTACGACTACCAGTGCAACAGTCGCGCTATCAAAAGAAGGACACTTTATTGAAGGCCGTATTCCAGCACGTGTATGTGGTGAACCGACAACGATTGAAACAGATAAAATTGAATACGTGGATGTTGCCTCTAACCAGATTTTGAGTGTTGCAACCAGTCTTATTCCATTCTTGGAACATGATGATGCGACTCGTGCGCTTATGGGAACAAACATGCAGCGTCAGGCCGTCCCATGTATTACTCCAGATGCGCCACTTGTTGGTACTGGTATGGAACGTGTTGCTGCGTTGAACAGTGGATACGTATTTACTGCAGAAGAAGATGGCGAAGTCACATCAGTTGATGGTGGACACATTGAAATTACAGGAAAAAGCGGAAAATCGTACACATACCGCATGGAAAAATTTGGACGATCCAACGCATCAAGTTGTATCAACCAACGTCCTACTGTGACCCTTGGTCAGAAAGTAAAAGTAGGGGATCCATTATGTGATGGCCCTGCTATTGATCAGGCCGAACTCGCACTTGGACAAAATGTCTTGGTTGCCTACATGGTATGGGATGGATATAATTATGAAGATGCAATTATCGTGTCCGAACGTTTGGTACAAAAAGATCGATATACTTCAGTACATATTGAAGACTATTCAATTGATGTGCGCGAAACAAAATTGGGACCGGAAGTAGTAACCGCAGATATTCCAAACGTATCTGAAGAAAAATTAAAAAATCTTGATTCAGAAGGTATTGTGCGCATTGGTGCAGAAGTACATTCTGGTGATATTTTAGTCGGTAAAATTACACCAAAGGGTGAAACTGATTTGTCTCCGGAAGAACGATTGCTCCGTGCAATCTTTGGTGAAAAAGCACGTGACGTACGTGATTCATCATTGTATTTGCAGCACGGTGAACACGGAAAAGTTATCAATGTAAAATTATTCTCCGGTGATAATGGAGATAAGTTGCAGCCTGGTGTCATGAAGCAAGTACAGGTGACCATTGCCGATATGCGCAAAGTGCAGGTCGGTGACAAGATGGCAGGTCGTCATGGAAACAAGGGTGTTATTTCCCGTGTTGTTCCAGTAGAAGACATGCCGTTCCTTGCTGATGGTACACCGGTAGATATTATTTTATCTCCACTTGGTGTCGTATCTCGTATGAACCTCGGACAATTGCTCGAGAATCATTTGGGTCTTGCGGCAAATGCGCTTGGATATAAAGCAGCAACACCAACATTGAATGGTATTGCCGAAGAACAAATTAAAGCAGAACTTGAAAAGGCAGGATTTAATGTTGATGGACAATCACAATTATTTGATGGACGAAATGGTGAACCGTTTGATCACAAAACAACGGTTGGATATAACTACATGTTGAAATTGAACCACATGGTAGAAGATAAGATTCATCAACGTTCTATTGGTCCATACAGTTTGATTACGCAGCAGCCGCTTGGAGGTAAAGCACAGTTTGGTGGTCAGCGTTTCGGAGAAATGGAAGTATGGGCGCTCGAAGCATATGGTGCGGCGCATACATTACAGGAAATTTTGACCATTAAGTCCGATGATGTGCCAGGCCGATCTAAAGCGTATGAGGCGATTATCAAAGGCCAGCCGATTACCCGCGTGAATTTGCCTGAATCGTTTAATGTCTTGATGAAAGAATTGAAAGGATTGTGTCTTGATGTGCAACTTCTCAAAAAAGAAGGAGATGGATTTGTAAAAGTAGAAGCCGTCGAAGAAGAAGAGCCTGGAATGGCTTTTGAACAATAATCCTTATCCTTTTATATAATCGCTGGGTCAACGATTCGGCGCTACAAGATATTACTATATGATGCGTGAGACGTTAAAAACCGTAGACTTCGATGCAATTTCGCTTCGAGTCGCATCTCCTGAAACCATTCGATCATGGTCATTCGGTGAGGTAAGTAAGCCTGAAACCATTAACTACCGTACTCAAAAGCCGGAAAAAGGTGGTTTGTTTGCTGAGGAAATTTTTGGACCTACCAAAGATTGGGAATGTTATTGTGGTAAATATAAGAAAATTCGTTACAAAGGAATTGTTTGTGATAAGTGTGGAGTAGAGGTGACCAATTCTATTGTTCGCCGAGACCGCATGGGACATATCGAGCTTGCTGCTCCTGTTTCTCATATTTGGTTCCTCCGATCTGTTCCATCCAAAGTTGGTTTGGTACTTGATTTGTCTATCCAAGCACTTGAAAAAGTAATTTACTTTGCTTCTTTCGTGATTACGCGTATTGATGAAAAAGGATTGGCTGAAACGCATGATGCATTGAAGAAAGAATTAAAATCGAAGCAGAAACAAATTGAAAGTTCGCCGAGACCGCATGGGACATATCGAGCTTGCTGCTCCTGTTTCTCATATTTGGTTCCTCCGATCTGTTCCATCCAAAGTTGGTTTGGTACTTGATTTGTCTATCCAAGCACTTGAAAAAGTAATTTACTTTGCTTCTTTCGTGATTACGCGTATTGATGAAAAAGGATTGGCTGAAACGCATGATGCATTGAAGAAAGAATTAAAATCGAAGCAGAAACAAATTGAAAGTGAATGTGAACAAAGAATCAAACAGGCAAATGACAAAGGGCAGGGAGCAGAAATACTTGAAACAATCCAACAAGATCGCGATCGAAAAATGGAATCTCTTGAAGAAGAATTTTCTATTGCTGAGCAAGATTTGAAAGATATTAAAATGCTTTCTATCGTGTCAGAAAATCGTTATCAGGAATTGTCACTCCGCTATGGACATCTTTTTGATGCCGATATTGGTGCGGGTGCGGTTTATGCGCTCTTGGAAAAAATTGATCTTGAAGAAACATGTGTGCGCCTTGAAGTGGAAGTAGAAAAGAGCAAAGGTGCAAAGCGTGAACGTTTGATCCGCCGCACAAAATTATTGCGCAATTTACAGAAAAATAATATTCGTCCAGAATGGATGATTTTGACGACTATCCCAGTTATTCCACCAGACTTGCGTCCAATGGTTGCGCTTGATGGCGGACGATTTGCAACAAGTGATTTGAACGATTTATATCGCCGTGTGATTAACCGCAACAATCGTTTGCGACGTCTCCTTGAATTGAACGCGCCGGAAGTTATTTGCCGCAATGAAAAGCGCATGCTTCAGGAAGCTGTTGATGCCCTTATTGATAATAATGCTCGTGCAAGTAAAACGGTTCAGGCATCTACTGGTCAGCGCCGTCAGCTCCGTTCATTTGCTGATATTATTAAAGGAAAACAAGGACGATTCCGACAGAACTTGCTCGGTAAACGTGTCGACTACTCTGGTCGTTCCGTTATTGTGGTTGGTCCAACATTAAATATTGATGAATGTGGATTACCAAAACGCATGGCCCTCGAACTGTTCAAACCATTCGTTATGGCAGAAATTATTAAGCG
>CAYGHM010000024.1:0-14942 GCA_964349825.1 uncultured Gammaproteobacteria bacterium
CATGGGGCCATTTGATTTTTCTATGCAGCACGGCAATGTTATCCTCCGATTCAGTAATGTCACGTTTGAATACGATGACAATAAACGAACGCTTGAAGAAGCGAATTTTTCCGTGCGCGAAGATGCCAAAATTACGATTATGGGTCAAAATGGCGCAGGGAAGAGTACCATTTTTAAATTGATTTTAGGACAATTAAAACCAAAGAGTGGTGATATTCATGTGAAGCAAGGTGCGTCGATCGGGATTGCCGAGCAGACCATGGCAAAAGAGCATCTTGAAAAAACAGTTCGTGAATATTTTGCCGGCGCTTTTATTGATGTGCCAGGGAACCTCGATAAGCGCATTGCTGATGTGCTTGAAATCGTAAATTTTAAAGTGCCGCTTGATCGTCAGATTAAAGACCTGTCCGGAGGACAACAAGCGCGATTACTCTTGGCATACGCACTGATTCAAAATCCAGATATTTTACTTCTTGACGAGCCTACCAATAATTTGGATTCAGACGGTATCGGACATCTCACCACGTTTTTGATCATGTATCCAAAAACCGTGATTGTTATTTCCCATGACGCGTATTTCTTGAATTCATTTACCGATGGCGTTTTGAATTTAGCCGTGCAGACAAAAAAAGTTGAACAATATGTGGGAAACTATTTGGATGTAGTGGAAGAAATTTCAGCTCAGATCGAACGTGAACAAAGAAAGAATGCGCAATTACAAAAAGATATTTTGGATAAAAAAGAGAAGGTAAACTTTTTTGCGCATAAGGGTGGTAAGATGCGTAAATTGGCAAGTAAACTTCGAGAAGAGGTAGAAGAGAATGAAGAAAATATGGTTGATGTGCGTCGTGAAGATAGAACGATTCGTAATTTTACCATTCCAACCCAAGAATATTCTGATGCCATGGTGAAGATTACTTCACTGTCTATCATGGAAAATCACCAACCAGTGAGAAAGCAGGCAAATATCGAATTGCGCCGTGGTAAGAAATTATTGATTACCGGGCCAAATGGTATTGGAAAGACAACTTTATTGCAGCGCCTTGCTTCCCGAACTGAAGAGGGTGCGTGGATTTCTCCGGATATTAAGGTGGGCTATTATCGCCAGGATTTTTCCGGACTTGATTACAACATGTCTGCATTTGATGCATTGGGAGAAATGATGGATGTGCCGGATAACCAAACGATTTATGCAACAGGTGGTGCATTTTTATTGAATTCTGAAACATTACGAAATAAAATTGGATCATTGTCCGAAGGGCAGAAAGGGTTGCTATGTTTTGCACGATTTATTTTGCAAAAGCCAGCCTTGCTTGTTTTGGATGAACCTACCAATCATATTAACTTCCGTCATTTACCAGTGATTGCACAGGCACTTGATGAATTTGAGGGGGCGGTCATTCTCGTGAGTCATTCACAGGAATTTGTGGATCAGATCAATATTTCTGAAACACTTGATTTGTCACAATTAAGATAAATACGGAACACAGATTTACAGGATTAAAATACAGGATAGACCAGGATTTCAATCCTCTTTAATCCTGCATTTAAGATCATAGTGATCTGTGTTCTTGTATTTGTATTTATTTTGTTATATCGTAAATGAATAACTCTCTATCTGTATATGCTCGATAAAATTATCAAAACCGATGCGGACTGGAAGGCATCGTTAACACCTGAACAATTTCGTGTTTTACGGGAAAAGGGGACTGAACTGCCATTTTCCGGAGAGTATGTCACAACGACAGAAGAGGGTAAATATTTTTGTGCCGCATGTGGAAATGAATTGTTTACCTCAGAATCAAAATTTGATGCACATTGCGGTTGGCCAAGTTTTGATAAGGTGATAAAAAAAGACGCAGTGGAAGAAACGATTGATAAGACGGAGGGGATGACCCGCGTAGAAATTACATGTAGCCGATGTGGCGGACATTTGGGACATGTATTTCCCGATGGACCCACGGAGACTGGGGCGAGATATTGTATTAATTCTGTAGCACTGAAATTTAAACCTGTCTGACCACCAAAGCGTCATCTCGAGCGAAGTCTTCGAAGCGAGAGATCTTTAATACATTGCAAAATTGCTATAATAATGTATTAAAGATCTCTCATCCAATGAAGACATTGAATTCGAGATGACGTTTATGATGATTATTTTATATATGAAGATTCGTAGAGCGCATAAGCGCGGGCATACTGATATTGGCTGGCTAAAAAGTTGGCATAGTTTTAGTTTTGGTAATTATTATGACCTGTCCAATATGGGTTTTGGCGCATTGCGCGTTATTAATGATGATATTATCGCGCCGGGAACAGGATTTGGCAGCCATGGGCACGATAACATGGAAATTGTTACGATTGTTCTAAAGGGGGTGGTAGAGCATAAAGATAGCATGGGTGTATCGTCTCAAATTCGTGTTGGTGAAGTGCAAATCATGTCAGCGGGAACAGGTGTTATTCATTCTGAATATAATGTATCTCGAACCCAACCTTTGGCTTTATTTCAAATTTGGATTGAGCCGAAGGAATACCATATTGAGCCACGGTATGATCAGCGCGCATTTGATTTGAATATAAAAAATATATGGAGACCACTTGTTTCATCGTTTGGTCATGATGCGTTGCATATTCATCAGGACGCTGCT
This sequence comes from uncultured Gammaproteobacteria bacterium, assembly GCA_964349825.1. Lineage (GTDB taxonomy): Bacteria > Patescibacteriota > Patescibacteriia > Magasanikbacterales > UBA922 > CAYGHM01. The sequence goes on from CAYGHM010000024.1 coordinate 2,646, forward strand.
ATTTCTTTTGCTGCAGTAGAAAAGGGAAGGGTGCTGGAATATGCTCCAGAAAAAATTGGCCATGGTATGTTTTTTATGGTAATTGATGGAAGTATAGAAATGGGTGATGATATGTTGAAGGAACGGGATGCTGTTGAAATAGTTTCTGACAGTCCGGTAAAAATACTAGCAAAAACTGATGCACGTGTTATGTGTATTGAGGTACCTATGAGCTGAACTCTGTCATTGCGAGTTCCGATGTAATCATCGGGGCGAGGTCAGCACACTGTTCACGGGATCCCGACTTTAGTCGGGATGACAGAGGTGATAGAAATGATTAGTGTTGATCTACAAATAAAAAACCTCCGATAATCGGAGGTTTTTTATTTTACTGTGTTCCTTGTGCATTCCCACCACCGCTTACTCCCGGAAGATCTATGTTAATAGTCGACCCAGTCGATGAAGTGTCATCGCGAAATCCACCATAGTTGAAGACGAGATATCCGAGAATAAGACCGACAATGACGAGAATAAATGCGGTAACGACGCCTGCAGAGCCGGTGCCTTGGTCGTCCGTAGTATTATATGCCATATTACGTATTGTTTATATTTGTTTCTGTGTAGTGCGGTATAGACCACTACTCCTTGTGTCTAGTATTCTCTTTCTGTACATATTTGGCAAGGGAAGTGGACTTTACTCTCTATAATTCATTTTTATTAATGTCTTCTCCGATTTTGTTAAGATCTGATATCCAGTTTCGGTTACCAAAACGTCATCTTCAATTCTCATGCCGTACATATCAGTAACATAGATACCTGGCTCAATAGTTATGATCATATGTTCTTGGAGAAGGGCTGTACTTTTTTTGTTCACTGCAGGAAGCTCATGCACCTGAGTGCCGATGCCATGGCCGAGTGAATGAATAAAGTTTTCTGATAATTCTTTGCCCAATTCTTCTCGACAATACATATCGAGTTCGCTGATCGATGTTTTTGGCATTATTTTTTCAATTGTTTTTTCTTGTGCCTTAAGAAGAGTAAGATAAAGTGATTTTTCTTCTTCATTTGGTGTACCCAAATAGATCGTTCGGGTCATGTCAGAGCAATATCCTTTAAAGCGAACGCCAAAATCAATGACACAAAATCCTCGTTGAAGTGGTTTGTAGGCAGGATGATGGTGTGGGTTTGCTGCATTCTTTCCGCTTGCGACAATGGGGGGAAACGATGGCTCTACGCCGCGTTCTGCCATAAGGCACAATAGGGAGTTTGCCACATCAGCTTCGGTATAACAGTCATGCCAACAAGCGAGAAGCTCGGAAAAAATAATATCTGTAAGTTTGGCTGCTTGCTGAAGCCGTTCAATTTCTTTGGGAAGTTTTTGTTCTCTGATAATAGATTGTCCGGTAAAATCTTGAATTATTAATGAGGAAAGATTGCTTAGTTTATTTGTTTGAAGAGCGGGAAAAGCAGCCAAGTGAATAGCAATAGTTTTTTTATCATCACCAATACTATCGCGAAGTAATTCGTCTATCGGTTTATTACCAGGAAGAATGTCAATAAATTGTTCTCGTTTATGCATCAATCCATTTATTTCAAATGGAATAGCAAATAAGATTGGTTTCCCAGCTTGTGGAATCAGCATGATGCCGTATTCGAGTGTTTCAAGAAGAAGCCAATATAGCAGGTCGTCTTGGATTTGATGGTTAAAATTTCCAATAAGAAGATAGTCTTGCTGTTCTGAGACAAGGTGGGATTGTATACGTGCAATTTTTTCCTGAAGCATATTATCTGCGGCCAAATAGTGAAAACAGGGATGCTGTCATGATAAGGTGAATGATTGAAAGCAGCGTAGCATATAGAAAAAAGGACGTAAAGATGTGGAGGTAGCGGTATATGGCAGGGAGATATATATTTAAGGGAACATCTAAAACGACGGCAAACCCATTGAGGGCGACCAAAATGGCGACTACCCACGCAAATCCACCAAACATACCTTTGAGATCTGCATTGCTGGGAGCCATATGACATGAGACACAGAATGAGAGATAGAGGAAAAGCCAGAATTGCCACATTCCGAGGTGCTCATAGGTAAATAATAATGTGAGTGACGCCAAAAATCCTTTGCCTACGGAGATAATATCGGGAATGGTGCCGGTGAGTGGTTTGAATATATCTGATGCATGAGGAATAAGGGCGTAAAGAATAGCAGTAAGAACAACAGGTCCTGCAATCATGGGTGCTGCGCCAATAAAGAAATTTCCCATTCTTTGTAGAATACTAAATTTTTCAAATGAATGGTCGACATGCCCAAGACCACCTGTTTCTTCATTTGGGCTGAACAAAGAAATGCTTAATATTTTGTGGTGGAAAAGCCATGCCATGAGCGCGTGCGATAATTCGTGAATCGGAGTACCGATCCAGGCTGTCCACAATATTCCTTTCCAACCAAATGCTCGATGGTATTGATTATTGATAGCTGTTTGCATTTTCGATAGGATAAATCCAAATACAAAAAAAATACCAACACATGCGAGGAGTTGGATGCCGACGTGAGCGAGGACAAGCAAAATTTGTTCTTTCACAGATTAAAAAATTAATGCGCCAATAACTACCGCCGTATTCATAATTAAAAGTAGCACATACATAAGGATAATCGGACGTTCTTTATGCAGCATGCCGTATGCAATCCAGACAATGTTTCCAATAATATAGCCTCCCCAAGCAACAAGAGAAATGCCTTCTCCACTTTTTTCTGTCCATATTTTCCATGCTTGAAAAAAAGTTACAGCTGGTACCATAATGCTCACACCGTAAACTAATTTATCAACGGTATTTTTTACTAGATCCGGATGTGGATAGGGTTCAAGTTTTTTGTGAACACGTTTTCGTTTATGAAGATGGTGAAGCGCGTCGTTCATAGAAAATGATAAATTTATCAGACTGAGTATATCATTTTCTTCTCTATTTGCCTATTTGTTTATTCAATAAAAAAATCCCCCGAAGGGGATCGAAAAAGTTTACTTTTTTTCTGCCGGTATGACGCTGACAAATGTTGTCTTGCGTAATGTTCCGTCAAAACGTGTGCGTTGTTTTTTGGTGAATTTTGCTACACCACTTACAAGCGCAAACAAGGTATCATCCTTGCCACGTTTTACGTTTTTACCAGGGTGGATGCTGGTTCCTCGCTGGCGGACAATGACTGCTCCGCTTTTGACGAACTCGCCGTCTCCAACTTTAGTACCGAGATATTGTGGGTTTGAATCTCGGCCTAACCTGGTCGAACCACCGGCTTTTTTGGTTGCCATAGTGTGTTCTAACCTCTACCACCGTCATGCCGCAACTGTTTCGAGTACCAGTGCGTTGCACGTCGGGAACAGCCCGGATTATGCCTCCTTACCGCATAACCGTCGTTTACCATGTCGTTACGTAATGGCAGAAGTATAGGGGAGAACAGGTCAATTGTCAAGAGGGCTATAATATCGTATACTATGACAGTTATTAGTTTACTGATATGGCAATGGAGACGCTTGTCGGCATTGCCATATCAACCCCCACTTATGACTGAAACCCTGTATCCCATTAGACTTTACGTCAAATACCAGCCGAACATGATTATGATGTCGGCAGCTTTGGCGATGAATCTGGCCATGTGGGGATGGCTCATGTTTCATATTCACCCTCAATCCGACCAGCTTTTTTTACACTATACGATTTTGTTTGGTGTTGACCTTATTGGGTCATGGAATAAAATTTTCTTCCTCCCTATTAGTGGCTTTGTTATTATTATAGTCAATGCCCTGATTGGCTGGCTTATGTTCAAATCAGATAAATTTTTCGCCCAAATCCTCAACGCGGTAGCTTTGTTTTGCCAAGTACTATTATTAATTGGTACGTGGCTGGTGGTGTATTTAAATGTATAGTTGAGAAATTTCCAATTTTCAATTCTTAATTTCCAAAAAAGAGGTGTATTATAATTGAAAATTGGAAATTAAGAATTGAAAATTATCCCTCTATGTCTTCTGTAAAACCTTCCGGCACCGACTATACATTATTGACCTATTTTGGTTTGCTTTTGGTATTTGGGCTTGTTATGTTGAGTTCTGCGGGGTCAGCAGTGGGTCAGCAGCGTTTTGGAGACAGTTATTTTTTTATCAAGCGGCAGTTATTACTGGGTGTGCTTCCGGGACTGGCGCTCTTTTTTTTCTTTGCAAAAGTTCAGTTTCATAAACTGCGAGCCTGGAGCCCTGTTATTTACATGGGCATGTTGGCATCTCTTATTCTCGTTTTTATTCCTGGTATTGGATCAACGTTGAATACGGCTGCGAAAAGTTGGATTGTTATTGGTAATTTTACCGTACAGCCCGCTGAATTTGCCAAACTGGGAATTATTATATTTTTGGCTGCGTATTTATCAAAGCGGGGGACAGAGCTATATGATTTTCAAAAAGGTTTTTTATTGTCGTTGGTGTTAGCACTTGTCCCTGTGGGACTTATTTTGCTGCAGCCTGATGTGGGAACGGTAGTCATTATTTTTTCCATTATTTTTGCCATGTTTTTTGCAGCAGAGACAAAAATTTCTCATATCGGTGGATTATTTGCTGCAGGTATTGTGGGGCTTATGATTATGATTGTTATTGCACCGTATCGAACAGCCAGACTGACGGTTTTTTTGCATCCAGAACTTGATCCACAAGGGGTGGGGTATCAAACAACTCAGGCGCTCGTTGCTATTGGGTCAGGTGGTGTTTTTGGATTAGGACTGGGAAATTCTCGCCAGAAGTTCCAGTATTTGCCGGAAGTACATGCAGATAGTATTTTTGCTGTTATTTCGGAAGAAATGGGATTTGTTATTGCAGCTGCTGTTATTGTCCTTTTGATACTCATTGCAAAACGATGTATTGATATGGCTCGAAAAACAGATGATATGTTTGCCCGGCTTACTATTGTTGGCATTTTGGCATGGTTGATGGTGCAATCGTTCTTGAATATTGGTGCGGCAGTCGGTATTATGCCGCTTACTGGTGTTCCGCTCCCGTTTGTGAGCCATGGGGGAACCGCTCTTGTCATGTGTATGGCAGCGGTGGGGATATTAATGAGTATAAGTAGAGAAGTAAATAATTAACATACGAACTACGAAAAATACGAAAGTACGAAATAAAGGGAAATTCAAATCTGTCCAAATCCTGCATTTAACATCCTCAAAATCTGTGTTCTGCATTTTATGAAAATACTATTATCCGGCGGAGGAACATTGGGTCCTGTTACCCCACTCATTGCAATCAAAGAAATTATTTCGGAGAGTAAACCGGACACTCTTTTTGTTTGGGTAGGAACAGCATCGGGGCCGGAAAAGGAGTTGGTTGAGAAAAGTAATATGCGGTTTTATGCTATTCGTTCTGGAAAACTGCGACGGTATATTTCTCTTCTTAATATTATTGATTGTGTTAATATTCTTCTCGGCACGACTCAGTCTCTTTTTATATTAATAAAACAGCGGCCTGATTTATGTATTTCCGCAGGAGGTTTTGTCTCTGTGCCGCTTCATATTGCCGCATGGCTTATGGGCGTCCCAACTTGGATACATCAGCAAGATGTACGTGTTGGTTTGGCAAATAGATTGATGGCTCCGCTCGCGTCTCGTATTACGACTGCGACCGAAGCAGGGAAATCGTTTTTTTCTGCCAAGAAAACTGTTTGGCTAGGTAATCCTATTCGTCAGGATGTTTTACAAGGAAAAAAAGAACATGCAATACAACGTTTTGGTCTCAGCGGACGTTTACCAGTTATTTTTGCCACAGGGGGAGGGACAGGATCACTTCGTGTGAATCAATTGATTGCAGAGGTATTGCCGCATCTCGAAGGCACTGCTGAGGTTGTACATCTATCAGGAAAAGAGCGTCCGCAAGAATTGGTAGAACGTGCACAAAAACATTTTTCTTTTTATCATTACTATCAATTTTTTACCGATGAAATGAAAGATGCCTATGCTATTGCTGATATCGTTATTTCACGCGGTGGATTTGGAACGATGAGCGAGCTTGCTGCACTCAAAAAAGCATCTATTTTCATTCCTAAACCAGGACACCAGGTAGAAAATGTTCGTTTTTTGGAAACAGCACATGCCGCTGTCGTCCTTGATGAAAACTTTACCAATGGCCTTGAACTCGCCAAACATATTAAACAGCTTTTGACAGACAGTAGTATGCGTCAGACTATGGGGGAACATTTGCATCACATACTTCCTCAAGCAAAAAAAGACGAGATTATTCATCTCGTCGAGCAATTAGTTCCGGACATTACGGTGTAATGCTAAGAAGCATCCACGTCAGGAGTGGTAATGTGACAATTGATAATAGCGTACTCACAATGATGGCATTTGCCATCATTGTTTTATTAATGGCATAGGTTTCCGCAAGCGCAAAGTTTGCGAGTGCTACCGGCATACCCGCCTGAAGGATAGAGAGAGTAATCGCTTCTTCTCCTTTGATCGCGAATGCTATGGCAAGAAAAATGAGTGGCATGGCAATAACCTTGATAAGCGAGATACGCATGGCATGGGCCATGGTTCCATCATGATGCCACTCACGCGCGATAAATGAGCCTAGGGCAATGAGTACTACCGGAGAGGAGCTATTTCCAATCATCGCAATTGCTTTCGCTAGCACGACAGGAATATCAATATTTGCGACAATAAGGAGTAGTCCAAGAAATACGGAAATAAGCAATGGATTTTTGGCTGTTTTAATGAGAATACCAGAAAGAGAAATGTGATGGTGGGTTGATTTCTCCAATATCATAATACCAACCGTGAAAGCGATAATAAGATGGATGGCAAGAATGAGACTGAGTGTCGCACCAGAATTAACAAAAAGAGAAATAAGATAGGCAAAGCCGATATAGGCGGTATTACCAAAGAAACCACCAAATATATATGCATTGGCTATTTCATCCGGCATGTGTAATTTTTTTGTCAGCCAATAAACAAGTCCAAGAACGGTTAATAGTGAGAGTGTGGTGTAGACGACAAACGTCATGCTCGGAAGCGAGGATACATGAATGGAAATGAGACTGGAAAAGATCAGCGCAGGCAAGGCAAGTTTTAATGCATACATGTTTAAAATGCTTGACCAGGTATTTTCAGCAATTATACCTAGGCTGCCAAGAATGTGTTGTGTGCGCGGTTCCTGTTTTTGTGTTTTTTGAAAAAGATATCCGATGCCAATTAAAATAAATACGGGGAGCAAGGCGTTGAGAATGGATTCAAGCATAGTAATAAAAAAGATAAGAGTAGTATATCTCATCCGGATGTTTTTTACTAAATGTTCCTTGTTTTCTATGTATGATTTACAGCAATTATTGTATGTGTTAAACTCGATATATCTAATTATTAATTTTTCTCTATGGGTAATCTAGATGCAGAGGCAGCAAAAGCTGCTGGAGTTTGTCTTTCACATGGTAATTTTAGTTGTCTTGTGTGCTCCAAGGAGCATGAACCATCAAAAAGTATTACAGCAAGCGAACTTATTGAACAACCAAAGTTTTTGTGGGAAGCATTTAATTTTTCTGATGGATATCCGTCTGAAGAGGATATTGAAAATTCAATGAAGGCATTTTTAGTGGATAGAGGTATTTTTTTACAAGAAGATATTGACGATGATATGGTTGATATTAGTGTTCGTCGTGAAGATATTGTAAGTAATCCTGAAGAAAGTGATCCGGATGCACTTCACCATGACGTCACGTTAAGCATAAATGTGAGTAGTCAATTTGTAGGTTTTCATGAAGGATTTTATGATAAGAAGCCTAGTGATAACGAGATTGATATTCATATGAACTTTTCTTATGTGGGAGACGACGCGCCACGGTTTGAAGGTGGTAGTGTGAGTGTATTTTAGTATATTAGCCTGGAATAAAAAAATCTCTCAATCGGGAGATTTTTTTATTCTAGATTTTATATCCTCAATTTATTACACTTTTGAAATAAATAATCGGATCGGGAAGTTTCTGCCAGCAACTTCCCGTCTTTTTTTGACCCAACCAGGATGAGGCTAGCTGTGATGAAGCACCTCCTCGGACGTGACGAAAGTAGTCATCTTGTCGTGGAACGTCATTTCCACTTCCCCTCGACGCCAGATCTTGTAACTGTAAATCCCTGCAGGATGTGTCAGTTGTTCAGGATTGGTAGCCATTTCTTCTGTGATTTCTTTGGTCTTGGGATGATTCGGATCCCTGCCGAAGTATCTGCGGAAGATGTAGGTGATGTAGTATTTCATCATTGGTTCGGGCATTGTCCTTTTTCCTTGGAGTCGGACTCCGTAGTTCTGTGTATATATGAAAGCATAATAATGTTGAAAAGTCAATAATGGGATAATAAAAAAATCCCCTTTAGGGGATTTTTTACTATGTGGCTCGGGTGGGGATCGAACCCACGACCATCCCCGACTTAAGGTCGGGACTGCACTACCAACTGAGTATTTATTAATTTTTCTATCATTACCTTGCTTTTCCATTTTTTAATCCTTTTTTCTTCAGCCCGAGCTTCTATTAGCGTATTTTCTTTTTTATTATACACCAAAATCCACGGACCTTGATTTCGTGTTGATGTAGTGTTTCCTCGATTGTGATCACTGATTCTTCTTTGTAAATCTGTACAAGAACCAATGTAGTATCGTCCATGCTTTTCGCTTTGGATGATATATACGTATCCCTCCATATATGTGGCTCGGGTGGGGATCGAACCCACGACCATCAGCTTAAAAGGCTGCTGCTCTACCAACTGAGCTACCGAACCATGGTAAATTTTATCGTTCTTTATTCAACTGACAGAGACTGTGATGATCGAACCTCACGACCATCCCCGACTTAAGGTCGGGACTGCTCTACCAACTGAGCTACCGAACCATGGTAATCAAATTCTTTGATTGAGAAAATTTCTTCCAAAACCTGTTTTGAAATATTTTTCTCTTTTTACTGCTTTTTCTTTGTCAAGACAAGCTTCATAATAAATCAGTTCAAAGGGCATACGTTGTTTCGTTGCGTCCACTTGTCCTGAATTATGTTCTGTCAGTCTTTTTTTCAAATCGCCGGTAAACCCTATGTAAAGTTTATCGTCTTTTTGACTTTTCAATACGTAAGTATAGTACATATCGCCCCCCCCCTTATATAAATTGTCCAAATGAGCCCCGCCTGCCATCGGCTGCGCCTCAGGCGCTGGCGGGCAGGTACCGAACCGTGACTGTTATACGCGGAAAGTACCGCTCTTTCTCCCTAATTATCGAGTCATTTATAGAGAAAATATAACGAGATTATGATATACTAGGCTCAACATTTTGTCAAGAAATATATGAACCTGCCGATTTATCACAGTATCAGTTTAGAAAAACTATATAAAGAACTAAAGACGCACGAGAAGGGCCTTACAGCTGAGGAAGCAAAGAAACGTCTCCAGCAGGGGGGCAAAAATAAATTATCGAATACAGGAAAACGAGTAACCACACTCGATATTTTTATTGACCAATGGAAGAGTCCTTTACTTATTATTTTATTGATTGCAGGTATTGTAAGCGGTGTACTTCGTGAGTGGATTGATATGGGGGTCATTTTATTTACTGCTTTTATTAATGCCCTTGTCGGATTTTTTCAGGAGAATAAAGCAAATAAAGCGTTGGCAGAACTGGAACGCCTCGTTCAATTTTCTACTATTGTTTTTCGTGACGGAGAAAAAAAACGAATCAGGAGCGAGGATTTGGTATTGGGTGATATAGTTTTATTGTCTGCGGGGGATAAAATTCCTGCTGATGGTCGTATTATTGATCACAAAGAATTACTTGTTACAGAAGCGGCATTGACTGGTGAATCAGAACCAGTGAAAAAGAAAACCGGTACCGTTTCTGAAAGTGCCTCAGTAGGAGATAGAAAGAATATGGTATTTTGTGGCACAACGGTTGTTAATGGACATGGAATGATGGTCGTAACTGGGACAGGAGAAATGACGGAGCTGGGAAAAATAGCCGCATTAGTATCGGAAACAGCAGATGAAAAAACACCACTGCAAGCGCAGCTTGGTATACTTAGTAAACAGTTATCGTGGCTTATTCTTATTATTGCATTTCTTATTTTTACGATTGGTTCGTTTGTTATTAAGGTAGACGGACATACGATTTTTGATATGTTTGAACTTGCGGTTGCTGTTGCAGTCGCAGCTATTCCAGAAGGGCTGGTTATTTCTTTGACGATCACACTAGCAATCGCAATGAGACAGATTCTCAATCGTCGCGCATTAGTAAGAAAATTATTAGCAGCAGAAACACTTGGATCAGTGTCCGTAATTTGTACTGATAAAACAGGGACTATTACCAAAGGAGAAATGCAGGTAACACGTATTATCACGGATCTTGATGATCTCAATTATGAAGAAATTCAATTATTACATCGAGATAAAACAACACAACATCAAGACGCATTGACCGCGCTTCATTTTGGAGCCGTATGTAATGAAGCAACGGTGGTTGAAACAGAAGATGGTGAGGTGGTGACAGGGGATACAACCGATATTGCATTTATTCATGCGGCAAAAAAAGCGGGGTATGTTAAAAAGGTATTTGATCAGGTGTATCGCAATCTTGATGAAATTCCTTTTGATAGCCGGGCAAAATACATGGCACAATACACACGTATTGACCACACCTGTTTATTGTCGGTAAAGGGTGCGCCAGAAGTGGTTATGGAGCGTTGCGCTTTTATTGAACGTCAGGGCGAGAAGAAAAAAATTGGCAAAAAAGAACGTGAACGATTCATGGGGCTTGTTGATGAACTAACGAGCAAAGGCTTGCGAGTAATTGCGGTTGCATACAAGGATACGGCAAATGAATTGAAAAAGATTTCGGATAAAGATATTGATAGTCTGGTATTTGTCGCACTTGTCGCATTGTCTGATCCTTTGCGATCAGATGCAAAGGCTACTATTGATGCGGCAGCAAAAGCAGGAATTCGCACGATTATTTTAACTGGTGATCATCGAAAAACTGCCTGCGCTATTGCGGCTGGAGTTGGTATTGCTACTGATGAAGAAACCGTCATTGACGGGAGCTCTCTTGGTGCTATGGATGATACGGCATTATCTGCGGTAATCGATCGTGCGCGGGTATTTGCCCGTTTGGATCCGGCGCAGAAAATTCGTATTGTTCAATTATTACAAAAACAAGGACATGTCGTATCAATGACAGGGGATGGGGTGAATGATGCACCAGCCTTGCGTGCAGCTGATATAGGTATTGCTTTGGGATCAGGGACTGATGTCGCAAAAGAAACATCCGATATTATTTTGCTCGATGATTCTTTGAGTACCATAGTAACAACGATTGAAGAGGGAAGAACAATCTATCAGAATATTAAAAAAATACTATTATACTTATTATCTAATAGTTTTACTGAAGTTATTATTATTTTGGCGAGTATTTTTACGGGAAACCCGATTGCGATGATTCCTGTGCAGATTTTGTGGGTAAATATTATTCAGGATTCTATTCCAACGATTGCATTAGCTTTTGACCGTGGCGATAAAGAAAATATGCATGAACCGCCGCGAGATAGGAACGCGCCGCTTATTGATGGAGAAATGAAAGTCATGATTATTCTCAAAAGTGTTTTGTCTAATATTGCGCTGTTTGGTATTTTTCTTTATTTCTGGAATACCACGCAAGATATTGCCCTTACGCGTACGATCGTCTTTGTGGGATTGGCTATTGATGCATTATTCTATATTTTTTCTATCCGCAGTTTGCGTAGAATGATCTGGCGGATTAATATATGGAATAACCCGTATGTGCTTATTTCAGTGGTGTTTGGGTGGATCATGCTTCTTGCTGCAATTTACGTTCCAGCGTTGCAATATATTCTTGAGACTGTGCCTCTCAGTGTAAATCACTGGATGGTACTGCTTACTTTTGGCATGTCTAATTTAGTCTTTTTTGAAATAATAAAATGGTTGTATACCACCCGTTCTGTTAAATAATATATCAAACTTGTATGTTAGCAAAAACAATTCAAATTCAGTATTTAAATAAAGTAAAAAGCGCCCTAATTAATTTTGATGCGCTTCGTCGAGAAATTATTAAAGTAAGTGGTGACGCGCAGCATCATGCGAAGCGCGCTATTTTTGCTTTGCATCGTGATGATATAAAAGAAGCAGAAATGAAGTTGGCTGACGCAAGAAAAGGTTTGGCAGCTTTACAGAAAATGGCAAAAAAAGATAAACGGACTTTGGAAGAAGGATCGTACAAAGAAGCGGTGGAAGAATATATTGAAGCAGTACAGTTC
>CAYGHM010000025.1:0-14347 GCA_964349825.1 uncultured Gammaproteobacteria bacterium
TGCCTGCATACAGCTTGCGAAAAATGCATCGCCATCGATGTGGAGGATGACACGGGAGAGGGATGTTGAAGACCACATATTTTTTAAGAGAATAGAGAATAAAGAATAGAGAATTGAGATTTAAATTTTTTTTCTTGTGGATGATATAAGACCGTTTATAAGACTTTTTGTATCCTTGGATTGATTGATAACAGAGTCAAATTCTTTTTTTGATAGATATCCAACATCTCGTGCTATAAGTAATTGATTTTGCACCTCATTGATTGATCCAAGGGATGTCGTATAAAATTTTGTTTTTTCTTTGTATGACCATTTTGCAAAACCTTCAGCAATGTTGGATGTTATGGATACTGCCGCACGCTGCAATTGATCGGACAAGCTAAATTTTTCTTTATTCGGAAACGTATTTGTAATACGGTATACCTCTATCACTAGAGCATGTCCTTTTTGCCAAGTAATAAGATCGGTAAATGATGTGATTTTTTCTCCTTGATTCATATAAAATTAAATTCATTATTCTTCATTCTTTATTCTCCATTCTTTCCTTAGTATTTTCTAATCACACTTGTAACAACTCCGCCAATCTTCATTTCCTGTCGTGGGTGGATGTCTGGGTAGGCGGTATTGGCAGCGCGTAGAAGGAGTGCATTGGCACGTTTGATGAGATATTTCATGGTCCATTCGCCATCGACTTCGGCAACGACGATGTCGCCGCTTTTTGGTGTTTTGCTTCGGTCTACGATGACGAGGTCTCCTTCCATAATTCCGGCATTGATCATGGAGTCGCCACTGACTTTGAGCATATAGGTCGCTTGCGGATTATTAATGAGAAATTCATCAATACTCATCGTGTCGTTTGATTCTTCTTCGGTAGAACTAGGGAATCCTGCTTGGACTGTGCCTAGTACGCGAAGTCCGTAGAGTTTTGATGTGGGGATTAATTTTCCTCCTGCACTTTTTCCAATGTATCCCTCCTCAACAAATTTTTGGATATATTTATGGAGTGATCCTTTTGAGTTGACCTCGAATAATCCAACTAATTCATCATAGGTAGGAAGTTGGTGGTATCGTTGATAATAACGAACCAGTTTCTTTTTTCTTTGTTCGAAGAGGTCGGTGGACATAGGGAGTGCGTTAGAAGGTAACATGCGAACTACGAAAAATACGAAATTACGAAATAAAATGCGGAACACACCTGCCTGCCGGTCCGACGTAAGTACGGACTCCGTATCGCAAGCATCGGAGCAAGTCAGGGATGACACAGATTAAACAGATTTTCACAGATTTGAATTTTCTCTGTTTTGTACTTTCGTATTTTTCGTAGTTCGTATGTTCTGTGTATATTATGGAGAACAAATGTTCTCTTGTCAATTTTTATTTATCCACATGGTATATTTTGTGCAATGATAGCGAAATTTTCGTTTGTCTTGTTGTAAATTGTGGTTGTTTACATTATCCTAGAAGCAATATTATATTTTTTTATGTCTACATTGCGTATTTTGGGAGCTGTGTTTATAGTGCTGTTTTTTCCTTCATTTGTTCATGCAGAGACGGAGAAAGAAGGGGAAACGTTTGTGCGAGGAAAAGTTATATCTGTTACTGAAGAAACGACGGTTGATCAAGAAGGAATAACTCAACCGTTTCAGCGTGCTGAACTTGAAATCATTTCCGGTCCGGAAAAAGGACAAACGATTATTATTAATCATGGACTGAGTTTTGTGCTGGAACCACATGAGTTGGTAGAGAAAGGGGATACCGTGGTCGTGAACCGTAGTTTTTATGAAGATACTGGTGTGCGTTATTATATTATCGATTCGTATAGAATTCCTCAATTAGCGTTACTGGTCGCTGCATTTTTTGCTTTAGCTATTTATTTTGGTCGAAGAAAAGGCTTGTTATCTATTATAGGATTACTATTTAGTATCGTCGTGATTTTTTACGGTATTATTCCATTGGTAGTAAACGGGTATCCACCATTCCTTGTTTGCTCCGTAGCGGCATTTTTAATATTAGTTGTCTCTTTATACCTTTCTCACGGTTTTCATCGCCGTACGACCATTGCAGTCGTAAGTAGCGCGGCTATCTTGCTCATGGCGCTTGGGATTGATTCCTTATTTACCACATTTGCGCATATTTTTGGATTTGGATCAGAGGAGGCGGTGTATCTTTCTTTTCAATCACATGCAATTAATCCAAAAGGAATTTTCCTTGGCGGTGTTATTCTTGGTGTGCTTGGTATTCTTGATGATGTGACCACAGCACAAACCGCGGCAGTCGAAGAAATTTATCGCGCCAACCCCGCGGTTCGAATGAGAGATTTGTATGCGCGTGGTATTTCAGTTGGTAAAGAACATATTGCATCACTTATCAATACCTTGGTGCTTGCCTATATTGGCGCATCTTTTCCTTTGTTTGTATTAATTTATATCCAAAAGACAGCAGATTTGTGGCTTATATTAAATGGCCAGTTTATTGCGGAAGAAATCGTAAGAACCTTGGTGGGAAGTTGCGCGTTGGTCTTGGCGGTGCCGCTGGTAACTTTGTTGTCCGCTTATTGGTATACAAAAAAAGGTATTGATCCAAAAGATGTATTGTTTGAAACACATGGACATCACCATTAGTAACATGCGAATGACGAATCCTCGAGGACTCGGTACGAATAGCGAATAATTAAAAACGTCCTCTTTGTAGAGGACGTTTTTTTTGGTTTAATGCGTAATTCGAAATTCGTATGTTATTTGATGGTGATCATGTCGGTAAGTGCAACCTCTGATGGCGCGCTGCCGTCACCCCATTTTACAGTTGCTTTTCCACTTGCTACTGCAGTAATAGTACCGCCGTAGAATGAACCGCCGTTCCATTTTGCTGCTACTTTGTCACCAACTTTTACGACAGCTGCTTTGCTTGGGCGCATAACAACTGCTGTTGAAGCAAGTTTATCTGTCGTACTGTCTGAATCATATTTTACTGACACGCCTGATGCGTCAGTTGCAGTTACCACTGCTTCCCACCATTTTGATCCAGCTTTCCAGTTTGCGAGTACTTTATCACCAACTTTGAATGCTGCGGTTACCGCTGTCTTAGGTTCTACCGTCACTTCCACTTTTCCGCCATCTATATTGACGACTGCTTGGGCTGTCGCTGTTGGCTGTGCGCTTGCCATTGCTGGATCTGCACCGATTGCTGCGACAACTTTTTGTCCAAGTGTTTCATCTTCTACGGAGTAGTAAGAGAGGGCAATATGGGTTGCGTCACCCATGAGCCAGGTAATACGTGTTGTTTTTGAAAGAGTGAGTAATTGATCGTATTGCGCTTTCATTTCTGCTTTTACTGCTGCTAATTGTGATGGATCTTTAACAGTTACCAAAAGGACACGAACGCTACCAGAACCGCCTTCTACTTTGAATTTCACGGCATCGGATACAGCAGCTTTATTCTGCATTTTTGCGACATCACCCATTTCACTTTTGTCAGTATATTTAATACTGTCGATAGCTAATTTTGCACGGATACCTGAGACAAAACCGTCAGCTTTTGGCTGTGTTTCGTCCTGAACAGCTGGTACTGCAGGTTGTGCTGCTGGTGGATTAACAGTAACTGAGGTTTTGCCACAGCCAGCTCCCATAAAAAGGAGAAGACTTACAGCTGCAATTGGAGCGAGTTTCTTCATAATACAAATACATTAATAAATATTGCTCTAATAATAAATCATGTACGTTGGAGTGTCAAATAGTACACCGTAAGGTTTGGGGTATTTTTTTGGTACATGTTGACAAGAATACCCACTGGGGGTATAGTAGGGATATCAAATTTTCAATTTTCAATTTCCAGTTTTCAATATCTTCTTATGAAACACGGTTCTTCTCGTGCGCACATCAAGCGGCTTCGTATTATTGAGGGGCAAGTGCGGGGGCTTCAAAATATGATAGAGAATGGGTCATACTGTGTGGATATATTGACACAGATGTCTGCCGTTAAAAAAGCGTTGTCTAGTCTTGAAAATGCGATTCTTGAAAATCATCTAGATGGCTGTGTGGTAGATCAGATCAAGTCTGGAAATCACAAGAAAGCAGTAGAAGAAGTAATGAAGGTGTATAAATTATCAAAGAAACAGGAATAGTATGAAGCAGCGTATTGCCTCCATCATCCTTGCCTCACTTGCTTTCATGTTGGTCATGATTGTTGTGTGTTGGCCGCATATGTCAGCCTTGCCTATCCACTGTCCGGATGCTAATCATGACATAGCTATTGTGCCTTTTGCGGGGGGATCTACTTGTTTTACGTTACATCTTGAAGGTATTGACTTATTTAGTCATGCAACTTTTTTTGCCAATACATTATTTTTATTTCTCTTATTTTTTCTTGCGGTTTTTGGGCTAGGCACCTTGGGTGAAGATTTTTCTGCTTTTTCTCGTTTGTCTATCTTATTCCACGGACCACCTCTCTTTGTTCCGCGGAAACAGTACCGGTGGTTTGCAAGACATTTTGCACTCTACGAGTATATGTCTTTCTAAATAATCAGTTATTTTAGATTGACATATATATAGTACCTATGAAAAAAAAGACAATAGCTATTCGTGGGATGCATTGCGCATCTTGTGAAATACTAATTGGGGAAGAATTGAAAAAAATTCCCCATATTACTTCGGTTGCCGTGCATCACCGGCAGGGGAATGCTGAGATCGTCTATACTGGCGAATCTCTTTCAGACGAAGCAATTCATCAGGCAGTTCAGAATGCTGGATATGAAATGGGAAATGCCGAACCTATTACCTGGTTTTCTCGAAAATTATCTGATTATGTTCATCTTCTTTACGCTCTTATTATCGTTGGCATCTTATATGGTGTATTGCGCGCAAGCGGCCTTGCGTCATTGGATATTGCTCAAGATGCGGAAACAAGTCTCTTTGTTGTGTTATTGGTAGGACTGGTGGCCGGCGTATCAACCTGCATGGCATTGGTTGGTGGATTGGTTTTGGGATTATCTGCACGTCATGCCGAACTTCATCCTGAAGCGTCCCGTATGGAAAAATTCCGGCCGCATGTGTTTTTTAATCTCGGCCGTATTGCTGGATATGCGGTATTGGGCGGATTGATTGGGTTAATTGGAAATGCATTTCAATTATCTTCGCAATTGCTCGGCGGCGTCACTATCGCTGTTGGTGGTGTTATGATATTCCTCGGATTGAAGCTCGTGGATATTTTTCCGGTATTAAAAAATAAAACACTTGCGCTTCCATCAGGTATTGCGCGCAGGCTTGGGATAAAAAAAGAACAGAAAGAATATAGCCACAAGGCGGCAATCATTGCCGGAGCAGCAACATTCTTTTTGCCTTGTGGATTTACACAAAGCATGCAGTTGTATGCCATGACAACCGGTAGCTTTACGCGTGGTGCATTGATTATGGGCTTGTTTGCTCTTGGCACGGCACCGGGATTGCTTGGTATCGGTGGATTATCTTCGATTATGAAAGGAAGAACGGCAAAACTGTTTTTTGCCGCCGCCGGTATTATTGTCGTATTACTTGGTTGGT
Organism: uncultured Gammaproteobacteria bacterium; assembly: GCA_964349825.1. GTDB lineage: Bacteria > Patescibacteriota > Patescibacteriia > Magasanikbacterales > UBA922 > CAYGHM01. Next base: position 5,535 of record CAYGHM010000025.1, read on the forward strand.
ACAATATGAAAGTGGGATCTCGGTTATTCCAATTGGAACAAACCGGTGAGACAACCATGTCTGTCGTTCCATCTACGACTACTGTTGCGCCACAGATAATTCGTGCTGAATATAATGAACAAGATGGGTTGGTGCCGGGAGATTTTACGGTTACTCGCGGTCAGCCAGTGCAATTTGATATTTATGCCAAAGATAGTGGACGCGGATGCGGTGCCTATATCGTTATTCCTGGATTAGCAGGTAAACAGCAATTATTAAAAGCAGGAAAAACAATCAGCTTTTCCTTCACTCCGAAAAAAACAGGCCGCTATCCGATTACCTGTGGTATGGGCATGATTACGTGGGGGTATATTACTGTTCAATAATCTTCTCTTATGAATAATACATTTTTTGTGAGCGGGATGACTTGTGATGCATGCGCCAAACTTATTCGTTTGTATGTTAAACGTATTTCTGGCGTTCAGGAAGCTGACGTGTCTCGTGAAAAGGGAATTCTCCACATTACGAGTGATCGATTGATTACTCCGGAGGAAGTTCAAGTATCTCTTGAAAAAACACCGTATCAGGTAACCCAATAAATAATTATATGAAAAAAGAAATAACACTTGCGATATCAGGTATGCATTGTGCATCCTGCGAAACGCTTATTGGTGAGGAATTGAAAGCGGTTTCTGGTGTGGTCGGCGTTCATATTGATCATAAAAAAGGGATCGGGCATGTGACCGTTGACCGTGATGTTCCACATGACCACATTATTGCTGCAGTGAAAGCCGCAGGGTATGTGGCAACGGTCGGCGACGAAACAGTTCTTGAGTCTGAAACATCCATCGAGGTGGCGGTGGACCAGCAGGCAGTAGTTTCTGAGCCGGTTGTTCGCGTGAATACTGATAAGAAAAAAAGAACCCTGCGAGTGACGGTAGAGGTGGATATGGATGCTCCAGCGCAGGATGTGCGCGAGAGGTATATGGTTGCCGAACAACCTGTGGGAGTAGAGAGTTTTGCATCAAAAGCTGCTCCTTCCGGATCTCGGGTGAACCTCTCTTTATTCGGCATGCACTGCGCATCTTGTGCTGGCATTATTGAGCGCGCCATTAAAAAAGTTCCAGGCGTTACCTCGGCCAATGTTAATTTTGCGGCAGAAAAAGCATTGGTGGCTCTTGATTCATCAGTCAAAGAACAGTCACTTCTTGACGCAGTGAAGGATGCTGGATATCGCGCGGAAGTAATCAAGGCCGGGGATACGGAATATGATGCAAGAAAACGACAGAAAGAAAATAGCTCTTACTGGAATAAGTTTTTGACGAGTTTTATTTTGAGCTTGCCGATGCTGTATTTCATGTTTTTCGATTTTTTCCCTTGGTTTCCGGGAAGAACAGCCGTACTTCCTTTTGTCGGCATTATTTCTCTTATCCTGACATTGCCAATTCAATTTATTGTCGGCGTAGGATTTTATAAGGGGATGTGGTCGTCTTTGCGCATGAAGACGTTCAATATGGATAGTTTGATTGCGATCGGTACGTCAACAGCATTCTTTTATAGCTTGGTAAATTTTATTCTCTATGCCGTGCGCAATAATTCTGTGATTGGCCTTGGGGGAAAAATTCCGGACTTATATTTTGAAACCGCAGCGTTCCTGATTACGTTTGTGACGCTCGGTAAGTGGCTTGAGGCGCGAACGAAGGGAAAGACATCTGATGCGATTAAGAAACTGATGGGATTGGCACCAAAAACTGCACGTGTTATTCGCAATGGCCAAACGGTGGATATTGCCATTGACGCGGTAGTTAAGGGAGATATTATTCTTGTTCGTCCGGGAGAGAAAGTGCCGGTTGATGGTGTGGTTACGACCGGATCATCATCAGTAGACGAATCAATGATTACCGGAGAAAGTTTGCCGGTAGAGAAAAAAATCGGCGATACGGTTATCGGCGGTACAGTAAATAAAGTTGGGAGCTTTGAATTTCGCGCAGAGCGTGTCGGATCAGAAACAGCGCTTGCCGGTATTATTCGTCTCATTGAAGAAGCGCAAGGATCAAAAGCGCCGATTCAGGATATTGCAGATCGTATTTCCGCATGGTTTGTTCCTGCAGTAATTATTTCTGCCATTCTTACATTCTTGGTTTGGTTTTTTATTCTTGACGCAACACTTGCGTTCTCACTTATGGCATTCACTGCCGTGATTGTGATTGCTTGTCCGTGTGCGCTCGGGTTGGCAACACCAACATCGCTTATGGTCGGCACCGGGAAAGGTGCTGAATATGGCGTGCTCGTCAAAGGTGGTGAACCGCTCGAAAGCGCGGCGCGTATCAACACCATTGTCTTTGATAAAACCGGCACTATTACCAAAGGAAAGCCGGAAGTAACGGACACACTTACTTTTTCAGAAAGTGACGAAGATAGTATTATCGGCATTTCTGCCTCCCTTGAAGCATTGTCAGAACATCCGCTTGCGGAAGCAATTTGCGGATATGCAAAAGAAGAAGGACTTTCGTTTGAAAAGGTAGAGCATTTCAGCGCGGTCCCGGGGCATGGTGTGCAAGGAATAATTAATGGTACAACGTATTATCTTGGTAATCGTAAACTTATGGATCGGCTGTCGTTGAGCCGTGAAAAAGTGGAGAGAAAAATGTCACGTCTTGAAGAACAAGGAAAAACAGTCATGCTTCTTGCCACTGACGCGGCAATTATCGGCGCGGTTGCTGTTGCTGATACAGTGAAAGAAACATCTCGCGCAGCAATTGACGAACTTCGAAAGATGGGGATCGAAGTGTATATGATTACCGGTGATAATGAGCGAACAGCAAAGGCAATTGCTTCGCAAGTCGGTATTACCAATATTCTTGCAGAAGTGTTGCCGGAAGATAAGGCAGCAGAAGTAAAGAAATTACAAGACGCAGGAAAGCGTGTGGCGATGGTGGGGGATGGAATCAATGATGCTCCAGCATTAGCACAAGCTGATGTGGGAATTGCGATGGGATCTGGAACCGATGTTGCGATGGAGACGGGCGATATTGTGCTTATGAAAAATGATTTGCGTGATGTGGCCACTGCGATTAGTTTATCCAAAGAAACAATGACGAAAATTCGCCAAAATATGTTTTTCGCCTTGTTTTATAATGTGATTGGTATTCCTATTGCGGCACGGATTTTCTCGAAGTGGGGAATTGTATTGAAACCTGAGCTTGCCGGGCTTGCTATGGCACTCAGTTCCGTGTCTGTAGTTGGCAATGCTTTGCTGCTCAAATTATTCCGTCCAGGAAGACGTAATTACCTCTCTCTCGTTGCGCCAGTAGTTCTCGTTGTCGCATTTTCCTGGCTTTTTATCGGATTCGCTCAGTTTAGTTCACGAATGGAAAATGAGGGTCCGGTGAATAAAGAAGTTCAGGCTGCAACAGCCGCATATGTTGAGACAGCTCGCATGAAAATTGCGTATGCTGACGGTCTTCCAAAGTTATTTTTGAGTGCAGCAGATGCGCCTCGTGCATTGAAACTGCAAGAAGGTGTTATGGAACTTCGTCCTAATACTATGCTGATTGGATTTGATGAAGCAGCCATGATGAAAGAAGAAAAATTGTTTGCAAAGCCTGGCGATCAGCTCACTAATTTTTTCGGTGTGCCGACCATGTCTATTGGCGGCATGCTTGAAAAGACCGGAACAGTACTTGATATGGTACATATTGTTGATCAGGAGACCTGGAACACAATTCAGGGAGATGATCGAATCGTTGTTGTGGCTGCGGGCGATGTAATTAAACTCTTCCACACAGTAACCGCTGATACAGTACCAGAAGTGTATCGTGGTAAATTAAATCCCGACGTGCCTCCAATTTCTCTTGGTGGATCTGTCTATTTCCCGATTTATATTGGCGCAAAAGAAGCGGCAATGATGAAAGAGGAGGGACTATTCAAAAAGTCGGGTGATACGTTACCAAATTTATTTGGCAATGCAGTAATTATCGCCGACATCTTGCCTGAAACGGACACAGCACTCGATATGTTCCATTTTGTTGGTGAGGGATTTGATATAAAACAATAGTACATTTTTCGTCTTAAAAACCCCGATTGATTCGGGGTTTTTTCATTTCTTTTTATTGTCTGGGGTATGTAGCAATTGTCAGGATATTAAAAAAACGCCATGAAGGCGATTTGGATTTTTTGGTATGGAAATAGTGATCTTATGGGATTGCCCCATCCGCATGACCAATCCGACAGACGGAAAGGTCATAACGGACGGGTGCTTGGTTCAGCGTAAGATGAAGAATAGACCAAGCGGCAACAAATAGGTGCTGCCGATGATGAGGATCGCGATCTTCTTCTGCGTGAGCGTCATGACTATCTCCAGTAAGGGAAAGGGACACGAACATATACCAAGCGACGGGTGGTCGACTTTACCAACATGGTAAATGTACGACTCTGTAAAGAACTTGCCCAGTGTATACCTTTATTATGTATTTGTCAAGGATTTTTGTGGATGAAATAAATCTTTTATTTGATTGTAATACATAGTACAATCAAGTTATTATGGACAATTTGACCGACGAGGAAATTACCCTGAAGGTGCAGGCCGGCGACTCGGAGTCGTTCGGTGTTTTGGTTAGCCGCTATGAGGCAAAAATGCTGCGATATGCCAAAAAGTTTCTCTTTGGCCATGATGATGCCCAAGATTTGGCACAGGATGTGTTTATCAAGGCCTATATTCATATTCAAAGTTTTGATCCGAAACAAAAATTTTCTTCCTGGCTCTATAGAATAGCCCATAACGAATTTATTAATGCGATTAAGAAAAAAGGCCGCGAACCAATTCCCATTTTTGATCCTGACACCTTCTTTCCTCATCCAATATCAACACTCAATGCAGATGATGGGATTCATAAGAAAGATATAGCAGATATGATGGAGAAATGTCTTTCTACCTTAAATCCCAAGTATCGTGAACCGCTTATCCTTTATTATATTGAAGAATTAGACTATAAAGAGATTGCTGATATTATGCGCCTGCCATCTTCGACCGTAGGCGTTCGATTGAAGCGCGGCAAAGATATGCTGAAAAAAGCATATGACGCATTAAATCCTCCCGTATGACCGAGAAACATCACAACCAAACCATTCATGATCGGGTGCTCGATCAGATCGACGCGGGGAATATAAAAATGCGTTCCAGATCGTATTTTATCGCGCATACCGCTCTCATGTTCGCGGTCATTACTTTGATTGTTCTTTTGTCTGTCTATTTGGCAAGTTTCGCTGTTTTTATTCTTCGTCATAATGGGGCTTGGTATATTCCGGCATTTGGTGCGGAGGGAATCTGGCGATTTTTTGCTTCTGTCCCGTGGGTATTAATGCTTTGTTTGGCAGTCAGCATCTCCTTCCTTGAAATGCTCATGCGCCGCAATACTATGAGCTATCGTAAACCGCTACTTATTTCTCTTGGCGGTGTATTTTTTATTGTTTGTACAGTCGGCGTATTTGTCGGCCACACCTCGTTTCATACTGATTTGCTTGCTCGCGCGCATGGCAAAGGTTTGCCGGTTGTTGGTCCGATGTACCGCGACCTTTGTTCACGTCAGGTAGAAAATGTCGAACAAGGAATTATCGTTGCTGTTGAAGAACGTGGATTTTGTATTCATGATGGATCAGGAAATTTGATTGCCTTTGTCACTAATCCGAAAACAAAAATATCGCATACCACCATGATGGGAAGAGGTGATACCGTAGTCGTTTTGAGCAAACGGCAGGAGGAAATAAATCGTGCTATTGGTGTGAGAAAAATTGATCACGATGAACGGGTGCGCCAGATGGCAGATGCGACGATAAAAGAAGTTTCGGAGCGGTGTCGTGTGATGTTGAAATAAATGGGATTGTATACAGTATAATGTATTTTGTATAAAGTGGTTATGTAATAATTGTTTTTTTATATTGTAGTAGAGAGTGAGTGGGTATTGATAAATGTCTAATTTCTAATGTCTAATGTCAAATAAGAAATACATATATTTTTTAATCAAGCATTTGGTATTAGAAATTAGACATTTTTTATTTTTAATTAATTTTTTCCATGAAAAACGCATTGGAAAGTCTATCGCCGAAGTTTATTTTTCTATTCGGCATAGCACAGGGATTTCTTGTTTTGTGCACTATCGGATTTTTTATTCTATTGTGCCTGTTTATCAGGAATGACGGATTTAGCGGACCCTCCTTTGCCAAGGCTACGGCGGGCGCAGTCGCACCAACCGTCACTGATAGTGGCGGACAGCCAGCACCGGCCAATGTAGAAATCCGTGAGGTAGATGAAAGTCGGGATCATATCCGTGGCAGCAAAAATGCCAAAGTGACTATTGTGACGTATACGGATCTTGAATGTCCATTTTGTAAACGGTTTCACGACACCATGGCCGAGGTGATGCAAAAATATGGCAATGATTTGCGCATGGTATACCGCCATTTCCCGCTTGATCAATTACATAGTCAGGCACGCACTGAAGCAAATGCAACAGAATGTGCCAATGAGCAGGGTAAGTTTTGGGAATTGACTGATATTATTTTCCAACAAACAGCCTCGAATGATGGGCTGGATCTGTCCAAATTAAATGAGTATGCAAAACAGGCAGGGGTAAAAGATATTGCTCAATTTTCCTCCTGTGTCGAACAAAATAAATTTGCAAGCAAGATTCAGGAAGATGAAACAGATGGTCAAGGTGCTGGCGCGCAAGGAACGCCATACAGTATTCTCCTTGGGCCAAACGGAGAAAAAGTACCGTTGAATGGCGCATACCCAACCGCGCAGGTAGAACAGCTTATTGATTCCTTGTTAAACGCATAATCAGTTTAATAAAAAACAAGCGTCTTTATAACGCTTGTTTTTTTTGTTTGTATTTTACGGGATGCTGACAATATGGCAGCTTTTTTACGTCATCTCGACCTCCGATGTCTTCATCGAGAGGGAGAGATCTTTAATACATTGTTATTATATTAAATTTTCGTATTATGGATCCCTGCCTTGCTCCGATGCTTGCGATACGGAGTCCGTACTTTACGTCGGACCGGCAGGCAGGTCTCACTTCGGGGACTTCGTTTGAGATGACGGTGAAGGGGGTGTGAGGTATACACAAGATAGTTAACTTTTTTAAATGAAATAATTATCTTCACCAGTTGTAGTAATATATGTCCGGACTCGCCACTACAATAATGTTGTGGTGGACAAGTAATAATCTAGTTAAAAATTAGCACAAAGTATATGAATAAAAAAATCATCGCATATGCCGCGATTCCTGTATTGGGGATTAGTATGTTTGCGGCAAATGCAGCATCTGCACATGGCTTTGGTCCGAGTTTTTCTGCATCTCCTGAAGAAATGGCAACCCACCATAGTGAGATGTTTGCCCATAAATCAGCTATTCTTGGTATTAACCTTGATGAGATAAAAAATGCTTGGGCTGAAGGAAAGAGTTTTGAAACACTCGCCGCAGAAAAAGGAATAACAAGAGAACAAATGCAAGAACGAATGAAACAAACACATGAAGCACGGATGAAAGAACATCTAAAAGCCTTGGTTGATAAAGGCGTCATCACACAAGCACAGGCAGACAAGCGACTTGAGGTGATGAAGAAAAACGAGAAGGGGGGTGGTGTCATGAGGCATATGAAACAACAAAGTGGAAGAAATTTCTAAGAACAATTGATGAGTAATTGTGTGTAATAACATAACCCTCCGATAGTATCGGAGGGTTTACTAATTTAAGAAGAGAACTCGGATTTCCTAAATGACCTAAGTTTACCTTAATCTTTTATTTTATAGTTAAATTCAAAATACTATAAAAAATTTACACTGATGATTCTGTTTTATCTATTATCATTTTTTCCGCGGCGATCGCGCATATAATCCAATGATGGCAATATATAACAAACCGAAAACGGCAGTGAGGAGAATGGGGGTATTATTTATTTCTGTCATTTGACGGACAATAATACCAATGAGCGCCCATATAATGGTAAGGATATATATCATATTTCCCCGTGTTTTTATTACCATATATGATGCGCCCAATATCAGGAGTGTCAGAATAAGTGTATTAATAAATATGCCTTGAATATGGAAGACAGACACAATATTGAGTGGTGTGGCAGCTGAGACCCAGCCCGCGAGCATGCTGATTGGAATATAGGCGGCAATATAGGGTAGTTTTTCTTTTGTTCGGTCAAAGCGCGCGACGATAAATAACGCGCGGAGGGAAAAACCAAGAATAAAACAGATAAGTACGGCCGTTAGCCAATTAATATTGGTAAATTGCGCGACAACCATCCACGCTGTATTTGCCAGAAACGCGCCGGCCGTATACCAGCCGATGGCGCGGAAAAGTGTATGTGCTTTATGTTTTGGGAGTGCCTGGCATAGCGCGTAGATGAATGATGCAAGAAAAATAACCGACCAAATACTAAAGGCATATCCAGCTGGAACAATCGGAATATCCTGCGCTGCCGATTGCTGGCCGACAAAAGAACCAATACCAAAAACGGGGAGAATGGGAATGATAATTTGACTGGTCGCGGTTATTAGGTTTGCGACAATGCGAAGGGTATCAAAATGGGAAGATTTCGAAGGCATATCGAGGAAGAGAAGAATAGTATCTTCAGTATATCATGTTTATGTGTTTACGGCTGGAATAATTCTTCCGGTGTAAAGGTGACCGTTGTTACTCCAGGAAATTGTTTGGCGGTTTCACTGATTTGTGACCAGAGAATACCTACCCGACAAGATCCACCACCGGTTTTATTATTTGGATCAGCAAAGGAAAGTGTGAGATTGCCGTTTTTTTGTG
>CAYGHM010000026.1:0-14330 GCA_964349825.1 uncultured Gammaproteobacteria bacterium
TCTTCGAGGATGGCGGAAACGGTGTAAAAAAACTAATGGAGCTGCAAAAGAAAGGATATGGTGTGGATGTGAGTATTGCGTCGCATCAGGATGATCGTTATCTTGATGCGGGAAAGAAAAAAAGCCGTAATTTCACAACCGTGGCTTGGGAAGAATATGATGGTCATTCAACCCCGGTATTTAACGATGTTATATTATCTGTTTGGCTGCATAAATCTCATAAAACAAAACCCTCTGAAGGGCCGTCTGTATTGGAGGATAAGTACGGAAACGTCATTGTTCGTGATGTGAGTGAAACAGATGATCACGAATATTTTTTTGAAGATATTACGGTGAATATTCCTATGCCGACATTGGCACCTGGGGAAAAGAAAGAAAAGGTTCCTGTGTCAATTGATTTGTCGCAGTATGGCATTGATGTTGGTGAAAATGTTTTTTTTCATAAACCGCAGCGTGTACTCGGTACTGTAGGCGAAGGGAAATATCTTGTATATAGTAATACCGCAAAAGTAGAAATTGAAAAAGGAATGTATCGTGAGAAACTAGAAAAAGCAGGAGAAGGAGTGGAGATAGCGGAAAAATTATTTGGCGCAGAAAAAGGAGCCTTTGTAAAAAGTATTTTTGTGGTAAATGAAAATGAAGAGAATGGGTTTTTCCGTTCCGCGGACAAATCAATGATTGCCCTGACGGATGAGCATTTGAAGGCGTATGGGTCGTCACTTGATAATACAGGGTCGCATGAAGCGTTTCATCTTATTGACTATGCGTTTGATCTGACAAAACAGCCCGAAGTTCAACAGTTATTTAAGGAATTACCAACGAGCTTTTTTGATGAGATCAATGAGAAGAATTGGTCCGTCGGGGGATTTGGTGGGCACGCGCAGGATAATGAAAAAGAATTTTTTGCAACATTTATGAATTCATTGGCATATGATGTTGATCATATTAAAACAAAACTGATGTTAATGGGGGGAGAAAATAAAGCGTTATATAAAAAAGTTGCACTAACCATGCAACAAACAATAGAAAATAATCCTAAATTAAAAGAAAAGAACTTTGCCCATTTACCGATTCTTGATCGGCTAAAAGCAATACAGGATATGTAATGTTTATGTCGTTTTTTCTTGACGCATACATTCCATAAATACATGTGCGTATCGTTTTGGATTTCTGATATTGCTTAATTTTACTTCTTCATTAAAACCGGATTGAGCAAACATAATAATTAAATTGCCGTATCCAATAATTTTTCCAAGAAATGTGTCATGTCGTTTTACTGTTTTAACATGAATAAGTTCGTAGACTTTTTCATCTTTATCAAAAACACCGCGACGAAGAATAAGTTGTTTGTCTGTAATAAAATATTCTCGTGAAAGGGTAATAAGAACAATTGCTACGATAGCAAGGGACTGGACGACCAGTTTGATAATGGTTAAGACGAAGAGCAGTGAAAAGGTTGTCATGGATGCAAAAGGGGCAAGATTACCAAAAAAGAACACATTAATAATCATATAAAAAATATCGACCACGAAAATGGCTAATATTATGCGCATTGCGAGAACTGAACCGCTTTCCCGGATATGATGTTTTGCCATAGGGAGGGTCTGTTGTTCCATATATCAGCTTTAAGATTCTATTATATCTAGCATACGCCACTAGAGAAGAGTGTCAACGCGAGTGGTCGTCAAAAAAACACTGATTGCATTATCAGCTTTTTTAAAATTGTTCAATGGATATTATAGGTGTGGGTCGCCGACACACACCGGTAATAGACATCGGATTTGGCGGATGGGGCGGATCTCGACAGATTAATTTTGTTGTAATCTGCCTCATCCGTCTAATCCGATGTTTATTAAATAAATTAAAATCCCTCCAATATTTACCGGAGGGATTTTAATTTATCTGATTATCTATTTAATATTGACTGAATCATCTGCCATATATTTGGCAGTATGTCGTTAATTCGGCGTAAGTGATCGTGAGAGATGGTCACGACAAATCGGCTGGTGTTAGATGAAAGACTGTTTATTTCCTGGAGTTCAAATCCTTGCATTATCGTATGAATGCCGTTTTTGATTGTTGTATATTGCGTCGTGATTCCTGCTATTGGCGTGGTACTCGTTGGCATCATCGTAAATCCGTTTGGCATGTTCATCAATACCTGCCCGCGGATTTCTCCGCTCTGGTATTTGGTAGAGTGTACATTGGCATAGATTTTTCCTTCACGCATTGCTTGCATAAGGTGTTCAACATTTGTGATATTTGGAGAACAGTTTGCTCCGGCAGCGAGAATATCCTGATTGCGGATAACTCCGGAAGCAAGTTCGCCATGAATTGTTGGGCGTGTACTACCTGTATACAGGTTTACTACAACAGGACCATTCACCTCACGAGCCGCGCAGTGTAAATGTGCCTCAGTAATATTTTCTCCATCATGAACGATAAGCTGGTAACGTACCACAGGTCCTTCATTTGGCTGTGTCATCACAAAATGTGCTCTTCCGCTTGCATTACTGGTTGTTGATGGTATTTCTTCACGAGAAGATAAAAGCGTGGTAAAGGCGGTGTCATTTGGCATTATGGGAAGATCACCAACCTGTCCATTTGCGGTGCTAATCCCGACAAAGAAGAGGGCGACAAGCGCGATAATGAGACCGGCAATAAGCGCCTTTGTTCCATCTCGTTGATTATCCAGTGTGTGCATGTGTTCGTTTATTTGTGTGTTTGTCATATACGTATTTTAATGAACGGTATCAACTGGACTATGTATAGCTAAGTCCTTATTCTCAGTATAGGCCTAAGAGAATTGGATGGTCAAACGGGGTGGGGTAGGTGGATGCAATAAAAAAAATTCTCAGTATTGAGAATTTTTTTTATTTTATGCTTACTCTATGGACAATACTATTATCTCCAGAGTAAGCAGCACGGATTCTCCAAGTCCATGCGTGCCTCCTTGTTGTGGTTGGGGCAGTGTGCCTTCGACGAGTTGTGAGCCGATCTTTAGATGATCACCATGACCCACGTTTTCAAAAGCACCCTTTCGATGGGCACTCCGAGGCGTTCCAGCTCCTCACGGATCTGACCGACTTCGCTCGGGAGGAGCTCCCCGTCACGCATCGCCTTGCCGGCGAGCTGCATTCCTGTTTTGATGTCTAAGAACTTTTCACTCCAGCGGCCGTTGCCGAGCGGAAACTGATGGTCTTGACGGCAGACGTGGCAGGAACGCACGAGTTGTGTTTCCTGCATGTCCGACTCATCGATCTCATTGATAGCGGTATCGAAGTCCGTCTTCGTGATCGCTTCATCCACGAGACAGAGCCTGACGAGCTCCCTAGCTGCACTTTTCCCTAAAATTCTTTGGCCGATGCCATTTTCTTGGTCGATCTGCAATTGCCAGGCCGAACCGGCCTGAACGAATCGTGGAAAGAACATGGTATTCCTTTTTTGCCGCGCCCCCAACGCTGGCAAGTCGTTTGGTGAAGGATGAAGGGGGATATATACCCATTTTTTTATATGGATATATGTCTCCCTTCGTCCAACCTGACTGAAAAATATACCTGAAAAAATGGGATTTGTCAAGATCTGATGGGTTATATCTGGTATACTCTTGACAATACGTCAAAAAATTGCTATATTGAGCGATTAACTACTGTTATGAATTTTCTTGATCCGCTCACAATTCGTATTCCTCGAAAATATCTTTTGATCAGCATTGCCTTCTTGGCGGTATTGGCTATTCTTGTGGTAGTAAAAATAATTGTATGGCAGCCTGCCATTATTGAACCTAATGCTATTGTTCAAGAAACGCCAAAAGTAATTTTGGACTTATCGGTTGAAGAACAAAAAAACAATATCGTGTTTCCTTTTACCGTATCTTCATCAACCTTATTAACAGATCAAGAATATACCGAGGTAAAAAAATATTTGGTAGATCTGGTAAAAAATGAAACCTCAACCGCATCATTGGTAATATTACAAATTCTCATGGACCAATATCCATCTGTGTCTCGTTCTTGTCATGGATTAGTTCATGACATTGGTCATGAGACATATGCCAAACATAATGACTTCGCTGCCGCAATGGCATATCGGGATGATATTTGTGGATCCGGATTTTTACATGGTGTGATTGAATCGCATTTTGCCAAAGTAGATAATGTGTTTGAGGAAATGGATACGATTTGCAATGCATATACGACATTAAACGAAAAAGCGAAATGTTATCATGGTGTTGGGCATGGTATTATGTTTTATACAGAAAATGATCTTCCGGGTTCTATTACTTATTGCGATCGGTATCCAGAACAGGAGGCGCGCGTGCGGTGTGCCGAGGGAATATTTATGGAAAATTTTAATACGGAACAGAAGGATCATGTGTCAGAATATCTGGATGAACAGAATCCTGCGTCTATTTGTGAAACCCAAAAGTCTATATATAAAGGCACCTGCTATTTTTACGCGCCGCTTCATTATTTGAGCCTTTATACAGATGCGTATACGGAAGCATTAGTATGGTGCACGACGCTGGATAAAGAGTTTCAAGCGGTATGTGCTAGTGGTGTTGGGAGCAGGGCAATCAAACAGCATATTACCAGTCCGCATTTTGTAGAAAAAGTTTGTCTGAGCGGTACTAAAGCACAATTTAAATCATGTCTTGATGGCATGGTGAGTTATTATCTTGTTCATGTTGATTCGTTGAGTAAAGCAAAAGAGATGTGTTTGACATTAGATCAATCAAGTCAGCAAGCATGTGAATGGTCGGTGCTGTATCGAGAAGATTTTTTCCCAATATAATTATATGCAATGGTAGGATCATGCCCTGGCATGATCATGTTATACCAAAACAAAATATCGAAATAAAAAAATCAGCCGGAAATCATATGATGTGGCTGATTTTTTTATTATTGACAAAAAAAGAGGACGTGCCTATACTGATGCATCACCTCGCTTCGCATCCCGCGTCGCGCGCAACCTTTCGAGAGGTATTTGCTATGAAGAACCGTCCATCCGGTAGTATCAAGGCTGCTGTCAGTAATGCAAGCAAGGATACGAACTGTCCTTATTGCAAGGGTACATACACGCACACCCAGAACCAACGTCCCCAGTGCAAGAACGGCGTTTTCGCCAAGAAGGCAGCCGAGAAGACTGGTCAGGGTGGTGCTCGGGTGTAGTGCCTGTTTAGGTGATAGGGAGGTGGTGAGGGGCGAGCAGACAGTAGTCACGCTTGCCCCTCACCCCATAGAAACATATATTATGAAGTATTTTGTGGCAGCGCGATTCATCGCGCTGCTTTTTTAAATATAATAAATACATATTATTGTGTTCACATCGATTGACGAGCGACATTCAATCACGTTACTCTACATACAGACGTAACTATTAATCGTCTTTCGATATGGACAAAGCCACCTTTATTGCAAATGTACAACACAAAATTGATCGATTAAACACAAAACTAAACAGTATGCGACAAAATGCAGAAAAAAATCAGCTATATAATGAAATTACGCGCGAACGTGATGATCTACAGCGCGATATTGATAGTCTTTCTAGTCGTATGGAAGATAAATGGGACGATATGAAAGGACGCATTGAAGACGGATGGAATAATTTAAAAAACAAATTTGATGATACTATCCGTTAATGAGAGAGGCACCTCCGCGCTGATTATATAAGGCTTTCCCGAGTATTTTGGGGAAGCTTTTTATTTCTTTGTTATTCCTCGCAATGACAAGTATACTTTTTTATAATTTTTTTTGTGTTTCATCGATTTTTTCTTGTGTAGAAAGCCACTCTTTTTCTTGTTCCTGAATCAAGTGTCCCAGATCGTGGAGACGTTCCATTTTATCTGGCGCATATTTGGTCGGATTGCGAGAAAAATAATTGTGGAGCAATTGTTTTTCTTTTTCATATTCCGCAAGCGTGTTTTCAATTTCACGAAGCGCTTTTTTATATTCTTTCAACTGGCCGTGTACCTCTGCTCGTTGTTCGCCAGTAAGAGAAGTCTTTTTTTGTTCTTCTCTTTCCAATTTCTGCATTATTGCTTCCTGATCCAGAATATCTTGGCTGAGATGATAGACGTATTCTTCGTAATTATGGGGATACCGTTTGACCACGCCATTTTTTACTTCAATAATACCGGTCGCGATTAAATTAACAAAGGTACGGTTGTGACTGACAAATAAAATTGTTCCTTGATAGTCCTGGAGTGCGATACCAAGGGCTTCTACTGTTTCAAAATCAAGATGGTTGGTAGGTTCATCAAGAATGAGCACATCATGTTTTCCAAGTAATAATCCAGCAAGGCAAAGTCGGGCTTTTTCACCACCACTTAATACAGAAATAGATTTTTTTGTATCTAGTCCACGGAATAAAAAGTTGCTTGCCATTTCCAGTAATTCTTCCATCTTTACATCTGGCGCCGAAACACTTTCAAGGTATTGAATAATTTGAAGTGTCGGATTCAGCATGAGTGATACGTGCTGCGAATAATAGGCACGTTTGACGCTGTCTCTCCATTTGTAGGTACCACCAAGCGAGGGGAGAATTTCTGCGATTGTTTTTAAGAAAGTGGATTTTCCTTGTCCGTTTTCACCGAGTATCGCAATATGTTCACCGCGTTCGATATCAAGAGTAATATTTCGCGCGATTATTTTTTCTTTATATCCCACAGAAAGATCCGTGGTTCGAAGCATAAGCCCTTTTTTATTTTCGGGCTGTGGAATACGAATGCGAACCGAACTCATGGGATGTACGATATCAATTTTTTTCAGTTTTGCAATTTGTTTTATTTTGGATTGTGCCTGGCTTGCTTTCGCCGCCTTATACCGAAATCGATCAACAAATTTTTGTAAATGCCGCGCTTCGCGATCGACTTTTTTATTATATAATTTTGAGATTTCAATTTGATGTTGTTTGTATTCCAAATACTCCTCAATTGGTTCTGGGTGGAGAAACATTCTCCCTTGATCAACTTCCAATGTTTGTTCACAGGTATTTTTGAGAAATTCTCGATCATGGGTAATAACCAAGAAGCTACCGGAATAATCTTGAAGAAATTTTTCCAAAAGAAGGAGAGTGTTTAAATCAAGATAGTTTGTTGGTTCATCAAGAAGTAGGAGGTTGGGATCCTGAAGCAACATTGCCGACAATTTGACGCGCATCTGGTAGCCACCAGATAGGCTGCCAATAGGCATGTCCAACCGTTCGTATTTAATGTCGAATTGTCCGGCCATTTTGGCGCATTGCCATTCTTCTTTATTGCTTGCACGGCGTAAAAAATGCATGACCGTTTCTTCTGGCGTATACGGATCTTGCTGTTGGAGATATCCAAGATGCGCAATATCATGGATGGTAATGGTTCCCGTATTATATTCTTCTTCACCAATAATCATTTTGAACAGGGTGGATTTTCCCGCCCCGTTTCGTCCAATCACCCCGATTTTCTGTTTTTCAGTCACGGTAAGAGACGCATCGTCAAAAATGACATGCGGTCCGTAAGATTTGGAGAGATTATTTATTTGCAAAAAGGTTTGCATATTCAACAAAATGGTGAAAAAAGGCTTGTTTACACTAACAAATTTGCGCCACTTCGTAAAGGATGTTATAACAGTGTCTTCATATATATTGCTTTTGTGTATGGGAGATCAAACCATTTTGTGTCCGCATTGTCAGGCGGAAATAGCGTTGACAGAAACCCTTTCTTTGCATATTCGGCAAGAACTACAGGGTGAATTTGATAAAAAACAAAAAGAACAATCGTCGCTGCTTGCCAAAAAAGAGGAAGAATTGCGTCGTGATCAGGCTGCAATGCAGCAGGAAAAACAATTATTAGAAAAATCTATTGAAGAGAAAGTGAAAGTAGAAAAAGAAAAAATGTGGGTATTGGCACAAGAAAAAGCGAAAGAAAAGATGAATGTCGAGTTTGAAGATTTGAAAAAACAGAATGAAGAGCGAGAAATACGGTTTCGTGAGGTAGAGCGCAATGAATTGGCATTGCGCGCCCGCGCCCGCGAGCTTGAAGAGCAAAAACGTAATCAAGAATTGGATTTGCATCGAAAAATTGACGAGGAGCGTAAACGTATCACAGAGGAGGCGCAACGTATGGCACGCGAGCAGGTTGATGAGCGAATGCGCATAGAGCAGGAAGAAAATCGCCGCAAAGAACAGGAAAAAGACAAACAAATTGAAATGATGCGCCGTTCGCTTGATGAAGCAAATCGGAAGGCTGCACAATCGTCTATGCAAATTCAGGGGGAAGTACAGGAAAATGATTTGAAATTATTACTCGCAAATAATTTTCATATTGATACGATTGAAGATGTGCCTACCGGGGTGAATGGCGCTGATTTAATTCAGACGGTGAACACGGCGTTTGGTCAGAGTTGCGGTATTGTTTTATGGGAATCAAAAAATACTAAAACGTGGAGTGGAGAATGGATCAAAAAATTAAAAGGTGATCAGGGAATCGCAAAAGCTGATATTTCAGTATTGGTCACAAAAGTATTACCTGAAGGAATGGTAAATTTTGGGTCCATTGATGGTATCTGGGTGGTGAATTATGCCTCGGTCATTCCATTGACGCATATGATTCGCCATCACCTTATGCAAATTCATCAGGTAAAAAATTCTTTAGTGGGGCGAGATGAAAAAATGGAGTACTTGTATCAATATATGTCGAGCGCGCAATTTCGAAATCGTGTAGAAAATATTGTCATGGCATTTTCCGGTTTAAAACAGGATTTGGAAACAGAAAAAAGATCTATGCAGCGTATCTGGGCGAAACGAGAAAAAGAAATTGAACGGGTAATCATGAATACCAGCGGTATGTACGGGGATGTACAGGGAATTATCGGTGCGTCATTGCAGCCAGTAGATGTGTTGGAGTTGTCTATCCCTGAAGAAGAACACAACGATACACTTCTGTAAACGCATGCCCTGGCATGCGTCCTCGCTGATATAAAAAAATCGCCCCGATATCACGTCGGGGCGATTTTTTATCTAGTATTATTTTAATAGAATGCTAGCTAAACCGAGGAAGGTGAAAAAACCGCAGACATCAGTAACTGTCGTAATAAAAATAGTTGCAGATGTAGCCGGATCTTTTCCTAATCGTTTCATGATAAGCGGAATAAGACAGCCAGCGAGCCCTGCCATGCTCAAGTTAGCAATCATGGCAATACCGGTAATTAAACCAAGAAGAGGACTTTGGTTCCACAATACTGCGATAACAGAAACAATGAGACCATTGATAATACCATTTACACAGCCCGATGCCATTTCATTGAGCACTGCGCGCCAACTATTTTTTAGTTCTATTTCTCCAAGTGCAATTGCACGTACCGTCACTGCCAAGGTTTGTGTTCCGGTATTTCCTCCCATTCCGGCAACAATCGGCATGTAGGAAGCGAGTAGGACAAATTTGGAAATGGTATCTGCAAATAGCGTCACAACTCCTGCTGCAAGGTATGCTGTACCCAGATTGATGATAAGCCATTTATAGCGATGTTTTACTTTTACATAAAATGGATCAAAGACATCTTCATCTTGGGTAACACCGGCAAAATGATATAAATTAGCCGCATTATTTTTTTGAATAAGCGGAAGAATATCATCAGAATAAATAATGCCAAGAATACTGTAATTATCATCCAAGACAACAATTTTATTATGGGGAAAATGGGTGAATAATTTAATAATCGCTTCGGTTGGCTGATTGTACATCGCAGTTGGAAGCGGTTTAATATGTTTTTCTACAATGGCAGAACTGTTTTGCAAAATAAGTGTGGAAGTTGGTACCTCTCCAAGCAGCATACCGTCGTCAACAACCAGTACAGCTGGGATTTTCCCTGTGCGTTTTTCATGGATATGCACCATCTCGGCCACATCTTTAAATCGTATTTTTTTCTGCACTTCAATATAATTGAGATCCATCATGCTTGCGGCTGTCTGCGGATGAAATCGCAATAAAAATGTTACTTTTTTTTCAAGATCCTGACTAAGGGAGGCAAGAATTTTCTCTCTTCTTTTTTGGGAAGGAAGAACGTGGAGGATATTGGTAATCTGATCAGGATCTAAGAATTCAACAAATTCAATAATTTCTCTATTTGAAAGCTCGGTTAAAATATGGTGCTGTGTATTTTTTGATAATGTTAAAAAGAAAAAGCCTTTTTGGTTTTTGGGAAGTGCTTGAAAATGCTGCGTTCTATTTTTGGAAAATAGTCGTATGGAACGCATGTGCGTTTCGTGAACTGTAGAGACAGTACCATTCATATAGTGATCTTGGTGGCAATAAAATAATTCATTTGATAAACAGTATACCTTTTTTTTTCATTTTTCGAAAGAAATTGGCTGCTGTTATTTATTAGACGACGACAGAAAGCGACGAAATAAAAAACCGTCTCTTTTTAGAACGGTTTTTTATGAGGCAATTGCCTTATGTATTATCAATAGTGTTCTCTTGAGTTGGTTGGGTGTTAATGACGTAGTGCTATCGCACGGTACAAGCTGACAAATACAACGGCACCGACGAGAGCAACGATAAAACTGTACATGTTAAACCCTGTTACGCCGGTCTGTCCAAAAAGGCTCATGACCCAGCCGCCGATAACTGCACCGACGATGCCGACAACAACATTCATCACTGCACCTTGGCTAGCGTCAGTTTTCATAATCATTGAGGCAATCCAACCTACAAGAGCACCGAAGATAATCCAGAGAATGATACCCATATAGTTATGGTTAAATGTGAATGGTAGGTGGTTTACCCTCCATACCTACCGTTACTGATAGTATAGAAGCGCAGGAAAAATATACAAGCGGGGAGATCATTAGAGTTGGCCACTCCTCGTAAAAAAGATTTTTTGAGTGGAAGTGAACTGTGTAGATAAAATAAGAAATTATTAATGTCTAATGACTAATATCTAATGCCAAATATAAATGCTTTATTGGACATTGGATATTAGTTATTAGACATTTTTATTAATATTTATCTAATTTTCTGTTATACTTCACTTATATGAACCAAAAACTGCCTGTTAAATACAAAGAAGCATATGTCGTAACTGTTGACATGGGGTACGGTCATCAACGCGCGCTCGCACCGTTGCATGATATTGCCGCCGCTCCTGTGGGGTGGGCAGATGCCACTGTTATTACCGCAAATAGATATCCTGGTATTCCTGCCAGTGACAGAAGAACATGGGAAGGGACAAGAAAATTATATGAAAGAATTTCCCGTTTGAAACAGCTTCCTCTTATCGGGAATGCTATTTTTGATTTGATGGATTATTTTCAACGCATTGAACCGTATTATCCAAAAAGAGATTTGTCTCGTCCTATCATGCAAGTAAGTCAAATTTATCGCATGATTCGTGGAGGGTGGGGGAAATCACTTATTGATACGCTCAACCAGCGCCCTTTGCCATTTTTGACCTCTTTTTTTACCACTGCATTTTTTGCCGAAGAACATGGATATAAGGGCCCCATTTATTGTCTCTGTACGGATACGGATATTAGTCGTGCCTGGGCGCCGCTTGATCCGAAAAAAAGTCGGATTATTTATCTCGCGCCAAATAAACGGGTAAAACAACGACTGGAATTATATGGAATAAAACCGGAAAATATTATTGCAACCGGTTTTCCATTACCAAAAGAAAATATTGGGAAAAATCTTTCTATATTAAAACAGAGTCTCGGTACACGTATTAGTCATTTGGATCCCCATGGCATTTATCAAAAAAAATACGAAACCATGCTGCATAGTTATCTTGGTGCGAAGTATTGTAATGTGAAAGACAGTCAGCCTTTAACGATTACGTTTGCTATTGGCGGGGCTGGCGCACAAAGAGAAATTGGAAAAGATATTTTGGAAAGCCTAAAGACACATATTAAACAGGGGACCGTGAGATTGCAACTCGTTGCCGGTGTGAGAAATGATGTGTATCGTTTTTATCAAGATGTCGTAAAAGAATTAAAGCTTACTCAATGTCTTGGAAAAACGATAGTTATTTTGTATGCAGAAGATAAAGCAAGTTATTTTACGCAATTTAATCACGCTTTACTGACAACAGATATTCTTTGGACAAAACCAAGTGAATTATCTTTTTATGCTGGTTTAGGCTTGCCAATTATTATCGCACCAACGATCGGATCGCAGGAAGAGTATAATCGCGCATGGCTTCACTCTATCGGCGCAGGGTTTGAACAGGAAGATCCTAAGTATACACATCAGTGGTTATTTGATTGGCTCGAGTCAGGCTGGCTCGCTCAGGCTGCTATGGAAGGATTTCTCAATGCGCCTCACAATGGAGCATACCATGTAGAAGATGTGGTACTACGAGGCAAGAGGAGTGAAATTGAAGAAACTCATTTATTGTAATATTGATTGTTTTTTCACTATGTTCTGGTTTCTCATCGCACTCATCGGCTATCTTCTCCTTGCTGTTGTCTTTGTCTTAGATAAATTTATTTTGGAAAAATCAGTGGATAAGCCAATTGTCTATACTTTTTATTCCACTATATTCATGCTTGTTTTGTTATTCGGATATCTGTTTGGTGCAGAATCTTTGACTGTATTTCATTGGAGTATTGCCATCGTGTCGGGAATGAGTTTTGGTTTTGCTTTATGGGCCATGTTTAAGGCCTTGTCATATGGAGAAGCAAGTCATATTACTCCGTTTATTGGTGCAGTTGTCAGTATTGGTACTTTTGTTGGTGGCTCTTTGTTTTTGCAGGAACAATTATTACAGACACAATTATGGGGAATTGCTGTTCTTGTAGTCGCCTCTTTTTTATTTTCATTTGAAAAAACCGAAAATCATTCCGGTATTCATATAGGATTTACATGGGCCATCATGTCCGGTATTTTATTTGCCGTTTCACATGTGGCGGCAAAATATTTGTATGGATCTTATTCTTTTTTTACCGCGCTAGTAACAACGAAAGCAACCGTCGGTATTGTTGGGCTTATAACCCTTTGCTTTCCTTCTGTGTGGCGTACGCTCAAAGCAGATCCATCGAAGAAAAAAAACAAGAAAGAAAAACATTCAGCTGTTGCGATTATATTAAGTGATAAGGTATTGGGTATCGTCGCGGTGTTATTGATTCAATATGCAATTTCTCTGGGGAGTGTGACGATTGTTAACGCAATGAGTGGTATCCAATACGTTTCCATGTTTTTTCTTATTTATGTGATGAGCACCTGGTTTCCAAA
Source organism: uncultured Gammaproteobacteria bacterium (assembly GCA_964349825.1). Taxonomy (GTDB): domain Bacteria; phylum Patescibacteriota; class Patescibacteriia; order Magasanikbacterales; family UBA922; genus CAYGHM01. The sequence continues at coordinate 13,214 of CAYGHM010000026.1, forward strand.
AGTATTTCGAGAATATTTTACGAAAAAGGAATTTGTCGTAGAAGTATTTTCGCTTCTTTTGGTTGTTGTTGGGTCAATACTTCTCGTGATCTAGTTTTATGAAACAGAAAAAACAAGAAAAAAATATAAAACAAACATGGATGAAATATATGTACATTTTTTTATTGTCTTTTATTGGTATTATTCTTTTTATCTATGCGATGGGCTGGGTGTTGAGTTTTACGCGTTATGATGCGGAGTGGGGGGTAAGTTTCAGCTCGGCTCACGCGCGTTCATTGGGGTTAGATTGGCAAAAGACATACGAAGCAGTTCTCGATGACTTACAACCAAAACATATTCGTATATCTGCATTGTGGAATGAGATGGAACCGGAGCTGGGCGTGTATGATTTTGAATCAGTTGACTGGATGTTGGCACAAGCCGCAAAGCGGGGGACAAAAGTGACTTTGGTGGTGGGACAAAAAGCACCACGGTGGCCAGAATGTCATATTCCTGCATGGACAAAAGGAAATATGGTAGAATCAAAACCGGCATTCCTTACCTTCGTTTCTCAAGTAGTTCGTCGCTATCAGGTTCATCCTGCTTTGGATACCTGGCAAGTGGAAAACGAAGCATTTATCACTTTTGATTTTGGTGAATGTGTCGGCTATGATCCAAATATTATTTATGATGCATTGTCAGTTGTCAAAAAAGAAGATCCTCATCATCTGGTGATGATCACCGATAGTGGTGAATTAAATATTTGGTGGAAAGCAACACGGATTGGTGATACATTTGGTACGACGATTTATCGTATGGTACGGACGCCAACCGGACATCGTTTCACCTATGGCTGGCTGCCGCCTGGATTGTATAAAATGCGCGCGCGACTTCTCGGCCGCCCGTATGAAAAATTTTATGTATCAGAATTACAAGCGGAACCTTGGTTTCATGAGGGAAATCCGACTGACACGGCAATAGCAGTGCAAGAAGAAACCTTAAGTCCTGATATTTTGAAAAAGAATATTCATTATGCCGAGCGTGTTGGTGCTTCACGGATTTATTTGTGGGGCGTGGAGTGGTGGTACTATATGAAGACGGTGAATGGAGATGAGAGGTATTGGGAGATTGTGAAGGA
>CAYGHM010000027.1:0-13779 GCA_964349825.1 uncultured Gammaproteobacteria bacterium
TGCGGTACTGGGTGTACAAGGAACTTGAGAGTGGCAGCGGCGACCGTGCCGTGGCCAACCTCCAAAAAGTTCTGCGCGGCGTCGCGCGGGGCATGGGTATCGAATTGAACTGATCGCAACGACGGAAACGTTGGAGCGATCGTTCCTCTAACCTTACGGAACCACACTGTCCCTAAAAAAGACAGTGTGGTTCCAAGAGTCTTCCGATAATATCGGAACTGATGAGTCCTCGCTTTATGCATAGGACGAAACTCTAAAAATTTTCTGACAGCCCTTAGGGGTTGTTTTTTCTTTTTATTATGCTACTATATGGCCCATATGAATCATCTCACAGCCATTGCTGCAAAACATCTTTCCGATATTGTCCAAGATGCTATTTGTCTTAAACCTACCGAGCACGCGCTTGTTATTTATGATACAGAAGCACCGTTGACCAAAATAATCTTGGAAGGGTACCGCCAGGCGCTTCCTGAGGGGCAATTCGTTGACATTGCGTCTGTTACTGTCGATGAAGTAAAAGAACTCATTGGCGTACAAAAGGCCGGCGATTTGGTTATTTTGTTGCAGTCCACTAATTTCCGTTTAAACGAATTTCGTTTGCGTATTGAACTATTTGCGCGAGGGATTAAAACAATTGAGCATACACATCTTCAGCGTATTCCCGAAGACCAATTTGAACGGTATATAAATGCGCTTGCGTACGATGCGCCGTATTATCAAAAGTATGGTCATGGATTGAAAAAAGTATTGGACATGGCGCAAGAAATTATTGTGGAATGTGCAGGAACAAAGCTTGTGTATTCTGGTCCAATGGAAGATACAAAATTAAATATCGGGGATTATTCCAAAATGAAAAATGTTGGTGGAACCTATCCAATTGGAGAAGTATTTACCGAATCAAAAGATTTGAAAACGGTAAACGGTGAAGCAATGATTTTTGCCTATGCGGGTAATGACCATCTTGTTCGGATTGTAGAACCATTTAAAGTAATTATTACGGAAGGTATTTTGATATCACCGGATGCGCCGCAAGAATTCAAAGAGATTCTTGATCTTATTCGTGAAGACGAAGCGGTAACAGTTCGTGAATTTGGTTTGGGATTAAATTACGCGATGGGCAAAGATATGCTCGTGAATGATATCACTGCTTTTGAGCGCCAAAAAGGCATGCACTTATCGCTTGGCGCGAAACATACTGTTTATGCGAAGCAGGGGATTCATCGCAAGAAAGGGCGGTATCACGTCGATATTTTTGTTGATATTGAGAAGATTAGTGTAGATGGAAAAGAGATTTATCAAGACGGGGAGTTTATCGTTTAGATTGTTTAAATATTTTTTTTCAAATCCATTCATATTAAAAATAGATGGATTTTTTTATTTTAGGTTTCATATTGACAAAATATGTTTTTTCTGTAATACTCGCAACTAACATATGCAGAGCAATGGATATGAGCTAATGGTGTTCATTGCTCCGTTTATGGAAACGGTCGAAGGGGGCGAAATGTCAAAATCCAAAGTAAAGTTCATTGGCAAGAAGAAAGATCAGCCAAAAGACTGCTTGTTTTGTAGCCAAATCTCGATTCAGGAAGCCACCAAGGCTGATTGGGTCAGGATGTCTGCGAGATATGTTGGGATCCGCTGCTGCACAAGAAAGAGTTGCATGAATTATGCGGCACGGTTGGTGTTGAACTTTCTCAAGGACCATGAGATCGTTGCTGTGGTTGAAGCGTAGTCATTAGCCCACACAATCTGAGGTGCACACATGAAATTTACCGAGGGCGGAGGTAAACCACCTGCAAACTCGTTCTGGTTATAATAGTACATTATAGGTAGAACGAGCGGGTGGTTTTTAAATAAAAAATGAGACGTATCTTCCCTACAGAGCTATTGTCAAACAAGGTGTTCAGGATCAATATTATCGGGCTACCATTGACTTTTTTTGATTTTCCATTATAATAGGCCATTACTATAACTATATACACAAACCGTATGAGAAATTTCAATCGGACAAGCCGATCTCGAGACGACAGAGGTCCTAAGGATTTTGCGAGAAAAGAGTCAAGTGGCCGCAGTTTTGGCCGAGATGCCGGAAAAGGATATGGCAGTAGAAATGGAGAGAGTTCATCTTTGCATCGCGCTACTTGTGGCGAATGTGGCAAAGATTGCCAAGTGCCTTTCCGACCAAATGGCAAAAAGCCAGTATTATGCAGCAACTGTTTTAGTAAGCAAGAACCAGCAGGTGGTCGAAGCTTTGAAGGAAATAGTTATGCAAAACCAAGTTTTGGCAAAAGTGACCGAGGTTCAGAAGTAACACGTGAACAATTTGATATTTTAAATGCAAAATTGGATAGAATTTTGAAGGCAGTAGCAGGGAATTCATCTCGCAAAACTGATGACGAAGAAGAGGTCTATCTCTCTCCAATTCCAGCAAATCCAGCAAAAATATTTCGCACTAAAACAAGAAAATAAATTTTTCTGTTTATCATAAAATAAAAAAACCGTATTAAAACGGTTTTTTTATTTTAGTATTTTGGTAGATGTTAATCGATAGAAAGAATTTTGTATTCAATGTTTCTCTCTTTTAATGGCACGCTCACCGTATCTCCGGCAGATCGTTCCATTAAAGCCATACCCATCGGTGAATTGTGGGAAATGATACCTTTTCCAGGATTTGTTTCCGTTGAACCAAGAATTTGAAATGTGTGTTCTTTTCCATCACATGCAATAGTAACCGTGCTTCCTATCTGCACAGTTCCACCCCGGCTTGGTTTGATAATTTCAGCATGGTTTATCTGAAATTCTAATTTTAAAATAGTATTGTTTATTCCGCGCAATTTTCCTTTTGCAGCCTGATAACCGAAATTTTCGGAAAAATCACCCATCTCAGCAAGACGGGCTACTTCTTTCATCATCTGTGGGCGGCTACTATTTTTGAGATACTGCAACTTATCTTTGAGTTCATTAAATTTTGCTTCTGTGAGAAGATTATCATTTTTGACCTGACTGTATTTACCGGGTTTTCTAAAGGGGAGACGCATATGCAGGTAATCATAGCACATTTAGCAGGTTTAACAAGGTGTGTGTTCTATTAGAGCGTGAACTATAAAAGATTGACCGGTATACGCTTTATTTATATCATACCTACAAGATTTATTATTTATATAAACTGTATGAACCGACCAATTCACTTTGAAATACAAGCTGATGATATTGAACGAGCTAAGAATTTTTATGAAAATGTCTTGGGCTGGAAAATTACTCAAGCAATGAAGAAAGAGGATGGTGGTATGGATTATTGGATGATCGAGGGGACAAAAGAAGGTCCGGGAATTAACGGTGGAATGTATGAACGTTCATCTGCTGATGAAAAATTTTATTTGTATGACTGCACTATTGACGTAGAAGATATTGATAAAGCAATTGCAGACGTAAAAGCCAATGGTGGACTGATTACTAAGGAGAAAACGGAAATGAAGGGTATTGGCTGGTTTGCCGGAGCAAAAGATACAGAAGGAAATAGATTTGGATTAATGCAGCCGACAGAGTGGAAGCCAAAAGCCTAAAAGAGAAGTAAAAACTGGCTTTAGGGCCAGTTTTTTGCCGTCTTGACATGTTTGTCTTATTGTTGTAGTATCCGATACACATGATTTATATATAACAACAATATGTCCCTCGAGCATATCTTCAGATCAAAGGCCTTTTTTCAGATTATTTCTTTTTTTATTTCTCACCCAGGGGAGACTTTTTATGTTCGAGACCTAGGAAGACAAATCAATCTAGATCCAGGTATTGTCCAGCGAGAATTGGTCCGATTGGAACACGAAGGGATCGTCACAAGTGTTCGCGAAGGGAAGAATAAATATTTTTCATTGGAAACTACCTCTCCCATTGTTTCTTGCATGAAAGAATTGTTTTTATCAAGTCAGAAATATACACCGCAGGCCATTCTTACGGTTTCTTTTGAAGAACATTGGATTACACCACTTACCATCTCAATGAATCATAATGCCTGGGCTGCACTAAGGCAAGATAAACGATTTTTACAGACTGACATCGGTGAATGCGTAGCGATCTTCCACGATAATGGACTTAAATTTGCCTGTGAATTTGCAAAAATGAAGGATGGCTCAAGTGAAATATGCCAAAAGGTAAAACAATCGGATTTTATTGATACCTACAATAGAACCTTTGAACTTTTTTCAGATAAGTTACATAGCCAAATCAAACAAACACAAAGGATGGAGGTAGGAAGCGAGATTCATCGAAAATCAATATTCGAATTATATCGTCTCGGGATTGATATATGTCAGCTGGGGTATATTGGTGTTTTACTCGATTTTCCTACGTCTTATTTTAGTGGCATTCTACGACAAACAATTGAAAATAAATTATCACAAGCACAATCTTCTTATACCTCCCAGCAATTACTCAGCCTATTTACTTCTCCTGATCATCTCACACTCACATCACAGCGGGAGTTAGCGCTTTTAAAACTAGTCGAATATTATCAGGAAGCTGACGTAAAACAAGTATCATTGAATGCAATTAACGAACAAGAACAAAAGGCGATTGAGATGTACTTTACTGATTTTTACTGGACCAGCTTTGGTCATTTTGGGTTTAAAAAGGATATGGCTATCGCATATGAAGAAATAAATACGTTGCTTTCAACATACACAAAACAACAACTTCAAGATAGATTACATGAACTGGATAATTATGTGGTGGAGATAAAAAAGAAAAAAGATGAGGTGATTGAAATGTTTCATTTCTCTCATCAAGATATTCATTTATTTGATGTTGCAGCAAGCATCACATATCAGAAAGCAATTCGATTGGAATTATTGAGTGGTATTAATGCAATGATCCGTGAGTACGCAGAACATATTTCTACAAAAAATAATACACCTCTTGAATTACTGTATCAATCCACTTTGACTGAATTATTGGAAATCAATAGTGAAAATGCAGATGTATTTACCATTCTATCTGAACGACAAAAAAGTTCCGTTTGGGCTGTCGGCGCACCGATGGAGGAAATTATTTATACTGGAGACGAGGCAAAACAATTTGTGGAAAGTTATGTCAAAGAAATTGAACGTGAAGTAAATGATACAGAACATTTTCACGGAAATGTTGCTTATCCCGGCTGTGTTCGTGGACGTGTGCGTATTTTACAATCATCAAAAGAATTGGACAGAGTCGAAGAAGGGGATATACTTGTCACACAACAAACGGTACCTGAGATGCTACCTGCGATGAAGAAAGCTGCTGCTTTTGTGACAAACTCTGGTGGAATTACTTGTCATGCAGCGATTGTTGCTCGTGAACTTAAAAAACCATGTATTGTAGGAACTCATATTGCGACTAAAGTGTTAAAAGACGGAGATTTTGTCGAGGTTGATGCAAATAAAGGATATGTCACTGTCCTAAGACTAAGTGCATAAAATAAATTGTATTATAAAAAATATCTCTCTGTGGGATATTTTTTTTTCAGAAGCCTACCTCGCTTGCATCCATTACAGGACAGTTCTACAGTTATAAGTAAGAGGGTACTTGATTTACTTTATCATCATCTATGTATATAACCTTGCCATATCGGCTTCTCATTCTTGTCACCAGCCTTGTTATTTATTTTCTCATGCAAACAAATGTTCACGCCGCCCCACTTCCAGTTGATCCCTTCTTTGTTTCGGCTACAAACACAGCGGGGATAACGGGAAGTCCGACCACAATAACTGCTAATATTACAAATTCAGGAGGGCTAGAACCTATTGTCATTGATATAGAAATCTATGACAGCAACGGCACACAAGTAAAACAGCAATATATTACCCAAACAATTAATCAAAACGAAACATTTCCATTTTCCATGACGTGGACACCAGCACAGTCAGGTGACTACACTGTTTCGGTAGGATTGTTTTCAGAAAACTGGAGTAAACTGTATCAGTGGAAAAATAAGGTACTTGCATTCACTGTGACAGGGGAATCCGGAACTCCCATGCCATTTTCTTTATCTTTTGTGAGTGCTTCAGCTAATCCAGAAATTATTAGAGCTACAGAGGAAACGGTTATCCAGGTGACAGTAAAAAATACCGGAGGTGCTGGTACAGGCACGGTTGATTTTGAATTAACCAATGACGGAGTAAAAAAATCACAAGAAGCCTATGAAGGAGAGTCATTTTCGGCAGGAGAAAGTAAAACATATACGTTTTCATTTATCCCAAGCCCTGAACAAATGGGGGATTTTACATTGAATGTCGGATTGTTTAGCGCCAACTGGGATACATTGTATCAGTGGAAAAATGCAGTAGTATCATTGAGGGTTTCTCCAGAAGCCGCTCAACAATTAATAAGCATTTACGATGAAACGATTGGATATAAATGGAAAAACTGGTCATGGGATACGGCTATAAATTTTTCAGCGTTAACACCTTCACCAATTGATGGAATTTATTCAGCGCGTGTGGCGTTTGAAACACCTTGGGCTGGACTTTATTTTCATCGTGATCCAAAAAGTACAGAAGGGAAAACAAATATCGGATTTTTTATCTCTGGCGGGGATGTGGCCGGACAGCAATTAAAAATTACTTCCTATGATGCACAGAATAAAGCAGTAAAAACCGTGCCTTTTGCAAATTATCTGCCTGAAAAAGCCCTGGTGAATGGATGGCGAGGTGTTGAAGTGCCATTGACGGACTTGGGTATATTTAATACCGAATTTACTGGTATTTCTTTTCAGGGGACAACAGGAAAGATTGAACAGCCATTTTATATCGATGCATTGAGACTTCAAGACGAAACTTCGCAGTAATAGAATCTTTTCAATGACTATAATCTGGGTAAAATACATGTAAATAATCCTCGATTTAGTGCATATTATGCTAAATTTAGGCCAGGTATGGCCATATTTATGCGGGATCAGTGCAACTACCACGCTTAAATCAGGGTATTATTTTGCTTGATTGAGCAGAGGCACTTGACTTTTCCTCCCAACTGTGATATACTCTTTCCATAACTATTTCACCCAGGGAAATGTCGTCGAGTTTCTGCAATGATATACTTATACTTACTACTCAAACATTTTGTTTATGACAGGTACTATCAAAACTCTGACTGACAAAAACTTTGGTTTCATCTCACAAGGTGGAGACGCGAAAGACGTTTTCTTTCACGCTTCTTCATTGAATGGCGTTGAGTTTTCAGATTTGAAAGCTGGCGATGCTGTTACTTTTGAAACAGAAGATTCAGACAAAGGACTCCGCGCAGTAAACGTTACTCTCGCGTAATCGTTTTCTCAAAAATAAAAATAATGGCTTTACCGCCATTATTTTTTTATTTTCATCCATAGTTATAGTAGACAGAAGTAGATCATGGAGGTAATATATATCCATATTAGTAGTCAGGAAACGTGGAAAATAGCAAGGTATATTTTTAATAAAAAATAATATTATGAATTTCCATCTAATTTTTGTTCATTTCCCAATAGGCATATTAACTCTCTACGCCGTGTGTGAATATATTCCATTTCGAAACACAATATGGGTGTATATTAAAACACTTCTGGTCGTTACCGGAGCATTCGGTGCTTTTTTAACTTTACAAACTGGTGAATTAATAGAAGATCAATTTAATACCATGCGTAATTTGGTTGAATTACATTCTACAGCCGCCAGTGTTGCGTCGACTATTTTTGCCATAATTGCTTGTGTATACCTGTTGCAGTTGGTGCATAGCGAAAAAATATTGTTCATAGAAAAGAATTCCACTTTGAAAAATTTGGTTTCAAAAACACAGTGGCTGGTGCACATATTTTATCGACCATGGCTTTTACGATTTGCTGCAATCTGTGGTTTTGTGGCTCTTATTATTACGGGGGCTCTGGGTGGAGCAATTGCTCACGGAGTAGATGTAGATCCTATAGCATCTTTTGTTTACCACCTTTTTTACTAAACATAGCGATACACTCGTTACGTCAAAACTTCAAATTTAAAATAATATATAAAGAAGGCTGAAAAAATAAATGATATGAAAAAATTTTCCTTCGCCCTTGCTTTGTTTCTCAGCTTTTGTTTTATAGGGCCAGTTCACGCTGAAGAAAAAATTAATTATTTCGACAGTACTGTATATGTGAATGAGGATGGATCGCTAGAAATTATCGAACGCATTTCGGTCGACGCGGAAAATATTAATATTAATCATGGAATTTACCGTGATATACCCACGGCATATAAAGATAATTTTGGTCACAAGTATAATGTAGATTTTTCTCTCACTTCCGTAGTACAGGATGGAGAGGAACAGGACTATCACACAGAAAAAAAGAATAATGGCACCCGTATCTATATTGGAAAAAGTGATGAGTATGTATCACAAGGGGAACATATATATGAGCTTCAGTATACCGTGCATCATGTTTTGGGTTTTTTTCAAAATCATGATGAACTATATTGGAATGTCACTGGCGATGGATGGGAATTTCCGATTGAAAAAGCCTCTGCTTGGGTCGTATTACCATCTTCAGTTCCCGAAAGTAGTTTGCAATTACAGGCATTTACCGGAGAAAAAGGGTCGACAGAAGCAATGTACACTGTAGAAACGTATAAACAAAACGGAAGTACGGGTCCTTTATTTGAAACAACCCGCCTCCTCAATCCAGGAGAAGGATTTACGATTGTGACCGGCTGGGAACCGGGATATGTTCATCGTCCGACACCCGAAGAAACATTGATGCGTTTTTTGGGTGACAATATGACTATTCTTTTTGGTGTCGTCGGTGTTTTTGTTCTATTTTTTTACTATTTGTATGCCTGGATACGATTTGGACGTGATCCGGAGAAAAATACTATCATTGCACAATACGATGCGCCAAAAGATATGTCTCCGGCAAAAATTCGTTATCTCATGAACATGGGATTCGACGATGAGGTGTTCACAAGTCAATTAATCGATATGGCAAGTAGAGGATTAATGACGATCAACCAAGATAAAAATAAATATATTTTTACATTAGTTGAAAATACTCACACATCTCTCTTACATGAGGATGATCTAATACTTGATCATTTGTTTGGAAAAAGAGGGGGTGCACGCCGTGCATCGGTTACTGTTGATACAAAATCTTCTCGTGATACAACCGGGGACGTAATAATTCGGGGAACAAAAAAGGTATTAACGAAGTTTTTGGAGAAAGAGATGAATAAAAGATTTTTTCATCTCAATAGAAAATATATTTGGAAAGGTCTTGCCTTTTCTGTACTTGTTTTGATTATTACTGGGAGCGGAGATGTAACTACTTTATTCCCGATTATTTGGTTGAGTATTTGGACTTCAGGTGTTGTCGTACTCGTCTCGCAAGCAGTCAAAATTTGGAAGCCAATTATCCATTCAGAAAAAAAATCATTTACCCAATTGAGCACAGCTCTTGGCACTTCAGCTTTTGCCAGTATATTTATAGCTGCCGAAGTAGTTGCTATTATTATATTTTTTGCTGAATTAACACTCAGCTTTTTATTTATTACTTCACTACTTGCCGTAATAAATATTATTTTTTATAATATTCTCCCCTCGCTCACTCCTGAAGGAAGGAAATTAATGGACTACCTGGAAGGATTTAAATGGTTCCTGTCAGTAACAGAAAAAGAACGGCTTCATTTTTTTCATCCACCGGATAAAACACCGGAATTATTCCAAAAATACCTTTCCTATGCCTTTGCCCTTGGGGTAGGGCAACAGTGGGCAGAACAATTTACAGCGGTTTTTGCTGCGGAAAAAAATAAAGGAGAACAACCATCTTGGTACCACAGTACCGCCTTGTTGAATAACTGGTCGCCAATTTCATTGGTAAATTCTATTAGCAATGCTTCTACATCTATCTCTGCAGCTTCACAACCGCCAAGTTCCAGCTCAGGATTTTCTGGAGGCTCTTCCGGAGGTGGTGGAGGTGGCGGGGGAGGTTGGTAGAGAAAAATACGCTTAGCGGTAGGTTGAAATGAGAAATATCCAGTGTACAAAATAATTTTCTATGTCTCATGCTATAGTTTCAAAACCTCAAGAATTAGAAAAGATAAAATCCGCCATGAGAATGGCAGGAAAAGATAAAATTCACGTGGTAGCTGATTTTGATCATACAATTACAGTGGGGGCAGGGCAAGTAGCTGTTATTGCGCAACTTCGAGAAGGAGATTATCTTACTCCCGATTACGCACAACGTGCATTTGCTTTGTATGATACATATGGAAAGCTCGATCACGACTATTCATTAACGCTTCAAGAACGTATCGCCAAAATGCATGAATGGTGGACGATTCATTTTGATTTATTGATTGAATGCGGCCTAAAAAGAAGTGTTCTTGAACATGTCGTTGAACACCGGCCTCTCGTCTATCGTGACGGGGCGCTTGAGTGGATTGATATGTTGCACGAAGCAAATATTCCATTGGTTATTTTATCTGCCGGACTTGGAGACATGATTGATCTCTATTTAAAAAAAGTTGGTCGATTGTATGATACCGTCCATGTTGTATCAAATCGATTTCAATTTGATCAGGAAGGAAAAGTAATCGGAATTGCTGAACCCATGATTCATTCTTTGAATAAAGGAGAAATTGCTTTGCATGGACAACCATTTTATTCACGATTATTGGAACGAAAATACATTTTTCTCTTGGGAGATAGTATAGGGGATATTGATATGACAGCAGGTTTTCCTTATGATAAACAAATAAGTATAGGATTTTTAAACCACGATATTGAAATTCATAAAGAGAGATACGCCGAACAATTTAATCTCGTTATTACAGATGATGGAAATATGGATAACGTCACGGCGTTATTTCGAGAAATTCTTGAATAAACGAAATTTGATATTATCCACGACCATAACGGACATGTTGGTTTACAGCAACTATGCTGGAAGTGGCAAAATATTTACAAATTAAAGACACTGAGACCCCTTGTAAGAATTTCTTGCCTAGGGCGTCTTATATACTGTATACTAAATACCGCTTAATTATTTATATTCATATCTTATATGAAGTTTACGAATCACATTGCCTTTGCAACTATGGTTGCCGTTTTATCTATCATGATCGCTTTACCGGTTAGCGCAGAAGAAACAGTGTCTACTATTACGACTCCTACGCCAGCCGTGACAGCGCCAGAGAAAAAAACAGAAATCAAAGAAGAGATAAAGGAAAAGAAAATGGAAATAAAAGAGGAAATGAAAGATAAAAAAGAAGCATTAAAAGAAAAGAAAGAAGAAGTAAAAAATGATATCAAGGAAAAAAAGTCAGAGTTGAAAGAAAAAAAACAAGAAATAAAGAAAACGCAAGCTGAATTTCGAAAGGAAGCACAAATAAAACAAAAAGAGTTACAGGCCAAAAAGAAAGAAATTCAGGCTAAAAAAATACAGCTTCGCAAAGAACACCAGGTCCGCCTACAAGCAATGCGTAAAGAGATGATGGCAAAAATTGACGCACTGAGGAAAGAAATGCTTGCAAAAGAAAAATCAATGAAAACAGAATTACAGGCAGCAGAAAAAACTGCAGAAACACCAGCGGTTACTACTCCAGCAGTTCAATAAAAAAGAAAACCCCCAAACGGGGGTTTTTATAATACTGCAGGGTGGGGAAGGTGGCATCTGGTAGATCCCCCTTTTTTGTGCTACAATGTCTTCAATTATGAAACCTAGATACATTTCCAACCTATTTTTAGGGGCAATTATTATTGCGTCTTTTTTTGTATTTCCTTTTGTTCTTGCTAAAACGACGACAACATCATCCACCACAATAGAAATGCAAAAAAGTACAACAAGCACACCTATTATTATAATTCTTCCTCACCAAGATGATGAATTATTTATGGCGGGTGCTATACAGCAATATCAGAAATCCGGAAGAAAAGTCCATGTTATAATGGTAAGCGATGGTGGATCATCTGCTGTGCGACATATTCTGAATGGAAAAGATGATAAAGGGAATCTAGCAATATATGCATCCGATAAAAAACCTCATAATCCATTAAAAGAAGGATATTCATGGTTTACGCGACAACGATTTAGTGCTGCCCGTAACCGCGAATTTATTCGATCTATGAAAGAGCTCGGCATTGCCAAATCTCAGATTGAATTTATGAATCCTGGAAAAGAATTCGGTTCGGCCAACCCTATTTATCGAGACGGTGATTTACAAAAAACTTCGGCAAAAGCAATCGCCCTTATGTATAAAAAATATGGGGATGGGACCTATGTCACATTATCAGGCGGACACCCCGATCATGTAGCGCTAGAAGACGCGCTTTTTGAAGCAATAGGTATTTCCGAAAAAATATTCTTTCCTTTTAAATACGACACAGCACAAGATCACATTACACTTTCAGAGGATGAAATGAAAAAAAAGCAAAAAGCTGTTGATGCATATGGAGAATGGAAACCGCGTGAAGGAAAATTTGCTATAGGGAAACTATCAGTAAATGGACTCATGGATACGTGGCGACAACAGGTAAAAGAATACTTCTACTCACTAAAAATAAATTAGTCTCGGCCTTCCCTAGGCCTTTTTTATTTTCTTTGTTTTTTCTTAAGGCAGGGTATACTACCTCTATATGAGAACTATACGGAACTGGTGGACAATATATAAAGAGAAACATGCCTTTACCATCATTCTTCTCATCGCTGCTCTATTGCGGCTTCCTGATATAAAAAACCGGGATTTTTGGTTTGATGAAGCATTTACTGGCATCACGATACGTGAATCGTGGGGGAGTATGCTGCAGATTATAATGGCAGATACTCATCCACCGCTGTACTATGTACTTACCAAGACAATTGCGAATTTATTTGACTATTCAGTTTTAAGTATTCGTCTCGTTTCTTTTGGTTGGGGAATACTCAGTATTTACCTGGTGTATAAAGTGGCGAAGATGCTATTTACCGAACGCGCAGCACGATTTACCGCATTGATTGCTGCTGTATCACCCTTTGCCATTTATTACTCTCAGGAAGCACGTTCATATGCCATGCTAGCGGGACTATTACTTATTGCCTTTTACTACTTTATCTTGGCAATACGAACACAGAGGACATTCCATTATGTCTGTTGGGGGATTGCTTCCGGATTAGCAGCTCTTACACACTATATGGCAATTATTTGCATTGTGCTTTTTGGTATTGCCTATATTTTTTCTATTCCTTTAATACAAAAAAACAAAAAAGGGGAAACAGTACGCAAATATATTGTCAGATTACGTGGTCTCATTATTGGCTACAGCGTGCAGGTGCTATTATTTATTCCCTGGTTTCCTTATTTTTTTCAACAATTTTCACATCGAACCGATCTTATTAGCTGGATAAATCCCGCAACACCACAGTATCTTTTGGAAACAATAACAATCTTCCTCCTTGGAAATCGAAAAGGGGAGTTTGGTATGGGAATGCCCGAAATGAATATTCTCTACAATACTCCTAAACCCGTTGTCATTGTTACTGCCCTACTTTTTATTGGAGCCTCTTGTGTTTTATTTTTTATAAAAGAAAAAAAATATCGCTTTCTCATTCTGTTTCCTAGTATTGGATATATTATTTCTGTGTACTTGCTTACTTTTTTGGATGCATACTATGTTATTCCTCGATATCTCATCGGTGCGGCATTTTTTCTCTATATCATTCTTGGTGTCGCGCTATCCCATATTTCTCCTTGGGTAGCTCGGACGATCATGATTTGCTATATAGGTGGACTCTTACTTATTGTTCCTCTCCATAATTCAAATGGGTATAAT
>CAYGHM010000028.1:0-12343 GCA_964349825.1 uncultured Gammaproteobacteria bacterium
TTCTTAAGGAGGGATATGTTTACTACAATACACACCGCAGCGGTGCTCGGTTTAGATTGCACCCCAATCACGGTTGAAGTTGATATTTCAAATGGCTGGCCTGGATTTTGCGTGGTTGGATTACCAGACGCAGCAGTGCAGGAAGCAAAAGAACGCATTCGCACTGCATGGAAAAATACTGATTTATCTTTCCCAAATAATAAACGGGTTGTGATAAACCTGGCGCCAGCTGATGTTCGAAAAGAAGGAACGGCGTATGACCTCCCTATGGCCGTTGCCATGTTCATGGTGAATGAGGGATGTAAAAAAGATCTATCTCGCTCGCTCTTTGTGGGTGAAATGGCACTCGATGGACGACTTCGCCATACCACCGGTATTTTGCCCATCGCTATTTATGCAAAAGAACAAGGATTTTCATCTCTCTATGTTCCAGCCGTCAACGCAGAAGAAGCATCGGTTATTAAAGGTATTACCGTTTATCCCGTTTTATCATTTCAAGAAATTATCGCTCACATCGAAGATGTCCAACATATTTCACCATTCCCCGCACGATCATTTGGAGAACTACTCCAATCACCCCGCCACCCGCTTGATATGGCAGAAATCAAAGGCCACATCTTTGTAAAACGTGCACTTGAAATTGCTGCCAGCGGCTCTCATAATATTTTATTAAACGGCCCACCAGGATCCGGAAAAACACTTCTCGCACGTACCTACCCCTCTATTCTTCCTCGTCTCACCATTGACGAGGCTATTGAAGTAACTAAAATTTATTCAGTGGCTGGACTTTTAAAAGAAGGAGAAGCACTCATTACCGGACGACCCTTCCGTTCTCCGCACCATAGCGCAAGCAGTGTCGCTCTTGTCGGAGGTGGTACATTTCCTCGGCCAGGAGAAATATCTCTTGCACATCGCGGTGTTTTATTTTTGGATGAATTTCCGGAATTTCCAAGACCTGTTCTTGAAACATTGCGACAACCTCTCGAAGATGGATTGGTAACCATCTCTCGAGCCCAAGGAACAATTACATTTCCGGCCCAATTTAGCCTTATTGCCAGTCAAAACCCATGCCCCTGTGGTTTTGCTACTGATCCACAAAAACATTGCTCCTGTAGCCAAATGGAAATTTCTCGCTATCAGAAAAAAATCAGCGGACCACTTCTTGATCGTATTGATCTGCATGTAGAAGTACCTCGCCTTGAGTTTGATAAACTTACCTCCGTCAATCAAGGAGAAGCATCTGAAATTATCCGTACACGCGTCGAAACTGCACGTGAACGGCAACATCTTCGGTTTAAGGATTCTCACTGCACTACAAATAGTGAAATGACGAATAAAGAAATTCGCCTGCATTGCGCTGTTGATGATGCGTCTATGTCTCTACTCCGACAAGCTGTTACCACACTCCAATTATCCGCAAGAAGTTATCATCGTATTCTTAAGGTCTCAAGAACAATTAGTGATTTGGCCGGATCAGATGAGATTAAAATGGAGCATGTGGCTGAGGCGTTGCAGTATCGGACACGGACATCATAAATAACATGCGAATTACGAATAATACCGAATAGCGAATATGAAAAAATATACTATTAAAAATACCGATTTACTTTACCCTTAATCAATCAGGTCATTGGATATTTAGAAATACTTAATCTTGAGCTCGCAATTATCAGCTGTTTTGCTCATGATTGTGTTATTCCAAAAAGAATAATAAGAAAAAAGAACCCTCTTCGAGAGGATTCTTTATAAATTCGTAATTTCGTATTTTTCGTAGTTCGCATGTTTGTGTTAGCGGGCGTACTTCAACGGATTATCATGTCTTCCATTCAAACGTACCTCAAAATGAATGTGGGGGCCTGTGGAACGGCCGGTACTTCCCATAAGAGCGATGACTTCCCCTTGTTCGACCTGTTGTCCAACCACGGCATATAGTTTTGATGAATGTCCATACAATGTAGTTACACCACCACCATGATCGATAATAACATAACAACCATATCCACCATTCCATCCGCATTGAGATTTTATAACTGTGCCGGCCTTTGCCGCATATAATGGACTTCCGATTGGTCCTGCAATATCAACTCCGGTATGTCGAAGACCAAAATATTGAGAAATACGGCGGACTGATGTTGGCCAAATATAACCGGAACCAGCAGGAGCAACAACAGATGGAGGTGGAGCAGAAACATCGCGGAGCGGCGTTGTTCTTGGCGCCGTACTTGATTGGCGGACAATAACTTTCTGCTGTGGCTTTCCTCCTGGAATAACGAGTTCTTCACCAATAACGATATCAGCACCATTCTCTTGCAATTTATTGGCCTTCACAACATCATCCTCTTTTGCTCCATATTTTTTGGCGATTTTTCCAATCGTATCACCGCGCTGGACTTTGTGTAATACTCCTGAAGTAGGAGGAATCTTCAGTGGATCTCCTGGACGAATATATGATCGGGTAGTTAAATTATTTGCCCATAAAATCGTTTCAATAGTAACACCATAGCTCGTTGCTATAGCACCAATCGTTTCTCCAGATTTAACAATATAAATAATACTTTCCTTTCGTTCTCCTGTTGGGGATTGTGTAGGAGAACCACTACTCTGTCCTTCTGAAATAATGGTTGGTTTGGTCAGTGCTGTTCCTCCTGCACCGATAGCAGCCAAGTCCTGCGGCCTATAAATGGCTTCCCCTACTGTTCCAGGCTGTTGTACATTTAATGCTCCTTCTTGCCATGAGTATGTAGGCTCTTTTACTACATGAGAAAAATCAACGGCAATTTCTTCCAATTGAAAATCTTGGTCACCCGGACCTACCAAAGTATACAATAATGTATTTCTTCCCGGTAATGCTGATGTTTCGGTTTGTAATAATTTAGTATGAGGTACCATGACGCCGAACGCCGCGACAAATACGATAATTTGAAGCGTACTTCGTTTTCCCAACACATAAACGAATTCCCTATCCCAAGGAACGGAAATTTTTTGTAATCTCCGTTTTGCTAAAAAATATATTTTGTATAAACCAAAACCGACACTTTCATTAAATACCTTGGACGTAATACTCCAGATAGGCTGGATTTTTTTCACAACCCAAACAAACCCTCGTTTCACATGCATGAGACTTTTTAAAAAAATCAAAAGGGATTTGTAGCCAATATATTTCATACACCTCCGATAATCGGAGCATTTTATCAAAAATAAAAAACCCTCTTATGGGTTTTCCGCTAAGTCTGTGGGTTCTGTCTATTTTCTTCAATACACGAAAAGAAAGCATCCATAAAAAAAATTATCCTTGAGCAATACGCCGACGAATTTCCGCAAGGTCTAATTGTTCTACCTGTTGTTGCATTTGATTTGCTTGTCTAGATAGATTTTGTCCACGTTCTCCAGTGGCGGCAAGTTGTTTCTTCCAATCAATAAGACTATCAATATACATAAAAGCCGCGTATGCCTCTTCTCCTTTTTTTCCTTCCAAATCTCCCACAAGTGCTCGTGCGCCTTTCACTTGCGCACTTACTTCTTGAAGATCCTCTATGGAGAATGTCGCAGCGTCTTCTTGTAACTGCTTATACAACTCGATACCAACTTCCTGAATTTTTTTAAGCATCGCTCTTTGCACATATCCTTCTGCTCCAGGTTGCTGAAGCATTCTTTCTAAACTTGCGCGCTCGTGATTGAAACTCAATATAACCGTTTCTTTTGGAGATGGCGGTGTTTCTTTGATTGATTTTCCACCTTCAATAACACGTAATTCTGGGCGTTGTCCATCAGACGGATGGGCTCGGTCACGAGAGGCGCCAAATCCAATTGGTGAGAGCATATATATAAGATAAGAGAATGGGGGAAGTATAGGCCGGTTTCCCTGGTTTGTCAATCTAAAAAACCATTTTTTTTGCTTGATTAAGCCATTTTTGCCTATATTTTTTGCTTCCATTTTTTGCCTTTTACCAAGAATGACCACTCCTCTACTACATCTTGACGAAAACACACTGTTTCGCTATACTTTGGAAACTCTATTATCGCTCATATAAGCCATTTTATGTCATATACCCGAAAAAATCTCGACCAATCCCAGGTTGAATTAACCATTACTGTTTCTCCCGCAGACTACGCAAAACATCTTAAGAATGCAGGGAAAACTATTTCTGAAAAAACAAAAGTGAAAGGCTTCCGCCCAGGAAAAGTCCCTCTTGAAATTGTCAAAAAAGAATTTGGAGATATGGGCATTTTACAAGAAGCATTGGAAAACATCGTAAAAGAAACCTATTACATGGCCGTGATCGAAGAAAAAATCGATGTTCTTGGTGCACCACAAATTACCATGGAAAAAGTTGCTCCTGAGAATGATGTCGTTTACAAAGCAGTGGTTGCAATTATGCCTTCTGTCACCCTTCCAGAAATGAGCAAAATCAAAGTAAAAAGAAATGTAAAACCAGTAGACGAAAAACAAATCAAAGATACTATTGATTCTCTCCGTGGGATGCAGGCAGAAGAAATTGAAAAAGATACTGCTGCAGAAGAAATGGACAAGGTCGTAATCGACATGAATATGTTCCTCGACAAAGTGCCGGTCGATGGCGGACAAGCAAAAGACTATCAAGTATATTTGAGTGAAAAACACTATATTCCCGGTTTTAATGAAAAGCTTGTCGGTATTAAAAAAGGTGAGACAAAAGAATTTTCTCTTGAATTTTTACCGGATCATTATCAGAAACACTTAGCTGGAAAAAATGTTGATTTTTCTGTCACAGCCAAAAGTGTATTAGAACGACGCATGCCAGAATTGAATGAAGAATTTGCAAAGAAACTTGGCGTTGAAAGTATAAAAAAATTAGAGGATCTTATTCGTGATAATTTGACCAAAGAAGCGCACGAAAAATCCACTCAAGCAGCAGAAATTGATATTTTGGAACAGCTTATTGAAAAAACAACTTTTGATCCAATTCCAGAAGTACTCATTGACGGAGAGCGCCAAAAAATGTTTTACGAATTAAAACGTGATCTTACAAAGAACAGTATCCCTATTGAAAAATATTTAGAAGATATTAAAAAATCGGAAAAAGATTTGTTTGATGAATTTAAAACACAAGCAGAAAAACGTGCAAAAGCCGCTCTTATCTCCCGACAAATTGCTGTTGAAAATAATATCCACATTGATGAAAACGAAATCAATGGAGAAATTGATCTCATGCTCAGTACCTACGGACAAAATCCTCAGTACGCTGAAAATATTAAGCGACCGGAAGTTCGAGATACCATCGCAGTATCCCTCCAAAATAAAAAAGTAATGCAGTGGTTGCGTGCAAAAGTCCTTGGTGAAGAAATCATGAATGACAAAAACTTAAGCAAGCTTGCAAGCTGCTGCGCGCATGACCACAAAGAAGGTGATGCATGTGAACACGATCATGAAGGACATGACCATACTGGGCACGAACACAAACACTAGAAATAATAAGACCGGGCAGATGCCCGGTCTTTGTTTAATAGATTACAGATTTGACGGATGAGACGGATTAAGACAAAATTAATCTGTCGAAATCTGCTTAATCCGCCAAATTCGATGTCTATTAATCTTGGTTAAAAAAATATACAATACTGTATATGTCCAAACGAATCACCATCAAAGTTCTCCCTCGCTCTTCCCGCAATATGATTGATGGGCCGCTTGAGGATGGGTCGTATCGAGTAAAAATAACCGCAGCACCGGTTGATGGCGAAGCGAATAAAAAAGTGATTGCGTTTTTAAGCAAGGAATGGGATATTCCAAAGTCGAAGATAACTATTGTAAAAGGTGAAGCAAGTAAGGATAAAATAATCGAGATTCCAGACTAAGGAATATCTATACCACCCTTACTCCACGGATTACACCGTACAATTCTCCAAATAGTTTTAGGAATACCAATGAGTATTCCTCTTTTTTTAATTACTTGATAGCCATACTCACTGCAGGTTGGATAAAATCGGCAGAATCCGTGTGGATGAAGATGTTTCAATGGTCCATGATCAGGTGACAGTGTTTTTTGATATAAAAAAATAAACGCCATGACAATATAGCGCGGGATGGAAATAATATGTGTGAGAATATTGTTTTGCATTGTTTAATAGATTATGGATGAGGCGGATTAGGCGAATGTCGACAGATTAATCTTGTCTTAATCCGTCTCATCCGTCAAATCCGATGTCTATTATCTACCTTAACAACCTCGCCCGTTTCAATAAATACACCAAACTTTGTTCAATCTTCTCATACGGCTGTTCCAGCATTTCTTTTTTCGCCATGAATACCACCAAAAATCCAGGTTGAATTTTTTCTTCCAATAATAATAGCCGCACTACTTCGCGCATCTGTCGCTTTAATCTATTCCGCTTCACGGCACTTTTATGTACTTTTGTTCCAACAACAAATCCAATCTTTAAATCATCAGCCTTATATTCACGCTTCGGAAACCGTGAGGTGTCAATCTTCCAATACTTCACAGTAACAACATCTGCACCAGCAAACTGACCTTCCTTGTAAAGGGTGTCAAAATCGCGAAAATGTTTGAGTCGGTATTGCTGGGGTAGCATACTAGTTAAACAACATGCGAATTACGAAATAAAATGCAGAACACAGATCGAACAGATTTTCACAGATATGAATTTTCTCTGTTTCGTAATTTCGTATTTTTCTTAGTTCGTATGTTTATTATAAACGAAACCCCGTATTTCTACGAGGTTTAGTCTATTATCGTGTTTTTCGAAGTCGCTTTCCTTTGCGCTCGTCGCTCACTGTGAGTTTCTTACGGCCTTTCGCACGTCGGCGGCTAAGTACTGACTGTCCGTTTCGTGTGCTCATGCGGGATCGGAATCCATGCGCTTTTGCTCGCTTTCGTTTCTTTGGTTGGTATGTTCGCTTTGGCATAATCGAGGTATAAATGAATAGCAGCACTATACCGGAGAAGATGCATTTTGTCAAGCCGGAGTAAAAGAATTTAGAATAAAGAATGAAGAATGAAGAATAAAAACGAAAAAAATCCATGTTTTTCTTTATTCTCTATTCTAAATTCTCTATTCTTTATTCCTTATCCACTTATGGTGGATACTCCAATTTTCGCTTAACTGTGTAGATACTTATCCCCACCATACACACGTTATCCACAGCTTACACACGATTTCGCTAGTTTTAGCTACATAGAGCCATTTTTTATTGTGAATAGATGTGCTAAAATGCACGTATTACACATATTAGTCCACAGTTTTCCACAAAATTAGGACTAATTCTCGTCACTGTGCCCATATATGACCAACTACGAAATTTGGCAGGCTGTGCTTGCAGAGTTTGAACTATCCATTTCCAAGGCTAACTTTACTACCTGGTTTGGAAATACCGGAATCAGCAATTTCGAAAATGGTCATGCTACTGTGTGTGTACCGAATACCTTTGCCAAAAGTTGGTTAGAAAAAAAATATCATTCTGATTTGGTAAAATCTTTGGAGCGCGTCACAGGGAAACCAATTAAAAAAGTAGAGTACCGCGTAGAAAACATTAAAAATGTTGTAGAAAAAGAATGTGTGTTGACTCCCCCTCCTCAAGCAGATCCTGCTCCTCACCATTCTCACATCCAAAACCATCCTATCCGCAATGTGGCACCTCAACACCATGTTATGTCGACTGCTGGGGCTCGTTACGGACTCAATTCAAAATATGTTTTTGAAACCTTTATCGTTGGTAAAGGAAATGAACTTGCTCACGCAGCCGCACAAGCCGTTGCTTCCCGCCCTGGAGATGCATACAACCCACTCTTTATTTATGGTGGTGTAGGATTGGGCAAAACCCATTTGCTTCAAGCGATTGCGCACAAAATGCTTGAAACCAATCCAAATTTGCGTATTTTATATGTCAGCTCAGAAAAATTCACCAACGAATTTGTTTCAGCAGTGAAAGAAGGTCGTGCAAAAGAATTTAAAGAGAGATATCGCAATGTTGATCTCCTTCTTATTGATGATATTCAATTTATTGGTGGAAAAGAACAAACTCAAGAAGAATTTTTCCATACATTTAATGAATTACACCAACAATCAAAGCAGGTAGTCCTTACCAGTGATCGTCCACCAAAACAAATTCCTGCACTTGAAGATCGTCTTCGCAGTCGATTTGAATGGGGTATGATTGTTGATGTCTCAGCACCGGATGTTGAAACACGTTCCGCTATCTTGCAGGCAAAAGCACAGGAAAAAAACTTCCCTCTTCCTGAAGATGCTGCTTACCTTATTGCAGTTAGTGTTCAAAGCAATATCCGCGAACTTGAAGGCGCCCTTAATAAAATTATTGCCTACCACGAATTAAAAAATATCGAACCAACCAAGGAAACAGTCAAAGCCATGCTCGCAACGATTGAAACCCAATCTATAAAAAAATCCGTAACTCCTCGAGATATCATTTTTGCAGTTATTAAGCATTTTGGTTTGACTGAAGAAGATATCAAAGGAAAAAGTCGTGAGAAAAAACTCTCTTTTCCACGCCAGATCATCATGTTCATGCTTCGTGAAGAGCTCCAACTCTCCTATCCTGCTATTGGTGACGAACTTGGTGGTCGAGATCATACCACAGCCATGCATGCGCACAATAAAATTAATCGAGAAGTAGAATCCGATGCCAAACTTAAGCAGGATATGGATGTGATCAAACAGTATTTGTACGCCGACCATCTCTAATAGAGAGCAGTGAATAGAGAATAAAGAATAAAGAAAAAGAATTTAATTCTTTATTTGCCACTCTTTATTCATAATTATCCCCAAATTATCCGGATATCCCCATGTGTACACATATTGGGACAAATATTTGGGTAAGTATATTGATAACCCATCTGGGATATGTGGACAGTGTTCATAGTTACACACAGGTAAAAAAATATCCATAAATCTGTCCCCTGTTTATTCTAAAACTGTTATCCCACCAGACACAGGGGTACAAGGAAAAAACATTCATGGTTATCACTTTTTTCTGAGTTATCCGAGTTATCCACCCCTCTACTACTACTACTAGATTTATATATAAAAAAATAAAGAAAAGACACCTATGAAATTCACATGTACAAAAGAGAATCTGGCATACTCATTACAACTCGTAAGTGCGATAGCTCAGAAGCATACCCATTTGGCAATTCTCTCTAATATCTTTATTCAAGCAAACGACCAAAAAGTAGAACTAGTAGCAACAGATCTTGAAATTGCTTTAAAGGTACAATTGCGAGCAAAGGTGGATGAGCCAGGATCTTTTACTGTTCCAGCGAAAACCTTGGTAGATTTTGTCAACTTACTTCCTGAAACGCAGATTGATCTTTCTTTGGTTGATAATGAATTATGTATTGAAGCAGGTCGCTCCAAAACAAAAATAAAAGGATCAGGACCGGAAGAGTTTCCTGTTATACCAGAAATAGAAGAAGCCAATAATTATCTTATTGACGCAAGTCTTCTAAAAGAAGGTTTGGGAAATGTTTTGGTCGCTGTTGCTAAGAATGATATCCGCCCAGAACTTTCTGGTGTATATATGGGATTCTTTACAGAGCGATATGCTGGACTTGTTTTGGCAGCAACAGATTCTTATCGACTTACGGAAAAGAAAATTAAAGTAAAACAGGGCCAAGAAGTATTAAAATGTATTGTTCCTGCAAAGACAGCTATTGAAATGAATCGTCTTATTTCTCTTGCAAAACAAGAAGATGGAGAAAAAGAAGTACGTCTATGGGTCAGTCCAAATCAGATTGCTCTCCGATTTGATCAGTTTGAAATGACAAGTCGTCTTATCGAAGGAAGATATCCAGACTATGCACAAATTATCCCAACAAAATTTGTCACAACGGCAAGTTTTAAGGGAGATGATATGGTGAAGAAAATAAAAGCAGCGAGTTTGTTTACCGCGAGTGGTGTGAATGCAGTAAATGTTGAAGTGAAATCAGCGGAACAAGTTATTAGTATTTCTTCTACCAGTTCACAAACAGGTGAACACACATCTGAACTTGAGAGTGAAGTAGAAGGTAATGCAAATTCTACTGTATTAAATCACCGGTATGTTCTTGATGGGTTGCAACAGATTGGTACAGAACAGGCTTTATTCCAATTGAACAGCGCGGATGCGCCGTGTATGTTCAGTCCAATGGGTGATGATACTTACTTGTACATTGTGATGCCTATTCGGCAGTAGCCTGTTTTCTTCATAATTAATATTTAACTCCCTTGGTAAATTATTACCAAGGGAGTTTTTGAATAATGAATGTAGAATAAAGAATGTTTTTTTTGCCCTCTATTCTTCATTCATTATTCCCTATTCAGTTTGTGGATACTTCTGTGGAATACTCCCCTAAACTGTGAATAGTTTAGACAAGTGTAGACAAACCTGTGGGTAAGTAAGGAAAAATGGGGATAAACATATATGTAGAAGAACCACGAGATTTATTTCGTGGTTCTCCCTCCTTTCATGGTGTTTCCCCTTCTCGTCCGAACATTTCGCAATACCATTTTTTTCTTATGGTATCGATGTCGGCATAGTAGTTGTTGAAGTTCAGGTCTGGCCGGATTACCTGGATTTCTTGATATTCAGTTCCGCCTGATTTCCGAATCTCAGCAATCGATCCTTGGACCACCTCTTCGGGCATAAGCCATGTCGAAGTGTCGGCGAACGGGCGCAGCTTTTCTTCATTCGCGGTGCGCGTGCTGCTGATGTTCACGAAGAGACCTTGTGTGTCACTGTTCTTGAACACCGCTTTCTTGATGTGTTCGCGGACAGCATCTTTTGCAGCGGTGAATGCGCGCCAGAATGGCACATGGTAGGGATCACTCGGCGAACCAAAGGCGACAAGCTTTACCTGAATGCCTTCGGTAGACGCTCGTGCCAGCAGTGGATCTGCGATGTTCACGAAGGTCGTGAGATTGCTCTGCCAGATTTCCTCGCTCATCTCACCTGGCGTCAGTTCGAAGTGGAATTTGCCGACTGTGTGGATCAGTACCACACGAGAGACACCGGTGAGATCGAGTTGATGGATGCACGTTTCGCAATCCTCCTTGTTGAGAAGATCAAATGTCTGTTTGCAGGGCCAGTCACGCCGATGGTGTCCGCGGGCAATGGCCACCGCCATTTGATTGTGCCGCAGCAGTTCTTCCAGATACGCACTGCCGATCGCTCCGTTACTTCCTGTCACGAGAAAGAGCGTGTTCATTGAACCCTCCGTTATGTTGTTTCAAGAACAGAAAAATATACATGAATTTATATATAATGTCTATATTTAAGCTATTATTTTATATATAAGTAAACAAACTCTTTACTTTATCCCCAGTTTTGATATGATATCCCCATGTCTATCCCCACCACACTATCAATTGAGCAGTGGTTGCTTCAGGCCCTTCAGCGGGGGCCTCGTCGTATTGTTGGTATTATTGATGAATTAAAAGACGTGAGGCCAGGCACGACAAAGCAAGGAGTGTATGCAGCATTACGTGTTTTAAAAAAACAGGAGAAGGTTGTGCTTCATCGTGGTCGCGCATCATTGAATAGTGCGTGGGTTTCATCTATGGCAAGTTTTTTTTCTATTGCGCAAAAATATTATCGTGATGAAGATTCAGGAGATGGAAACTTTTTACATTTACAAGACGGAGAAAAAATTTCTTATTCGTTTAAAGATGCTGTATTAACTGATGCGTTTTGGGGGCATGCATTTCATTTATTAGTTGCAACAGAACAGCCTAACACTCCCGTATATTTGTATAATCCGCATCAATGGTTTTTGATTGCGAGAGAAAAAAGTGAAAAAGAATTATTGTCTTTTGTATTAAAGAATAAAAGACAGTATTTACTTACTGTGGGATCCTCGTTTCCTCTTGATAAACATATTTCTTCTTTATTTGATGGTGAACAAAGTCAATATTATGTGCGAAGCGCATCTTTGTTTCCTAAAAATAATTATTATTTTAATATTATTGGAGATTTTATTATCGAAGCATGGATTGATGTTGATGTCGCAAATAAAGTAAATGATGCATATGCGTCATCGGGTGCATATACAGAAACAATAAAAAAAGAATTAGAAAAAATTATTTCTTCACAAGGAAAAACGAAATTAATTATTTCTAGAAATAAACGAAAGGCGGATAAGTATAAGAGTATGTTGAAAAAATATTTTTATTTTCCGAAATAGTAGATGTTTGGTAGAACTTCTGGTGGAACTGAGCACCCTCACCTTGCCTCTCCCGGAGGGAGAGGGAATTTCTAAGTATATTTTTTATTAAACATCATAAAAAAATCTTTCATACAATCTACTTCCAATGCATTATAAAAAAATAATCACCAACATATTCCTCTCCCTCCGGG
>CAYGHM010000029.1:0-12050 GCA_964349825.1 uncultured Gammaproteobacteria bacterium
CCTGGTCGATTAAAACTAAAACGTCCTTTTCCATAGCCACGCACTTTTGCCTCAGTTGTTTCAGCAAACAATTCACGTATATAATCAAATGCTTTCGTATACGTTGCAGGATTACTGCGAGGTGTACGACCTATAGGACTTTGATCTATACGAATAATTTTATCAATATATTCAATTCCTGAAATTTCATTATGTTTCCCAACATGTTTTCTCGTCCGGTTGAGTTTATTGGAAACAGCACGATATAAAATATTATTCATGAGGGTCGATTTCCCTGATCCAGACACACCGGTTAAACAGACTAGACGACGCAATGGAATTTCTACATCAATATTCTTCAAATTATTTGCCGTCGCACCTTTAATCTTTAATTTTGGCGTGGTTCGATCCACTTTTCGTCTCTTTTCTGGCAACTCAATCTTTCTCTCCCCTCTCAAATACTGCCCAGTAATCGACTTCTCGGCACTTCCCAATTCAATACAATTATTTTCCTTATTTTTTTCTTTTACTCGCTTATTCGTTTTATGCATAGTTTGTGTACTGCCCAACAATTTTTCCTTTGGTCCCGAATACACAACATGCCCACCATGCTTTCCTGCCCCTGGCCCAATATCCACCACCCAATCACTCGCCAAAATAGTATCTTCATCATGTTCAACCACAATAATGGTATTGCCGATATCACAAAGATTACGAAGTGTTGCCACAAGCTGGTCATTGTCCCGCTGATGCAAACCAATCGTTGGTTCATCCAGCACATACAATGCACCAACTAGTTTTGTTCCCACCTGTGACGCAAGGCGGATACGCTGTGCCTCTCCACCAGACAATGTTCCCGCCGTACGATTCAATGTCAAATAATGTAGTCCAACATCATGCATAAATTGCAAACGATTTTGCACTTCACGAAGTACTGGAGCAGCGATTTCTTTTTGGTTTGGTAATAATTCGTCATCAAGTGTCAAAACAAAATCAATCGCATCTGAAATAGTTAACGTACTTAACTCCCAAATATTTTTTTCATTAACACGTACACTTAACGCATTTTCATTCAATCGTTTCCCCTGACACTGTGGACACACCTCTTCGCTAAATAATTCTTTTGTTCCAAGACCAGTGCAATAACTGCATTGTCCATATGGACTATTAAAACTAAATAAGCGTGGTTCAATTTCCGGAAAACTAAATCCATCATTCGGACAAGAATATTCGGTACTGTACACCTTTTCTTCTTTATCCTGAAAAATAACACCACATAAACCATTTGATAAATCGATAGCAGCTTCTACAGCTTCTGCCAGTCTCATGGTGGAATCATGCCCTGGTATGATTTTTTGGGATGAATCATTATTATTTTCACGATCAAATATTGCACCGGATAACGGGATACGATCAACCACCACCTCAATAGTATGTTTAATATTTTTACTAAGAACGATACGATCTCGCAAACTTTTTACTTTTCCATCAACCCGTACTTCCAAATATCCAGAATTATATAAATCATAGAGCATTTGGTAATACTCACCTTTTCTTCCTCGGACTACTGGTGAGAGAATAATTAATTCTGGTGCGGATATTTTTTTTGATTTTCCTTGCGCGTGCGGATCGCGACCCCCGTCTACAAAGGATACCGTTTTAACAATTTTATGGATCATTTCATCTGGCGACATCTTTTCAATGCGCGTCCTGCACAATGGGCAATATGGCACACCGACACGTGCAAACAATACCCGGAGATAATCATAAATTTCGGTAATAGTCGCCACGGTCGAACGTGGGTTGGCACTATGCGCTTTTTGATCAATAGAAATAGCCGGAGACAGCCCTTCAATTTCATCCACATCTGGCTTTTGCATACCGCCCAAAAATTGCCGTGCATACGCGGATAAACTCTCGACATATCGACGTTGCCCTTCGGCAAAGATGGTATCAAATGCCAAAGACGACTTTCCCGAGCCGGACAGTCCAGTAAACACAATCATGGAATTACGCGGCAATTCAAGAGAAATATTCTTCAAATTATGTTCCCGCGCGCCTTTAATAATAATTTTTTCTTGCATAATATAACGAAAAAGCCCCATTTTCTTCTTCTGGGGGGTGGTAATAGGGCTAGTATAGCAGGAGAAAAGAATAAATCAACAGGCCATCATATTTCTTTCTCCTGTATATCATGGTACAATAAAAAATATTATTTTTACTATATATCTATATGAACAAACAATTACTTGCCGTGGGGGGAATATTTTCTCTCCTTCTTCTCGCTGGTGCCGGATGCGGCAATACTACTGACACGCCACAAACAAAATCAGCGAATACATCAGCCACTACATTAGAAAACACCTCGTCGGACACAACAACTAACCAACCGAAAACGAACGAATTTACACTCGCCGCAGAAGCGGCAGGAAACGGACACGTTCGTTTTACCTGGAATGCACCTAGTAATGTCCAGGCAAAAGATGGATTTCGTTTCGTGCGCGGTCCGCTTGAAAATCCATCCTATCCAGGAAATTTCTGGTACCATCGTCCTGCCGGAGATACACAAGCAAATTGGATTAAATTACCAAAAGGAAAGCAGCATTTTCGCGTCTGTGCATTTGAGAACAAAAAATGTACGGCATACAGCAATGATGTCGAAGTCACTGTAAAGTAAATATACAAGCAAAACAAAAAACACGTCATTACGAATGCCATGAGTCTACGAATGGATACGTAGCAATCCCGTCGTAAAAAAACGGGATTGCCACGTCGTTCGAAGACTCACTCCTCGCAATGACGTGTATTTTTTTTGCTTATACTATTACGATCGAATCCGGGGAAATGGATGCGAGACAGTCATCTGCCACCACCCCTTCACTCTGGCAAGAGTTTCGCGAAGTAACATCCTCGGATCAATCTGATATCCTTGATAGTCTGCTGGAAACCCAATGATATCAATACCAAAATTTCTGCAAAAATAAAGAATGCGTGGTAAATGAAATTCCTGTGAAATTGCAATCGCGTTTTGAATGCCATATACGTGCTGCTCACGATAACAACTCTCGTATGTTCGATACCCATGTGGATCGGACATAATATCATAGACCGGCACACCGTGCGTGCGCGCATAGTAGGTCATAATATCAATTTCATTGAAACGAACAAGTCCATCGTCTCCGGTGATCATAATTTTTTTCACTTTTCCTTTTTTATACAATTCCACCGCCGTTTTAATCCGATGCTCTTGCATAATACTTTGTGAACCATCCTTCTCTATTCCTCCGCCAAATACGAGGGCAATATCCCGATTGGGTAATTGATCAATATCTCGAACAATATACTGTCCATACGGCATAATTACCTGACGGGACAAAAAAATTGTTGTGAGAATAACAATAACACCCACAAGGATGACAATGCTCGCAACGATGCGCTTTTTTTGCTGTAACAATGTAATAATCTGTCGAAACCGTTCATTCATAAAGGATATAACCAATTATTTTTTCCGAGCTGTCTTCTTCTCAGCCATTTTTTCCCGAAGTGATAATTCACGAATTTCATCCCGCAAAATTGCCGCTAATTCAAATTCTAATTTTTGGGCCGCTTCTTTCATCTGCAATTCTTTCGCTTTGATAATCTGCTTTAACGGACGGGCGTCACCCAAGATATCGAGATCGGTGATATTGCCTCGTACCGGCGAGGCGTCACCTCGCCGCTTCCCCCGGGAAGAGGCTCCGCCGGCATCAGAAATACCAAATTCTTCTAATAAATTCTTAATTTCTTTTTGAATGGTCTTTGGGGTAATACCGTGCTTTTTATTATAGGCAATCTGAATATCTCGACGGCGCTGTGTTTCATCAATTGCTTTCTGAATGGATTTAGTAATATGGTCCGCATACATGATGACTCGTCCATTCACATTTCGCGCGGCGCGACCAATGGTTTGCACCAAACTGGTTTCACTGCGCAAGAAACCTTCTTTGTCCGCATCCAGAATTGCCACAAATGACACTTCTGGAATATCGAGACCTTCACGAAGTAAATTGACACCCACAACTACGTCTATCTTTCCCAAACGCAAATCCATAATTACTTCAATACGTTGGAGGGTATTAATATCGCTATGCAAAAATTTTACCTTCATTTTTTTCTGCTGCAAAAATTCCGTCAAATCTTCCGCTGTCTTTTTGGTCAGGGTCGTCACAATCACACGTTCTCCCGCTTGAATAGTACGTTGAATTTCCTCGATAACATCTTCCACCTGGGAAGCCCCGCCTTGTTTATTTCCAGTTACTGGTTTGATAATAACTTGTGGGTCAACCAATCCTGTTGGACGCACGATTTGTTCGGCTATTTGCTTACTTGCCTCCAACTCATACACGGTCGGTGTTGCAGACACATACACCAATTGCTCAATACGGGTATCAAATTCTTCAAACCGAAGCGGACGATTGTCACGCGCACTTGGTAATCGAAATCCATGATCAACCAGAGTATCTTTTCGCGCACGATCACCATTATACATACCACGAATCTGTGGTACGGTCACATGCGATTCATCAATAATAGTGAGAAAAGATTTATCACCTCGTGAATATTTAAAATAATCAATCAGCGTAAAAGGCGGTTCCCCTTCTCTGCGACCTTCAAAATGCCGAGAATAATTTTCAATCCCATTGCAATACCCAATATTTTTTATCATCTCAAGGTCATAAGCAATACGCCGTTTCAACCGCTCATATTCCAATACTTTTCCTTGTTTTTGAAATAAGGCAAGTTGCTCTTCAAGTTCTTTGCGAATTATAACAAATGCTTTTTCACGTGATTCATCGCTGACGACATAATGTTTTGCCGGAAAAAACCATGCGTCTTCAACTTCCCGCACCACATTTCTTTGCAATGGATCAATCACCTCAATCCGATCAATATTATCACTTACTTCAAATCGATAAATACGTTCTTCATTTACCGGCATAATTTCAAATACCTGCCCACGCATACGGAAAAAACCACGTTTCAATTCTACATTCGTGCGCTCAAATTGCATACTGATAAGTTGCTCCAACATACCACGACGATCAAGCGCCTGCCCACTTTCTAAATGCAAAACAATTTTTTCATACTCTTTTGGCGAACCCAATCCATAAATAGCCGATACTGACGCGACAATAATAACATCATCACGAGTTAACAGTGCTTGGGTACATGCATGACGCAGCCGATCAATTTCTTCATTGATCTGGGCTTCTTTTTCAATATACGTATCAGAACTCGGTATATATGCTTCCGGCTGATAGTAATCATAATAACTCACGAAGTACTCAACCGCATTATTCGGAAAAAATTCTCGGAATTCATTGCAGAGCTGCGCGGCCAATGTTTTATTATGCGCAATCACCAACGTAGGTTTTTGTATTTGTTCAATAACATTTGCCATGGTGAATGTTTTTCCCGATCCGGTAACACCAAGCAAGGTTTGTTTATCAAACCCTTTTTTAATTCCCTCCACTAATTTTTCAATCGCCTGCGGCTGGTCGCCACTCGGCAAGTAGGGTGCTTTTAATTCAAACTTCATAATTACTTGAACATACGAATTACGAATAATACCAAATAGCAAATTCTAAAGATACTATATATGTATATATTTGCTATTCGTACCCCGTCTTCGGGGATTCGAAATTCGCATGTTATTTGGCTAATTTTACACAATAAACATACCACATTCTTTACCTCCTGGCAAATATCCACAGACCTTGACAAAGACCTATAATTATGGTATATTGTTTCCTCATCACCTCAGCATTGTGGTAGGTGCGCTCGGATATTTTTCTCGAGCTGAACTGGGAAAGTCCACCCGTAAAGAACATTACTCAGGACGGAACCAGGAATGCTTTAAGGGACCCAGGTAGCGGGCATAAGCCAGCAGGTGCACTCAAATGCATCGCCTCCCTGCGATCTATGGGACGGGACAACGAGTCCCTCATAGATTTGTGAGAAATAATACCGAAGGAGAAGCGCCTCCAGTGTGAACATGATGAGTGGCAGGAAGAATTTCAGTAGCAACGGACGGTGGATAACCGACCGGATGGGGAGCATATCCTCATAACCCTCGGGTTGGCGAGAAGACTGGAAGTAAGATTGCCATGGTGGTTGGTGGCAGCAGGAAAGGAACGTCTTCGCAAGAAGACTACCTCGCCTGCTGCCACCACTACCGCACCTCTTTTGGATACAATACATTGTGTACAAAAGAGGTTAAAAAATCCACCAATTTGGTGGATTTTTTGTTTGTTGGAATTTAGAGGGACGGCGTGATCAATCACGCCGCCACAGCGATTTTATCTACGCCGCCACTTGTGATGTGATTTCATCCACGGTAATGGTTTCTTCAGCATGGGGAACAAATGCCGGAATCCCTAATTCTTTGGTAATACGTTCAGCAAGTGCTTCTGCCGCACCACCTTCACCATGCACGCAATACACTTTCTTTGGTTTGCTCTTTGCGCTACTGATCCATTCAATTAATTTGTTCTGATCCGCATGACCAGACATAGATGTAATTGTCGTAACATGACAACGAACCGGTATATGTTCTCCAAAAATTGATACGATTTTCGCTCCATCACGAATCTCTCTCCCAAGTGTCCCCACTGCCTGATACCCAGTAATAATAAGGGTCGATGCTGGATCAGATAAATAACGGAATAAGTGATGAATGATACGACCTCCATTCATCATTCCCGCTCCTGCAATAATCATTTTTGGCAATCGATTGCTATTAATATGTTTTGATTCTTCTTTAGTCCGTGAAATAGTCAATTGAGGGAAATCAAGAAAATCATTGCCTTTTTTAAATTTCTCTGACGCTTCTCCATCATAATACTCTTTATACTTTCTATATACCGGAATCGCATCAATCGCCATCGGACTATCAAGATAAATCGGAATATTCGGCAGCGAATGATCCCCTTCGCTTAATTCATCTAATAAATACAATAATTCTTGCGTTCGTTCAATAGAAAATGTCGGCACCATAATAGTACCGCCACGATCAATACCTTCTACAATTAATTTTCGTAATGTTTCTTTTCTCTCTTCAGGCGATTCGTGAATTCGATCTCCATATGTCGCTTCGCATAATAATACATCTACCTCCCCCATTGTCTCTGTGTCACGCACAATCGGCAAACCTTCATTTCCCAAATCACCTGAAAAAACAATGTGTTTTCCTTCAATAGTCAATTCAATAAAGGCTGATCCAAATATATGGCCCGCATCTCGAAATATAGCAAAATCTCCATCTCCCAAATCCACCTTCTTTTCATAATCTACTCCTTCACACCGCTGTGCGGCCATATCAATTTCTTCCGGAGTGAACAAAATCGGTGATTGATACTTTTTATTGTTATATTTCATGATATTGTACGCATCGTCCCAAATAAGCCGTGACAATTCCACAGTCGCGCGCGTCATATAAATTGGTCCAGCATACCCCTCTTTAATCAACTTAGGGATGCGCCCACTATGATCGGTATGCGCATGACTGACAAGCACAGCATCAATATTCTTTGCATCAAAAGCAAAATGATCGGCATTTCGCCCTTCATTAAAATCTCCGCCCTGGAACATGCCGCAATCAAGCATGATTTTTTTCTTTCCCGTATCGATGACATGACAAGAGCCCGTCACTTCGTGCGCGGCTCCGTAAAATGTGATATTCATACAAAATTACAATTAAGTACCGACGAGGCGCTGCCTCGTCGCTTCACTCCCCTCATACTACCACATCCTCCACCCTAAATCTACCCAATACAAGGACAATCTGCTATACTACCTCCGTCAACTCTATGAAAAAAAGAATCGAACCTATCGAAATTCAAGAACCAGCAATACAGGAAATGCAAAAAAAGAAATCCTGTTTTGGTCGTAGTTGCAGCTTCGGGTGTCTTGTTTTTTTATTGCTCATAGTGGTTATTATCGTTTTTTTCCGCTTTTCAGCAATCAGTGACCCCAAAGAAGTAAAACAAGTTCCCGGTCATTTCCCAAAATCAATCTCTATTTATGATAGAGACGCTATTTCAAAAATAACGTTCTTATCAGGAGAGAAAAAAGAACGGGCAGTCCAAACAGCGATAAAATTACCTGATTTTATTACCAATAAACTTATTGAACGTTTTGGAAAAGAAGCAAAAAAGAATCAATCGCCCGGTATGCCATCAACATGGGATGAATTTCTCTATACATTTGAAAATGATATTAATGACGACCGAGACACTGTCACTATTTATTGGGAAAATCTCACAGCAGAACCAAAATTCATCCAGGATCATTATAAAATTAATTTACAACGCGCCGGATACTTGGTCAATGAAGATATAAGTAATGATAAGGCTGTCCGACAATTATACTTTATTAAAGATACTACCGAAGGTACGCTCTATATCAAAGATATCCCAACCAATAGGGGGACTGATTCTCTTATACTTACGACCATTTTCTCTGCCAAATAATTTCTTTGTCTATGTCAATCCGTGAAATTGAACAAGGTGGGCTCACCTGGATCAATGTGGAAGAGACTAATGAGGAAAGCCTCAACTATTTGCGGCAAAAATATCATTTTCACCATTTGGACCTCGAAGATCTGCAAAGTGAAAGCCAAATGCCGAAGATTGACGTATATAAAAATTATTTATTTCTCATTCTTCAATTCCCTAGTTGGGATCCGGTAACACAAACCGTATTACCATTTGAAGTCGATTTTTTCATTGGTGATAATTTTTTAATTACGGTGCAACATCAACGGTCGAAAGATGTCAAAACATTTTTTTATCGTTGCATGAAAAATCGCCGGGTAAAAAAGGAATGGATGGGAAATACCTCCGGCTATCTTCTCTATCGTCTCATTGACGCGCTCTACCACAATTCACGACCTATTTTGAACAATCTTGGCAAGCGTATTTCTGTCATGGAACAAGATGTCTTCAATGGCGAACCGGATACAAAAATTATCCGCCAACTTGCAATGCATCGTCGCAATGTCCTTGGTTTCCGCCGTATTATCGATCCACAACGCTATCTTGTTTCCAATCTTTCCCATACCAGAAAAACGTTCTTGAATGAAAGTACCAGTTTGTATTTTGATGATATTAACGATTATCTCAATAAATTATGGGCTATTGTCGATAATTATCAAGATACGGTTCACGGCCTCCATGTAACAGTGGAATCGTTGATCAACCAACGTACCAATAAAGTAATTAGCTCTCTCACGGTTATTTCTGTTTCCCTGCTTCCATTAACCTTGCTTTCTGGTATTTACGGCATGAATATCGACAACCTCCCCTTCTCTCATGACCCACGCTGGGTCTGGATGATATTTGCCGGACTTGCCCTGTTTATTATCGGTGTTATTGTGACAATGAAAAGAAAACGATGGCTATGATCCGGCGCCTCCTCTCCTCTCAATCAAAAACAATCACTGGCGCTGCCATTATCCTCGGGGTCGCGTCTTTTTTTAGTCGGTTGATTGGTGTAGTACGCGACCGCGTCTTTGCTCATGTCTTTGGTGCTGATACCATGCTCGATGCCTATTATGCGGCATTTCGTGTTCCGGATTTTATTTATAATTTATTGATTGTCGGCGCACTATCAGCCGGATTTATTCCCCTGTTTTTAGAGTTATACCAAAAAAATAAAAATGATGGTTGGAAATTTACTGCGACATTACTTCGTATTGGATTTGGTTCCCTTATTCTTCTTTGTGCAATACTATATGTGATCATGCCATGGCTTATTACCAAAACACTCCCTGGCATGGATACAGAAACACTCAAAACAACCATTCTCCTCAGTCGAATCATGCTTTTTAGTCCAATCCTGCTTGGTATCAGCGGTATTATCAGTAGTGTCCTTCAGGCAACCAAACACTTTCTTATTTTCTCTATCACCCCTATTTTATATAATGTCGGAATTATTATCGGAGCCACAATGTTTGTCCCGCACTTCGGTATTCAAGGACTTGCCTATGGCGTCATCCTCGGTGCTGCACTCCATCTTCTTATCCAATTGCCGACATTATTTCGTCTCGGATTCCGAACTCTCCCATCACTCCCACTCTCTCACCCATCAATAAAAAAAATGGGGATACTCATGATCCCTCGCACCATTGGACTCGCATCAAATCAAATAACACTCGTGGTACTTACCTCGATTGCATCCACACTCGGCGTAGGAAGTATTGCAGTATACAATCTTGCTAATAATTTACAATATTTTCCAATCGGTATTATCGGTATTTCATTTGCTCTGGCTGCTTTTCCGGCATTATCTGAATATGCAGCCAAAGAAAAACGAGAGATATTTCTCGACACACTCCTCACGACAATACGACAAATTCTCTTTTTTATTTTTCCGATTACCATTATTTTGTTACTACTCCGCGCGCAAATTGTGCGTGTTGTATTGGGAAGCGGTGCGTTTGACTGGAATGATACTATCCGCACCGCTGATATGCTTGCGCTTTTCTCATTATCATTATTTGCGCAATGCCTTATTCCTCTTTTGGCTCGTGCATTTTATGCCTTAAAAAATACCACCATTCCAACAGTGGCCGCAATTGTCGGCACGGTTATTACTATCTTTGGTGGTGTCTGGTTAAAAGATATGTATGGGGTAGCAGGACTCGCCATGGGATTTACCGCAGGATCTATCGCACAACTCTTAGTTCTCTGGATCGCGCTTCATGACACACTTGGTACATTGCACGAATCATTGCTCTTGCCATTTTTAGCACGCCTTTCTATTGCAATAGTCCTCATGGCATTTATTATTCAAAGTCTCAAAACACCGATCGCGCTTTTTGTTGATATGAACACCTTCCTCGGTATTTTTACCCAAGGTGTCATCGCAGGCGGCGCAGGGCTTGGTATGTACTGGTTAGTTTGTTCTCTTTTTCGCATTAAAGAAATTGGTTTGTTTGAAGAAAGTATTAAACGAAGATGGATGTCGTTTAAGAATATGTTAGGGAAGATTGAAGGGACGAATAATACATAAACCATCCATCACATCGGGGCGGTTTTTATTAACCAAAAAATTACTTATCCGTATGAAATGATTCAAAAATAGGACGAACAGATTCAAAAGTATATGTAGGTGTAGACACTGTGATTTCAAAAACTTTCTCTTTTGGTATTGTATATACCGCCCGATAACTTCCCAACGATACTTTATATATTTTTAGATCATGTATAGTTTCAATATATTTGCCATGATAATAACGCTCGGATCTTAAAAAATCATCTTTTTCTTTTTTTGTTGCAAACTCGCCAAAATACCCGAATAAATAATGCTGTTTATTATCATAGTATCCAACATGTACACTCATAGTTGGTAAACAAGGTGCAGAGGTGGTAAATTCTACACTATCACGACCATATTCTGATTTCTCCATCGGCCCTTGATAATCCATAGAAAAACCAGCTTCTACATTGGTATATGTTTGAAACGGATAAGTTAGAGTAGTAAATTCGCAATCATACTTTTTAACTAACTTTTTTAGTGTTGGATAATAGTAATACATTACTCTGTTTGAATTATCGTTTGAATAAACCAAATGAACCACGTCCTTTTGGTCCATTACGGTTTTTTCATCAAAAAAGTAAAAAGATCCATTTGCTAACTCAACCAACCCTTCGTCAGAAAAATATTTATAGAGAT
Organism: uncultured Gammaproteobacteria bacterium; assembly: GCA_964349825.1. Taxonomy (GTDB): domain Bacteria; phylum Patescibacteriota; class Patescibacteriia; order Magasanikbacterales; family UBA922; genus CAYGHM01. The sequence continues at coordinate 11,695 of CAYGHM010000029.1, forward strand.
GATACAAATCCATTTTAGTATTCATATCATCAACAGTAGACAAAGTCTCAATGTAGTATTTCTCACCCTTCTCGTCAATAATTTTTGTATATGCGACTTTTTCAACAAAAGAATTAAAACCAATTGTATGTGGCGGCTTATCTCCCCAAGCACCCAACCAATAAACAAAAATTCCAACCAAAAATAAAAAAAATAATGCCGCGACACCCATGGCAAGAAAAATAAATATTTTTGTCTTATTATTCATACAATAAAATAGATGCTAGTTTTTACTCTATAGCACTGTGTAAGTATTGTCAATTTAGCAAAAAAATCTATACATGCCCTATATTTACTAAATTTGACAATTTATTTTC
>CAYGHM010000030.1:0-3202 GCA_964349825.1 uncultured Gammaproteobacteria bacterium
GGATTATTTTTAACTGGTATATGTAAGAATCCTGCCTTTACCCCGTCAAAATATATGCCAATTAAAAGGCTATGATTAACGAAAAAGAATTCCTAATATGGTACGACAAATACGCGGATAAACTATTTCGCTATTGTTTGTATCGCGTCTATGATCGAGAACAGGCAAAAGACCTGGCACAACAAGTGTTTCTGAAAGCCTGGGAGTACCTGGTACAAGAAAAAACTGTCGACAGCCCACAGGCTTTTCTGTACCGCATTGCAACCAATCTCATTATTGATTCACGTGAAAAAAAACAAGCAGTCTCCCTTGATGAGCTTGTCGAACAAGGTCACGAACCATCAAAGACAGAAGAACATGAATGGATAAATTCTATAGAGGTAAAAGAAATTATTTGTCTTATACAATCACTCGATCCGATTCACCGAGATGTACTCCTCATGCGATATGTAGATGAATTAAAACCGAAAGAAATTGCAAAGATTATGAATGAATCACAAAACGTCATTTCTGTTCGTATCCATCGCGGTAAAGCAGAATTACAGTCACTCCTTAAGCAAAAACAGGACGTACCTCAAAATTCGGCTATATGAAATATTTAAGACCATTAAAAAAAGAAAAGTTGCAACCTGAAGAGCGTGCTGCTATGCGGCATGTACTTCAAGATACAATACAAAAAAATCCATTGCCTATATCACTAGCACCGACACGGGGAATACATTCTCACATCGTCCATCCATTCACACAAACAATAAAACACTTAATTCCAAAACCTATGTTTGCTACTATTTTTCTCGCAATTTTAATTGCGCTCGGTGGGGGTACCGCGGCGGCTGCTGAAAATGCTACACCAGGAGATGCTCTCTACCCATTTAAAATTCATGTAAATGAATCAATCCGTGGCGCAGCTGCAGTAGGCGCTGGAGCAGAAGCTGACTGGCAGAGTACACGTGCCGTCCGAAGACTTGAAGAAATAGCTCATCTTGCAGCTGAAGGACGACTCGATACAGAAACCAGAGAAGATTTACGCGCAAAATTTGCTACCCACCAGGAAAAAGCAGAACGACTCCTTGCTGACCTTTCTGCAAAAGGAAAAATCGAGGCTGCCGCAAAAGTAAGCTCTCATATCGATGCAAACCTAGCATCATATAACGACGTACTTACTTCCTTAAAAAAATCTCGTCCAGCGTCAGTCAATGCATTGGAGAACATTCAAAATGAGGTGAAAGAAGAATTGGACCAAGCGGCCGTTACACGGGTAAAAATCGAAGCCTTATACAAAGAAAAAACCGAACATGCTGCAGAAGGAAAAATGAAGGCAGCAAAAAATAAAATCGAAGAAGTAAAAAAATATATTGAAAATAAAAAAGAAGAAGCCGGAACTGAGGCTATAGCACAAGCACAAGCAGAACTAAAACTTTCAGAGGAAAAATATGCACAAGCAATAGCAAGTTTTGAAAAAAAATCTTACGGAGAAGCATTCGTACAATTTCAGCAGGCACATATGCTCGCAGAACGCGCTAAGCTTACATTCAAAACTATCCACAAGCTAAATATTTCTTTTTCAGGAAGTGATATACTAGAAGACGAAGAAGATAAAAACAAACAAGACGAAAAAAAACATGATGACAATGATGATCAAACGGCTTCTCTTACCGCCCCCACGCCGACGAGCAGCCTCAAGGCACAGATAAAGACACGCATATCTCCCCTCAAGGTTGAACTGAAACAACGTATTGATGCGAAAGAAAAAGATTCAGATGAAAAAGACCATAAGCAAGAATAAACTGATCGAAACGAAAAACATCCACCTTAGGTGGATGTTTTATTTTATCGTTGTCGGGATAGCGGGACTTGAACCCACAACCTCCTCCTGATTAAATCGGAGGACTCTCTACCAATTGAGCAAGTTGAAAGATAAAGCAGATTAACAATTGAAAATGTCCTCGAGATGGTTGATTTTATAATTATTGACAAGACAGGACTTTTTTACTAAACTTACTTATTAATTTCTATTTGAAATAGAAGAAAGTTTATCTGAAGACAGGCTTTCTTCCGTCTCAAATCGAGCGGAAAACCCCACCAGACACGGAGGAACTCGTGAAAAATAAACGGCTTGGTATGCTGTCGGTTCTTGGTATCTATGCTACCGCCGGCATCGCCCTTCCCTTCGTCAATGTACTTAAGGACTTCAAGACGAGTGAATTAATGCTGGTTCGTGGAGGAATCACTGTATTGTTCATTGGACTCTTCCTCAACAAGAAGATCGTTCGACCTAACAAAGGGATCATAGGATTCTCGATACTCTTCGCTCTCGCCAACTTCTCCCTCTATAATGGCATTCGAGCTTGGGGCGCGAATCCGACCATCGTCATCGTTACGATGACCCCCTTCGTGAATATCATGGCGCGATGGTGGAAAGAACGGCAAGTAAACACCGCCGCTCTGGTCTCGCTGGTAATTCTCCTGTTCGGCGTCATCATGGCGCTCGAACCGTGGAATGTGGTGGTGTCTCCTGTTGGAGTGTTCTGGAGCGTAGCTGCAACCCTGCTCGCAGGAGCAGGGTTTGAAGTGCTGAGCACTACCAAAAAGATCAACCCGAATGCCCGTGGTTTTTGGCTTTCCACGGTCGTACTCGTCGTCGGAGCGACTGTGTGCACTGTTCAAGGATCACTCCCCTTCACATCGATGTCCATCAGCCTGAGCAAGGCGCTGGTCATCACCGCCTTCGGTCTCATTGGAGGCTTCCTGTACTTCATGGCAAACATCATCGCTTTTGACCACCTAGATACTGAGGTGGCAAGTGTGCTCGCAATGGGAGAAACGCCTGCCGTCATTCTCGGTGCTGGTATACTTCTCAACGAGCAGATGAGTGCTGTACAATGGCTTGGCGTACTGATTGCCCTCGGGGCAACGGTTCTCCTGAGCTACAGTGAAGCACGAAACAAATCCTCAGCAACTCAAGGAGCGTGAACGAAGATTCACATATCACCCCAGGATTAAAAAACCTGGGGTGAATTCGTTATTGATAAACAAAAAAACACCAGTTCGGTGCTTCTTTATTTTGTCGGGATAGCGGGACTTGAACCCACAACCTCCCCGACGTTACGTCGGGACGCTCTACCAATTGAGCCATATCCAGATAAAATTGATAAACAAAAAAACACCAGTTCGGTGCTTCTTTATTTTGTCGGGATAGCGG
>CAYGHM010000030.1:3302-11421 GCA_964349825.1 uncultured Gammaproteobacteria bacterium
CAGTTCGGTGCTTCTTTATTTTGTCGGGATAGCGGGACTTGAACCCACAACCTCCTGGTCCCAAACCAGGCGCTCTACCAATTGAGCCATATCCCGTTTTTAACAGATCTATTATACTTGAAAACCAGATAACCAGAAAACTGGTAAACTAGCTTTGTGCCTGGAGTCAGAATTGAACTGACGACACGAGGCTCTTCAGGCCTCTGCTCTACCACTGAGCTACCCAGGCGTATTACCGAAATCGTCCATCGCAAAGGATGGACGATGGACAAAACGTGTGGAATGGACTTGAAATCGCTACCTCCCCGACGTTACGTCGGGACACTCTACCAGATGAGCTACATCTTTTATAAGAATAGCTTTGTGGACCGGACAGGACTTGAACCCGCTACCTCCTCGGTGCAAACGAGGCGCTCTACCAGATGAGCTACCGGCCCTTTATGTTGATATTTTGTTCTCGAATAATCTGTTCAAGTATATCTCTTCGCTTTAACTTTTTAAGACGATACTCTATTTGCCTCGCCTCTCGTATTGTTGAATATTTCTGAAAATACTCCATCTCCCATGGGGTAAGGTGTTTAGTGGCGGTTACGCTTCCTGCATTATGCTGACACAGACGAATGGCCGTGTCAATAGTACTTCCAATATAGAAAGAACCATTTTTAGCGCTTTTCAAAATATATACAAACCCCTCTTTCATATATTTTTGGCTTAAACAAGCTACCTTCCCGACGTTACGTCGGGGCGCTCTACCAGATGAGCTACCGGCCCATTGCAAACAAGACATTTATTGCGAGATAATTATAGCAGGGAGGGCAAAAACTGTCAAGAATTACATAAACTAGTCTTGCTAAATAAAATATACAGGAGCTCCCTCTTACCAATCTTTCCCAGAGAAAGGCAAGTCGCTATACAAAAATCACCCATACTGGTGATTTTTTATTGGAGTGTTTCAACCAAAGACCGCATTTTCATTTCCTTTCTTTGTTCTTGCTTCAATATGTCAAACGTCTTTTTTGTCCACACTTCATTCATAAGCATATTTGCCATCCAATGCCCTCCCATAAGGTGGGGCATCATCACATAGTTAGCACCTGCTTCATAATGCTCCTCCAAATGGTTAACGTGGTACAAATTACTGATGATGAATGTTTTATCTGTTTTGCTACGAATATATTTTATAAGTGTCACTTGATCGTCTGGTTCAGGAAGTGTTGAAATGACAAGTTTGGATTTTTCAAGCTGGAGTGAATCTAAAAATTCCACATCGCCCGCATCACCAAAAAATGCCGGTATTCCCATTTTTCGTAATTGATTAATTGCTTTCGGATCAAAATCAACCACCGCAAAACGTATATTCTTTTGAAGCAGTCCTTCACACACTTTCCATCCGATACGGTGATACCCAAATACCCACACAGTATAAGGCTCTTCGGTTTCTTCTGGTTGCTGATATTTATCCTTGCCAAACAAATTAAATAAAGGCACGAGAATTCGATAAAACTGTTCGTTGTAGGTAATTGCGTATGTCGACAAAAAAATAGTTATTAATGCAACAAGAGTAAAAATAGAAATGTCATTTTCTGTCACATAGCCGGCCTGCATCCCGGTAAACAATAATACAAAACCAAACTCACTAACATGAGCCGATGTTACTCCAGCCAAAAAACTATTACGACGAGTAAATTTTAACGCACGAAATGATATAAACAAAATAAATGGATCAGCGATAAGAACGCATGCCGAAATTATCAATGCGGGAATAATGGCCGTTCCCAAATCAGCGATATGCATGCGGCTTCCTAAAATAACAAAGAATAGCACGATAAAAAAATCACGAAGCGGTCGAATACGACTGGAAATTTCTGACTGATAAGGAGAAGAACCAAGAGATAACCCTGCAATCAAGGCCCCAATTTCTATAGAAAAACCAAGCCAGTGCAGCAAGCTGGCGATACCAAAACACCAGGCAATCGTAAAAATAAATAAAAACTCAGCAGACTTTGCTACATGATCCAATATTTTCGGCAAAATAAATCGAGCGAGCATGTAAACAAAACCAATTAGAGCGAGAAACTTAAGGCCGAGAATACTTGCGGTCCTTGCCATGTTTCCCTCTTGGCTAAACGTACTGACAATGATCATGAGTGTGATAGCAATCAAATCCTGGACTACCATAAGACCAATAACATGCCGGCCGTAGACTGATTGTGAGTCCTTCTTATCATTCAGTAATTTAACAACAATAATAGTACTCGAAAATGTCAACGCAATACCAATATATATTGCGGACATGAGAGAAAAATGGAGTGTTGTAAGAATGAATACACCAAACAGTGCAGTAAAAATAAATTGAAGAATGCCAGTAGTAAAAGCAACTCTTCCTATTTTTTTAACATGAGCAATATTCAAACTAAGACCAACAACAAATAGTAATAATACAATGCCAAATTCTGAAAACGCTCCATACAAATGACTGTCGCCATTCATAAAATTTAATACCAATGGACCTGCAACAATTCCAGACGTAATATAAGCAATCATCAATGGCTGTTTTAATAGACGAACAAAAAAAGCAACACTTACTGTGATACCGAGGAGTGCGCTTACTTGAAGAAAAATATTATCCATGGAGGAAGTATATCAAATTTGTGATAAAGAGAGAATATAAATACAACCAAACCTATTCCATGAGACCCCCACTCTCTTTATTATTTTTCTTTCTAGCCAAAAAAATTATACTCACACATACCACCCCTCCTATTGTTATCATAATATACGGAAGCATATTCTTTTTTTCTTTTTTCTCAATCGTGAGCTCCGGTATCGTTGATGTTGCGCTACCTATTTTTTGCATGTCGTCGTTTATTCTTGGCACAAGATAAACAGAATCGGTTTTAAATCGAATAATACCGCTCACCCGCATAATATCCCCTTCTTTTATCACTCCTTTTGTTTTTACACCTTTTGCTGGAGTAACTACTATTTCACCCGTTCCATCGTCGACATAAAAACTCATTCCTTTTTTTTCCATGACTTCACCTTCAATCATAACTAATGAGCCAATTTCCTCTTCGCCAAGAGAAATAATGTCCCCTTTGGTAATTTCCGGTGCTGTCCCTGCGTGCACAAGCCGCACATCCTCTTTTTTCTTTGCCACGATCCGCCGTTCTCCCTTAACCTCACCCAGAACCCCTACTACTTCTACTCTATCCCCAATATCAATGGCAGGCATATATTTTTTTGCCAAAGTAATCTGAATTCCGGCTTTATCAACTATATAAAACATAGTTGTGCCAAACACACCCGGTTTTACCGCTACCGTTCCTTGCACCATAACTACCTCTCCACTCTCACGATTTTTTAACCCATCAATAGTTGTTTTAATAATAATTTTTCCATCCTTTCCTTTTATCTTCTTTGTTTGCTCATCGAGCATTACCACAACAAACCGATTTGGCTCCCCAGGCGTTGGTTCACCGCTCCATACCCAAATTCCGGTCTCGTCCTTCATATATACTGCTCCTGATTGCACGTCCATCACCACCACCTCTTCAGCAACCGTTTTGTCCGGAAATAATAATCGTACCGAGTCATCTGTATTATTTAAAGCAATATTTGTCATATCCCGACTGAATGCGAAATATTGTTTTGGCCCAATACGAATACCATCTGGAATGAGAAATGCTTTTGACCCCCCTTCGGCATCGTCTATAAACCACCCACTCATATCAATCTCAACGTCACCTCCATTATACACTTCAATAAATTCTTCCTCTGCATCACTTCCTTCCGGATCAAAATAAGCTTCAGAAATAGCGATCGCTGTTTCAGTAAATATACCAGCCAACGCTGCCTCCTTTTCGTCATGGACCACTTCTTTTTTTACTGTAATACTCATTTCTTTTGTTGCCTCGTGTTTCCCAGCATCACTTACCTGCAATATGATGGAGTGTTTTCCCGAAGTGGCAAACGTATATTGGATTACTTCTCCATCCGCTATTTTTTCGTCACCCATAAACCAAGAAAATGTCAGCGCATCATTCTCCTGATCAACAGTATCTGACGCATCAAACAATAACGACTCCCCCACAGTAGCTGTCTTTGGTAAAGACAAAACTATTTCTGGCGCATTATTTTTTATTGCAATCACATTTTCATTTCCCGGAGTAATATGTGTGGTCCAAGAAAAAATACCACTTCCGTCTCGTGCAAAACTTTCATCTTCTTCTACAGACCCTTCATAGATACCACTATCAACTAGCGCACCTGTTGTGGTAAACAATCGAATTATTTCAGAACCAGAATTATTTAAAGAAATTTTTGTCTCTTTCCTAAAAAATACCGCGTACTCACCAGGCATAATTTTTGTCTCTGGTACTGTGTATCGTGTCTTCGAACTATCCCCTATTTTCCATCCCGTTATGGTCACACTATCAGATGAAATATTTTTTAATTCAATAAATTCTCCTTCACTATCACTTCCTTTGGGATTAGGGAAAATTTCATTAATAATAATTCTTCTATCAATAACCTGTTCTACTGCTTCATCAATGTGCTCAACAATTACCAATGACACATTGTTTGTAGCGCCCTTTGTTGCTGTATTTGTAACAACAAAATCAATCGAATTATTTAGTGTATTCTCTACGTCTATTCTACGTGCCGTACTATTCGGATCTTTTGCCGCAGGTGCATTATCCATTATATTGCCATCATCCCATATACCAAAAACGACTCGATCTATTTCCTGACCCTCCGATGTATACAAAGTAATTTCATCTCCACTATTATTTAATATGCCTTTTGGTTTGTCTATAACAAAAAAACCCTTTGGTAAAATAGTCCCTTCAATAAAACTTTTTGTTTCGCTGCCATCTTCAATATACCAACCCGACATGTTTACCGACTCATTTCCAGTATTAAATAATTCAATAAATTCATCGGCATTATCGGTTGGATCAGAAACAAATTCATTAATAACAATTAGACCATTAGCAATAATCAACGGCACCTCCGTTATCGGTGCCACATTCTCCGCAGTGGTTGTTGGTTGCATTATCGATGTAGGTACCATTAACAAAGAATTATTATTTGCGGAATCTCTCGTTGTTGTTTGAGATATAAAAAAAGTTCCAGCATCATTTCGTGCAATTGTTTTTCCTATTCCAGGAATACTTTCAATATCATGGTCCACTGTTTTTGCATCTCCATAAATTATTTTGTGAATAATTTCTTCATTTCGTTTTAAAAACACGCCGTCTCCTCCATTATTTAATGCTGTTTTTGTCAGTTCAATAACAAAAAAAGAATGTCCGGCTATTGTTCCACTTGCTGTAGCAATAACGCCAATTTCATCACTCAAGGTCCAGCCAGATATATCAATTACATCACCACTTACATTATATAATTCAACCCACTCTTTTTCAGGCTCAACCGGTTGCACCATAATTTCATTAATCACTATGTCTGGAGTAGTGAGCGGTATTGTCGACGATACCAAGAAAGGTAGCGCTACGGTTTCCGTTGACAATGTGGTCGATGTATTAAAAAGTGGTATTGTCGATGTAGCCGATTCTTCTGATCCTGATACAGAAAATCCGTACCCCATGCCGAAACAAATAATAAAAAAGAAAAAGACAATCAGATGCGCCCCTCCATTGCGAATCATAGGAATGAGAATTAAAAATAGTCATAATGAATATACTAACAATAACTCGGGCAGCGAGTTGGGGCAAATAAAAGTAAAAGTAAACGGCTTGTTTTAACCGTTTTGTTTAAAAACCCCCATTCTTGATGAGATTTTTTTTATATAAAAACAAATCATGCTATAACTACTACATCCTTTTCCTTCCTGGAGGTTGCATGTATTCCCCTAGCATCTTTTGTTCCGGACTGTTCCCCTACCTGTTCCAGTCCCCGACGTCAGGCGCCAAGGCGTACCCCACGGTGATCGCCGTGTTCACGGATACTGAGCTGCTGAAGAGCACCCATGTGTTCTTCTCGTCGAAGATGCAGATCATTACCTTCATCAGTGATCACTTCGGTTTCCTCGATACTGATTCGAAAATCCTCCTCAGCCGGGTGGTGAACGACTACCATCTCCTCCCGTTCGAAGCTGACCATGTGAGCCCGATGACGTCTGGCACTGATGCACGGATATTCTTCGTCCTCGCCCACTGCCTCGACAAGATCTCCGCGGCTCCTCCCGTGAATCCTCAATTGTTCATGGGGTAGCCGCTTGCCCACACCCCGAACCCCGATGGATGTAATTCCATCGGGGTTCGGGAAACTCTCAAAATTCGAGTCTCATTATGCCTAATGCTCCACCGTGTCCGACAGCATCTATTTTGTAATTTTGTCTATACTACCTTATACATGTGTATAACTATGTGCATAATATCCACAATCTGTGGATAAGTATGGGAATAAATCTGTGTATTTTTGTGATGTCTAGACTACTTTATACAAAAAAATGAGTACTTTTTTTACTCAAAACCGCTTACTTCAGCCAATTAGTGAACAGTATTGACAAATTGTCTAGAGTATGCTATACTTATCTATGTAAGAGTCAAACACGTTCTTTTACAACAACAACCTACTGTCCACAACTATGTTGTGAATCAGATGGTTGCCCACCAATCTACTCTCAAAGTCCATATCCCACGTTTTCAATCTTGGGTTGAGCCCAAAAAAGGTTCCCCTTTCTCAAACAAACATAAAAGAAAACAAAGAATCAAGTCGCTGGATATGGATGGTGCGTTCTACTATGCAGTTGTTGCTTCGGCACGCTGTTTGAACTCCACACCACCGAGCGGATGGTAGGCTCACATCGTTCCAAAGAATTTATCTATACAAGCCCTAGTGGTTCTGTGTAGTTGTCTGCGGAAACGCAAGGCGACTGCCCACAACTATTTACTTGGGGCGAAGTCGCCTTTTTTTATTTCTACGAATAATACTTCCGAATCTACGAATGGAACCTAATCTACAAATTCTACGGACCTACAGATACCGACGAGACCAACAATTTGTTGATTGGTAGAATCCGTAGATTGGGGCAAATTTGTAAATTCGGAAATGTTATTTGCAGTCTTGCAAAAATAAATTACTTCCCCTATAATACCAGGACTACCATGATTTTGGTCTAATTTGATGTATATGGCGACGAAGAAATTATCCCACAACAAAGCGGATATTGATAAAATAAAACAATATTTACTTACAGAAAAAACACGGATGGAAAAAGATCTGGGCATTTTTAGCCAAGACCTTCCGCATGAAAACAGTGACTACGACACAAGCTTCAAAAATATGGGCGATGAAGTAGATGACAATGTTCATGAAGTTGAAGAATATACCGTAAACAAATCACTTGAAATTGCCAATGAAAGCAATTTGCGGGATATAAAAAAAACATTAGACCGTATTGAAAAAGGTACTTACGGAATTTGTAAATATTGCGATAAAGAAATCGAAATTCAACGGCTTACAGCCCGTCCAACTTCTTCCTCCTGTGTGAGCTGTAAAAAAACACTTACCGATGAAACCTAAAATTAATCAAGCGTTTTCCTCCACCGCTTACACACGACTATGGTAGTACTCAAACCGTATATTTACCCTGTCGCCGGAAGCGGTGTTTTGTTTTGCGTCGACCAGATCGCAAAATACATTGCTCATACCCACCAAGTGTTTCGTTGGTATATCATACAACCCTGGTTGGGATGGGAATATTTTGAAAATACTGGCATTGCGTTCTCACTTCCCTTTCCACAACTTGTCCTTATCGGCATCACACCGCTTATTTTATTGTGGTTTTTTATTGTGCTTCGCAAACATATCAAAAAACAGCCCATACTCTTATTTAGTCTCAGTCTTATTTTTCTTGGCGCGACCTCCAATCTCATTGACCGCATGCTCTTTGGTATTACCATTGACTACATTCGCATAGCAACCGCAATTCTTAATATTGCCGATATAATGATTGCAACAGGGGTGGGATTAATTATTATCAATGAATGGTGGACAAAGAAAGAGAATTAAAAAATCAGGGGGTTAGAAATGAATATATACATTTTTCTAATTTTTTATTAGTTTTTCCTAAATATTCTAAACATTCAGC
>CAYGHM010000031.1:0-11390 GCA_964349825.1 uncultured Gammaproteobacteria bacterium
TCACAAAAAAATATTCCAGATATCAAAAAAAAGTTGGAAATTGAATATATAAATAAACGAAATGTGACGCATGTTGAGCAAAATCGAGTAATATTTGATTGGAAATGTGGTGTTGGGTTTGCCGAAGTGACGCATGCGTGCGCGTATATTAGCGGATTTAAATTTATGCTTGTTTCAAATCCTGATGGAACTGCATTGTGGCGTGCGTATCGACACGAGGGAATTCAGGAGCCAATTTTTTCGGCAGCAGAAAAACCTATTTTTGAATATGTAATTCCATCGTCTGATTCGCAGACTGTATATACATTTCAATCAAATGAGAGTGGAGGGGTGAGGGTTGCCATGCCGAGTACAAACGAATTTTATCTATACCGTTTTTCATGGAATGGGACAGTCTTTGTGCCAGAAAAGATGAGGTTGCAAGATACCCAATATTGGGATAATACGTCGTTGGCACAATAATCTATCTTGTCAGAAAACATATTATGCGGTAGAATCAAACCGAGCTTTTTATTATTTTTATGAACGTACATATTAGCGATATCCGCCAAAAATACCTTGATTTTTTTAAGCACCAAGGCCACGCAGTGATTGCCTCGGCTTCTTTGGTGCCTGAAAACGACCCAACAACGTTGTTTACCGGGTCCGGCATGCAGCCGATGGTCCCATTTTTGCTTGGACAAAAACACCCGCAAGGAACGCGTATTGTAGACTCACAGAAATGTTTTCGATCTCAGGACATTGAAGAGGTAGGTGATAATCGCCATACGACATTTTTTGAAATGTTAGGAAATTGGTCATTGGGAGATTATTTCAAACAAGAACAAATCCCGTGGATGTGGGAATTTTTGACTGTAGGTGTGGGGCTTGACCCACACAGACTGTATTTTACCTGTTTCCGTGGCAATGAAACACTGGGGATTCCGAAAGATACAGAAGCGGCCGGATTATGGCAGAAATTATTTAAAGAAGCAGGTATTGATGCTGCTATTGTTGATTTTCCTGAAGAGCATGGCATGCAGAATGGCCGCATTTTTTATTATGATGAAAAGAAAAATTGGTGGAGCCGTGCTGGTGTTCCTGGCAACATGCCAGTAGGTGAACCGGGTGGACCAGATACAGAAATGTTTTGGGATTTTGGCGCGGAAATGCAGATGCATGAACAGTCCCAATGGAAAGATGAGCCGTGTCATGTCAATTGTGATTGCGGACGCTTTATGGAAATCGGCAATAATGTGTTCATGGAATATATTAAGACCGAGAATGGTTTTGAACAATTGCCCCAGAAAAATGTTGATTTTGGCGGAGGGTTAGAACGTGTGACTGCTGCCGCGATTAATAATCCGGATGTGTTCATGATCGACGCGTTTGCCAAAGTAAGAGAAACGCTTGAAACTATTTCACAAAAAAAATACGGCACTGATACAAAAGAGACCTATGCATTCCGTGTGATTATGGACCATATTCGCGCAGCGACTTTTTTGATTAGTGATAATGTTTTGCCTGGAAACAAAGATCAGTATTATTTTACGCGTCGATTGATTCGCCGTGCGGTTCGTTTTGCAAGCCAGCTTGGTATTACCTCTGATTTTTGTGGCGAAGTGTCTGCGTCGTATATCGATGTATATAAAGAAGCGTATCCGATGCTTCTCGAGAAAAAAGATATGATCGTCGGAGAGCTCGCCAAAGAAGAGCTGAAATTTAAGAAAACATTGGAACAGGGAATCAAGAAATTTGAACAGTTGATTGCACACAATACAGACAAAAAGATTTCAGGCGTAGATGCGTTTGATTTACTACAGTCATTTGGTTTTCCTATTGAAGTAACTGAAGAGCTTGCAAAAGAACGCGGGCTTTTGATTGATATGGATGGTTTTTTTGCAGAGAAAGAAAAACATCAAAATTTATCTCGCCAAGGCGCGGAGCAAAAATTTAAAGGCGGACTTGCCGATACCTCTGATATGAGTGTGAAGTATCACACAGCAACCCATTTATTACATGTGACACTCAAGAAAGTGCTTGGTGATCATGTTGAGCAGCGGGGAAGTAATATCACGCCAGAACGGTTGCGTTTCGATTTTTCTCATCCGGAAAAAATGACCGAGGAACAAATTAAAAAAGTGGAAGAGCTTATCAATGGCGCGATTCAACATGATTATAATGTATCGTGGGTAGAAATGACGTTAGACCAGGCAAAAGAAAAGCAGGCGATTGGATTATTCGGTGATAAATATGAAGACATGGTAAAAGTGTATACGATCGGCGACCCAGATGCGATTGCTACAGGTAATCCGCATGATCCGGCTTACAGCCGAGAAATTTGTGGCGGCCCCCATGTCGAACATACGGGTGTGATGGGGAAGTTCAGGATTGTGAAGGAAGAAGCATGTAGTGCAGGGGTGAGACGTATTAAAGCAGTGCTCGAGTAAACGAACATGCGAATTACGAATAATACCGAATTACGAATTAAACCAAAAAAACGTCCTCTACAAAGAGGACGTTTTTTATTATTCGCTATTCGTACCGAGTCTGCGAGGATTCGTAATTCACATGTTCTCTATGTTTATCTAATTGGTCCAAATAACCGTTCGAACTTTTTCCTGTATCGGTTTGCAATGATTGGATCTTTTTTGATCATGAGGGTGACGCGGACTTTGCCGGTGAAGGTTTGGAAGATGTCGAGAAGATACATGGTGTCTTCCGATTTTATTTGTTCGAAGAGTGTGTTTATTTTATGTGCGGTCACTGGATCGAGTCGTACAGTAATGATGGTATCATCAATAATCGTTCGATAGAGCGTCAGGTCATCTTCAAAATATTCATCTTTGGTGAGATATACAATTTCATCAGGATGTTTTGTGAGGGCGTTTAAATATTTATCAACATACTGTGTTCCATGGATAAGGGTGTATTGTTTTTTTACGAGACTACCAAGCGCTTTTTTAAACTGCAACCATTCTGGAAGATGAATGAGGGCGAACCAGAGGTGGGGAGCATAGGTAAGAGCGGTTTTGTTTTCCGACACTTTTCCCATAGCAACCACGATTTGCATCCATGCCTCCACCATTTTCATGAGATTGTTAAAACGCCACACGCGTTTTTGAATTGAACTGGTTGGTAAAAGCTGGGTAAGATGGTTGCTGTGTAAATACGTGGTCTCTAATTGTTCGGCAAATTGGGTTAGCTCAATAATCCAAGGTAGGCGAAGGCTGTAGGTTCGCCGTTCTTTGGTAATTACTTTTTCGTCTTGGAGTTTTTTTAAAACACGATAAAGACCTTGAAGCGTTATTGCTTTCCCTTTATCGTTAACTGTGGATAACACCTCGTCGGCAGATAGATAACCGCCACCGGAAAGGGCGATAATAATGGAATTCTCCAGTTCAGTATTTAATCCTAGAAGCATATTTTTAAACAAAATGTTTAAAACACTACTGTTTTTCGCTAATTATATTGCAAAAAATTGTACCTATGGTATTACTCTTATAGCGGAATTGGAGGAATTCCGCAAGTGTAGCCGAAAGGCAGGAGGAGGACAAGTATGCAAGAAGTACGGGCAAGTCTCGTACTTTTTGCTTTTTGTGGTATAATTCACCCCACTCTCACTTCGTGTCGACCTTCCCTTGGAAAGGGGAAGGACTACGGCCTATTAAGTTAAGTTTATAGACAGTATGGTTCGAAAAACGATTGCCTACGCCTGGTCCGTACGAAAAGAATTCACCAAGTATTTTGTGGTTGGTTTTAGTGGCCTGTTTTTCGATATTGGAACTCTGATTTTTTTTAAGGAAATATTTGGGATAAATCCAGTTTTTGCAGTAATACTCAATCAAGCGTTGCTCCTTACCTATAATTTTTCTTTAAATAAGTACTGGGCGTTTCGAAATACTGCCATGCCACATAAGCAGCTGGTCCGTTATTTAATCCTTGCTGGGATTAATTATTTGTTTTCTATCGGGGCTATGTATGTAGGACACGATGTGTACGGTTTTGACTATCGGTTTGTTCGCATCACAACTATTGCAATAATGGTGAGCTGGAACTTCTTTTTATATAAATACTGGGTATATAGAAGAGAAGAATAAAGAACAAAGAATAGAGAATAAAGGACAGGGAATTTTATTCTTCATTCTCAATTCTCTATTCTCTATTCTCTATTCTCTATTCATTATCCCCCCCCTGGTTTATTCACATTTTGGCGAATAATAGCCCTTGACAGGCTTTATAATGTAGGCTACACTATCGCCAGATTAATATTTTGTTCATGTCCAAGAAAGACGTTGTAGAAGTAAAGGGTACCATCCAGGAACTCCTCCCGGGTGCGACATTTCGAGTAATTCTCGAAAACGAGCATCAAATTATTGCTCATTTAGCTGGAAAATTGCGAATGAATAAGATTCGCCTTGGCGTCGGTGACGAAGTCAGAATTCAGCTTACCCCATATGATTTGACCAAAGGTCGTATCGTATATCGATTCTAACGACAAACTCAACCCTCGTTCATACGGTGGAGTCCGCCCCTGTTGGTAGACTGTGATATCGTATATCGGTTGATGTTTTTGTTTATTTGGGAGAACCGAACGTAAAACTTCAGCAAAAAACCGAGAAATTATTAAATACCGTATGAAAGTACAAGCATCCGTTAAAACCCGATGCGCAAAATGTAAAGTTGTGCGCAGACGAGGAGTTGTTTATATCATTTGCGAGAATCCTCGCCATAAGCAGCGTCAAGGTACCAAACAGCGCGTTAAAGCAGCTTAATATAGAATTCTATGCGTGTCTCAGGTGTAAATATTCCAAAACAGAAGCAGGTAGGTACAGCATTGACCTACGTGTATGGTATCGGCCTCACTGCATCAGCAAAGATTTTGTCTGCCGCAGCTGTTGATTCTACTGTGCGAGTAAAAGATTTAACTCGTGAACAGGAAGATGCTATTCGTACGATTATCGAACATCAGCATAAGACTGAGGGCGATCTTCGACGAGAAGTGTCAGCAAATATCAAACGGTTAAAAGATATCAAATGCTACAGAGGAAATCGCCATACGAAACGATTGCCAACACGCGGTCAGAGAACTAAAACAAACTCTCGTACCGTTCGCGGCAATAAACGAAATATGGCAATGAGTGGTAAGAAGCCTTCAGCACAAAAGACTTAAATATTCGATAGCAGAGTGGAACTATTATGGCTAAGAAATTAACCAAAACAACCAAAAAACAGAAAGTGGCACGTCAGGTCAGCCACGCACGCGCCTATGTACAGGCATCATTCAACAATACCATTGTTAGTGTTACAGATCAGAATGGTGATGTGCTTGGATGGGCAAGTGCCGGAATGGTTGGATTTAAAGGACCTAAGAAATCAACTCCTTACGCTGCACAACAGGTGGTAAAGCGTGTTGTTGAAAGCATTAAAGATAATAATGTTAAAGAAGTAAGTGTTTTCGTAAAAGGTATTGGTGGTGGACGTGAAGGAGCAATCCGCGCGTTTCATGCCAATGGAATTCAAGTAATGGCTATCAATGACGTTACCCCAATTCCACACAATGGCTGCCGCCCACGAAAAGCACGACGCGTCTAACGATATTGATGTATGGGACGAACTATTACGCCGAAAAATAAAATTGCACGCCGCTTTGGTGTGAACTTGGGACTTAAAACTAATGCAGCGAAAGTTGCAAAACGTTTGAACCAACCACCAGGAGTTCATGGGCCAAAAAAGCGCCCAGGTGCTCAGTCTTCTTTTGGAAAACAACTTCTTGAAAAGCAGAAGGCAAAAGTAGTATACGGTTTGCGAGAACGCCAATTCCAGCGCTATGCGACAGAAGCAACTCGTTTGGAAGGTGATTCTGGTATCAACTTGATGCAGCTTCTTGAATCACGTTTTGATAATGTTGTGTACCGACTCGGCTTTGCCACTACTCGTGCGCAAGCTCGACAATTCGTAAGTCACAATATGTTTACCTTGAACGGCAAGAAGATGAATATTCCATCCCATCTTGTTCGCACAGGTGATGTTGTTGCACTTAAAGGAACAAAAACCAAGAAGAAAATATTTGAAAACATTACTGAAAAACTACAAACCTACGAAGCGCCATCTTGGCTCGCTGTTGATGCTGTTGGAAAAAGCGGAAAAGTATTGCACAAACCAGCAGAAAACGATGTAGAGAAATTTTTTGATGTTAAGCTTATTATTGAGTTCTACTCATCACGTTAATAAACATTGATTCTTTTCGAAGAATCGTGTTAGCCTGTCACCCCTAACCATATTTCATTATGGAACACATCACGCTCCCGACAACCATTGAATTTATCAATGGAGACGATCTGCATACTGGGCAGGTGGTTATTACCCCTTGTCATCAAGGATTTGGTACAACCATCGGAAATGCGCTCCGTCGCGTTCTTCTCTCTTCACTTCCAGGTGCAGCAGTAGAAACCGTCAAAATTACCGGAGTTCAGCATGAATTTTCTGCGATTGAAGGTGTGAAAGAAGATGTAGTGGAAATCATTTTGAACTTAAAAGAAATTGCTGTTACTTCACATACAGACGAACCGATCACTCTTTCTTTAACCAAGAAAGGCGTTGGTCCAGTAACTGCAGGAGATTTTGAAAAAAATGCAGACGTAGATATTATCAATCCCGAACTCGTTCTTGCAAACATTACCGACAAAAGCAAACCATTTGAAATGGAAATTACGATTGGAAAAGGACGAGGATACATGGCCTCTGCTGAAAAAGATACCAAGCAATATGATTTGGGAACCATCGCGATTGATTCGCTTTATACACCTATCCGAGACGTAGGATATAATGTGGAATTGACCCGCGTAGGCGATGTAACAAACTACGAAAAATTAACGTTGACCGTTACAACTAATGGTACAATCACTCCGAAACAGGCAGTGGGACAGTCGACCAAGATTCTCATGGATCACTTCTCCCTCGTAGCTGATTTGGCGGGTGACGGTACTAAAGGTGAATAATAGATTGATATGCGACATTTAAAGAAAAAAGCAACCCTTGGCCGAGAAAAAGCACCACGCGAAGCGATGATGCGTAATTTGGCTGAGAGTTTGATCATGCATGGGTCTATCAAGACAACAAAAGCAAAAGCGCGTGCGCTTCGAACTTTTGTTGAACCTTTGGTAACCAAAGCAAAAAAGGGTACTCTCGCAGAGCGCCGTGCACTTATCAGCGTATTGTATACTGATATCACTGTTAACAAATTGTTAACGGATATTGGTCCTCGCTATAAGGAACGTGCTGGTGGGTATACTCGTATTATTAAAATAGGCCCTCGCTTCAATGACGCTGCCGAGATGGTCCGTATTGAATTTGTATAATATCCTGCTCTATGACAAGAAATAAACTCGAAATTGATGCAGCAGGACAAGCGCCAGGACGTGTGGCAACTCAGGTTGCCATGGCACTGCGTGGAAAGAATAAGCCTGACTTCCGACCGCATATCGACAGCGGTGACCAGGTCACTGTCATCAATGCATCAAAACTCAAATTTACTGGAAGAAAATTAGTCCAAAAAGACTATTATAAGCATTCAATGCATCCAGGTGGTTTGAAGACTGTTTCCATGAAAAAGGTATTCGACGCGAATCCTGGAGACGTTATCAAACGTGCAGTCTATGGTATGTTGCCAAAGAACAAATTACGCGATCAAATGATAATGCGTTTAACTATCAAGAACTAACGGACTATGGCAGAAAAAACGTCAGCACAATCAATGGAGAGAGCTGTAGGCCGTCGTAAAACCGCTTCTGCTCGCGTGCAACTTACTCTCGGAAAGGGTGCTGTTACCGTGAACGGAAAAGAATTAACAGCATATTTTCCACTCGCGCTTTATCAGCGAGCCGTACTTCGGCCGCTTGAAGTAGTGGGTAAAACAAAAAACTTCGATGTCAATGTAAAAGTTGCCGGCGGAGGAAAGCATGGTCAGGCAGAAGCAGTTCGCCATGGCATTGCTCGCGCTTTGGTACGCTGGGATGAAGCATTGAAAGCAGTGCTTCGCGCTGAAGGTCTTATGACCCGTGATCCACGTGAAAAAGAACGAAAGAAGTTTGGTCAATACGGCGCTCGCCGAGGACACCAATGGAGAAAACGTTAATATCACAACAAAAAAACCTCTCAATTATGGGAGGTTTTTTATTTATGAGTAATAGTATTTTCCCACCCCGACCGCATGTGAATGTTCGACAAATGTCAGGCATTCAACGATGCGGTCGGGGGTCAGCTGCGGGGTCTAGAGGGTTGCAGCCCAGACCGAAGAAGTGGTGGCACCACCACGGTGGTGGCGCTGGGGGATAGTCTTTTCCTTCAGGAAGCCGATGATGGAACCGCCGATGTCTTCCGGGCACCCTTCGGGCAGCTGCCACGTTCCCTGCAATCGCCGGAAAGTGTAGATGGCGCCGCAAGGGGTCTTGATTTCGGCCGTGTCAGGGTTCGTGTTGGTCCTCGTGATGGTGCTTCCTTTGTGGTACGTGATGACCGTTGTCTCTTTTGGAGTACGACGATGACGACTGATCATGGTGTTTCCTCGCAGATCTGTGGGATTGAACGGAACGCGGCCTCGACAGAGGGTGGGCCGCAGTAATGTGGTGAACGCAATAACTTTACTCTAGACAGTAATCCACGTCAAGATTATTGTGTATAACCTTTAAAATGAAGGTTGGAAAATTTTGAAGAGAGGTATCGTGCCAGGGCATGATCCTACAGGAAGGCATACCTGCCTGGATTTAGGTGTCAACCTATGATACGATAGGTCATATTTTTATCTTCTATGTCCCGAACCATTGCGAAAAATGCTGCACTGATGACGCTTGCGTCCGTAGGCCAAAAAATTATCTCCTTTGTTTATTTTACGATTATTGCTCGTTCTATCGGTGTAGAAGGAACAGGAAAATATTTTTTTGCATTATCCTTTACGACGATATTCGTGGTTTTTGTTGATCTTGGCTTTACCAATGTTTTGGTACGCGAGGCAGCAAAAGCGAAAGACAAAATGCAGGAGTATCTTTCTGTTATATTAGGAACCAAACTAATACTTGCCGGTCTTACGTATATTGCTGTGGTTATTGCCATTCGCATGATGGGATATCCGATAGAAACGCGGCATCTGGTTTACCTGTCTGCAGTAACCATGTTGTTTGATTCATTTCACCTGACCTTTTATGGTGTATTGCGTGCGGTTGGTGATTTGAAATATGAGGCTATCAGCATTATGGTATCCCAATTTGTTACGTTGATTCTCGGAAGCGTTTTTCTGTATTTTCATTTTCCACTTATTTATCTTATCGCCGCTTTTACCGTTCCTAGTGTATTGAATGCACTTTTTGCTGGATCAATATTGCGCTATATATATCATATTCGATTGCGGCCAGCGTATAATCGAGACATATTTCTTCACATTGGAAGAATTACCATTCCGTTTGCGCTTGCGGCTATTTTGGCGCGATTCTACTCTTATTTTGATTCTATTATTTTATCCCGGCTTGCGGGAGATGCGGCAGTGGGGTGGTATAGTATTCCGTATAAAATTACCTATGCCTTTCAGTTTATTCCACTAGCTCTCGTAGCAGCATTGTATCCACGGTTTAGTGAGTATTATGAACATAATCGAGAGAAGCTTGCTTTCTTGTTTCAAGAGGGTATTAAATATTTATTGATAATTGTGTGTCCAATTGCGGTTGGTATCTCGGTATTGGCACGAGATATTGTGTTGCAAGTATATTCTCCAGAATATTTACCATCTATTTTGCCACTGCAAATTTTAATGGCGGGATTGATATTTTCTTTTATTAGTTTTCCTATCGGTGCTTTTTTAAATGCCTGTAACCATCAAAAAACACAGACTGCCATTGTCGCTTTGGTTTTGGGTGTAAATATTTTCTTAAATTTAATACTTATTCCGATCTATGGCATTGTTGGTGCTGCGGTCGCGGCATTAGTTGGCAATATATTGCTCACTGTCCTTGGGTATATCGTTGCACCGCGTATTACCGCCATTTCACACGCTTATTTGTTTAAGACAGTCGTGTACGTTGCTATTTCCACAGCAGTCATGGGAGCAAGCGTTTATTATATGAAATTATTTGCTCATTTTACGGTTGCTATCTTGGTTGGTATGGTTGTCTACATTGCCATGTTATTTATGACACAGGTTGTTACGCGCGCCGAAGTGCTTGATATAAAACAGCTTCTCAAAAGAGATGTGTAAACTGGACGCTAGGCATCGAACATGATACACTTTTTTTAGTTATATTTTCATTTTATGGCAAAAAAAACACTCACAATTACGCTCGAATATCCACCTCAAATTGGGGGTATTTCCACTTTTATTCATCAGCTCGTCAATGCTTTGCCTCATGATAAAAGTGTGGTGCTTGCGCCGCATATGGCAGATGAAAAAGAATGGGATGCTACCGTGCTGTACAAAGTAATTCGCGCCAATTTATTTTTCCCTGTATTTATCTGGCCACGCTGGGTTAAATTGTTTTTTATTGCCCGAAAGATCGTCAAGCAAGAGGGGATTGAACTCATCATGGTGCACCACTGTCTTCCTGTGGGCTATGTCGCATTTTTATTAAAGAAATTTTTAGGTGTTCCTTTTCTCGTTTTTTCACATGGAACGGATGTGCTTGCTAATACGCGATCAAGTTGGAAAAAAGATATGTCTCGTATGGTGCTTCGCCAATGCGAACAATTATTATTCAATAGTGAATCACTCAAACAACGTCTTCTTGAAAAATTACCAGAATTTGCGAATAAAAGCACGGTAGTATATCCATGTCCGGATGCAGATTTTTTTTCTCCGGCAAATCAGGCAGAGGTAGAATTATTGCGTCATCAATTGGCATTGGAAGGAAAACAGGTTGTTTTGTCTATTGCACGACTTGATGAAGGAAAAGGATTTCCTCATTTGGTAAAAATTATGCCTGAAGTATTAAAGCGCGTACCAAATTTGGTATGGATAGTTATCGGTAATGGCCCAAAGCGCGATAGTATATATGAAGATATACGCAAACACAGTCTTCAGAATGTTGTTCGGTATATGGGCGATGTGCCGCATAAGGATATTAAAAAGTATTATTATCTTGCTGAAGTTTTTGCTTTATTTACTCATCCAGAACCAGATGGACGTGAAGAAGGGCTTGGTCTTGTATTCTTGGAAGCAGCAGCGTGCGGAAAGCCAGTAATTGCCGGTAAGAGCGGTGGTGTAGAGGAAGCAGTCATTCACGGTCAAACTGGGCTTGTTGTCGACGTATACGGCGATTTGGCAGGTGCAGGGCAAGCTATCGTTGACCTCATTAAACAGCCAGAGCTCGCTAAGCAATTAGGAAAAGCAGCACAAGATCGGATCAAGGGACAGTTTGTGTGGGAGA
>CAYGHM010000032.1:0-9144 GCA_964349825.1 uncultured Gammaproteobacteria bacterium
TATATGTCTACCGGCACAACCCCTGAAACTCATGTTCGACCGACTTGGGACGAATATTTCATGGAAATCGCTCGTGCCGTTGCAAAACGTGCCACCTGCGATCGAGGTCGTTCTGGTTGCGTGATTGCTAAAGACAAACAGATTCTTGTTACTGGATATGTTGGATCCGCAGCAGGACTCCAACATTGCGACGAAGTGGGACACCAGATGAAAACTGTTACCCATGAGGATGGACACCAAAGCCAACATTGTGTTCGTACAACACACGCAGAACAAAACGCTATTGCCCAAGCAGCGCGACTTGGTGTTGCCATCAATGGATCAACACTGTATTGCACCATGACCCCCTGCGCTGTTTGTTGCCGTATCATGATCAATTCAGGAGTAAAACGCGTGGTGTGCGAAAAAAAATATCATGCAGGAACAGAGAGCGAAGAAATGTTCCGTTCCGTCGGTATAGAACTTTTTTATTTCAATGACCATACAGAGGCCTATGCCAACCAATAAAATTGTTATCGGCATTGTTGGAGAAAATTCCAGCGGAAAAACCACGATGACAAATTATATTTGCGAAAAATATGATGCGGTATCTTTTCGTTTTTCCGATATGCTCGGCGACATGTTGAAACGCATCTACCTTCCACCAACAAGAGAAAATTTACAAAATATTTCAACTGCACTCCGCAATACTTTTGGTGAAGATATTATGTCGAAGACATTGGCGAAAGATATGATATCGTCTGAGGCAATGATAACGATTACCGAAGGTATCCGTCGTCCAAGCGATATTGTTGCATTAAAAGAATTGCCAGGATTTGTCCTTGTTGCTATTACCGCTGATCCAAAAAAGCGTTTCGACCGTCTCCACGGCCGCAATGAAAAGCCCGATGATGCGACAAAAACATGGGAACAATTTACGATCGATGCCAATCATGAGTCCGAACAAAAAATAAAAGAAATTATAGCTGAGGCACATATTACTATTAATAATGATGGAACAAAAGAAGAATTATTTGCAGAAATTGACACCTTCCTCATTTCTTTAAAAAACAAATAGTCATATGAAAATTAATATTAAACGTATCGATTCAACTCTCCCACTCCCAGAATACCACACCTCCGGTGCAGTTGCATTTGATCTTTATAGCAGAACGGAAGAACTTATTCCTGCCGGAAAAACACAGCTTCTCCCTGCTAATTTTATTATCAAAACCCCGCCAGGATATATGTTATTATTAGCGGCCCGATCAAGTCTAGCAAAAAAGAAAGGGT
The DNA here is from genome assembly GCA_964349825.1 of uncultured Gammaproteobacteria bacterium. Lineage (GTDB taxonomy): Bacteria > Patescibacteriota > Patescibacteriia > Magasanikbacterales > UBA922 > CAYGHM01. The sequence continues at coordinate 1,273 of CAYGHM010000032.1, forward strand.
TAAAAATGGCAAACAGTATTGGCATCATAGATCAGGATTATTGTGGTGAAGCAGACGAACTTCATTTACTGCTTCATAATTATACAGAAGAAGATGTTCCCGTCGCTCGTGGCGAACGATTGGCGCAGGGAGTATTTGTAAAAATAGAAAAAGGAGAATGGGAAGAAGTACATACAATGAATGAAACAAGCCGCGGAGGATTTGGAACAACCGGAGCGTAAAAAATTAATAAATTTTATGAAGACATATCTTGATATCGTACAAAAAATTCTTGACGCCGGCGAAATAAAAAATACACGCCAAGGTGTAGATGCCCATACTATCGCTGGAGCGATGTTCGAGCACGACATGTCTCTTGGGTATCCACTTCTTACAACAAAAAAAGTCCCCTTTCGTCTTATTGCAACTGAATTAGAATTTTTCATAAAGGGAATCACTGATAAACAATGGTTGATTGATAAAAATAATCACATCTGGGATGAATGGGCAAATCCAAAAAAAGCCCCGTATGGCCATGACGAAGCATCCAAAAAACGCATGCTCGAAGAACGGGATCTTGGTCCGGTGTACGGATTTCAATGGCGTCATTTTGGAGCAGCCTACGAAAATCACGATACGGACTATACAGGAAAAGGGGTGGACCAATTACAAAAAATGATAGATACATTGAAAAAAAATCCCAATGACCGACGTATGATCGTCAATTCTTGGAACCCAACTGTCATGGACCAGATGGGTCTTCCGCCATGTCACTACTGTTATCAGGCAACCGTAGTAAATGGAAAATTAAATCTTCTCTGGAATCAACGCTCTGTTGATACTATGCTCGGACTTCCATTTAATATTGCAAGTTACGCACTTCTTCTCCATTTACTGGCAAAGGAAACAGGGCTACAAGAAGGTAAACTTGTTGGTTTCCTCGCAGATGTGCATCTTTTTGAAAACCATATCGAAGGAGCAAAAGAACAACTTTCACGTGATGTTAATACATACGCTTTACCAAAATTAGAAACAGAAAATTTCACATCCATTTTTAATTGGAAAGCGGAAGATAGCAAAGTAATTGGATATGAAAGCTACCCGACCATTAAATTTGATATTGCAGTATAAGCAATGCGTCATATGATCTCCCTCATCGCGGCAATTTCAGAAAACAACTGCATCGGCAAAGATAATCTTCTCCCCTGGCATCTCCCTGAGGATCTTAAACATTTCAAAGAACTGACGACAGGACAAACTGTTTTGATGGGAAGAAAAACTTGGGAATCAATTCCAGAAAAATTCCGTCCGTTGCCGAATAGAAAAAATATTGTGATTACGACACAATCTGATTTTATTGTTCCGGAAGGCGTTGAAATATATTATGCTATCAATGATGCAATCTCAGCACATACAAACGAAGATATTTTTATTATTGGCGGTGCAACTATTTATACACAAACAATCAATCTAGCTGATACATTGTACATAACCCATGTACACCAAGTGGTTGATGGTGACGCATTCTTTCCGGATATTGATCAGAATATATGGAAAGAAACAGAACGAAAGAATCATGAAAATTTTTCGTTTGTCACGTATAAGAAAGATTAATAGACAACGGATTAGGCGGATGAGGCAAATGTAGACGGATTTTGTTTTAATGCTTTAATGTTTTCCATATGTTTATAATGGTTGAGGGAACCGACGGCTCAGGAAAAGGGACACAGACCCAGCTTCTTTTTGATCGGCTCAAACAAGAAGGGTACGACGTGGAACAAATCAGCTTTCCTCAATATGGAGAAAGAAGCTGTGCTATGGTTGAGGATTATTTAAATGGCAAATTTGGTACGGCTGATGAAGTTGGACCATATCCTGCGTCTATTTTTTATGCTACAGACCGATTTGCGGCAGCGCCAAAAATCCGTGCCTGGCTCGATGAAGGAAAAATTGTCATTGCCAATCGCTATGTTGCTTCAAACATGGGACACCAAGGCGGCAAAATAGACGATCCGGAAGAAAGAAAAAAATACTTTGATTGGAATTACCATCTAGAATATACCATTTTTAATATTCCAAAACCCACGGTAAATGTAATTCTCCATATGCCAGCGGAAATGGCACAGGCTTTGGTGGATAAAAAAGATGCACGCACCTATTTAAACGGAAAAAAACGTGATATTCACGAAGACAATATCGACCATCTCAAAAAAGCAGAACAAGCATACCTCGACATTGCACGACGCTATCCTGATTTTACCTTACTTGAATGCACAGATGGAGATATCCTCCTTACTCCCGAGATTATTCACGAAAAATTATGGACATTACTATCAACACATATTGAACACCCGCCCACAACTTGATATACTGAAGCAAAATACGGTGTTTGGCCGTAATCACTTCTTAGTTATTCTCTATGCTACTCTCACCAGGACAAATTATCGGTCGCTCACTTGAAATCTACAAAAAGCATTGGCAAAAAATTCTTCCGTATCTCGGTCTCTTTGCTATTCCAAGCATTATTACCGTTATACTAAAAATGATCTACGGTAGTACGACCCATACTCTTACTGAGTCACTCCTCTTCGCACTTGGCGTTGTCATTTGTGGACTTCTCAGTCTCGCTGGCACCATGATGTTGATTCGTGTTTCTGCTGCACTTATTTCTGAATCTCATCCAGGAAGTCCAAAAGATGAATTTCATACTGGGTTAAAACTTGTCTGGCCTGCGCTTTTCAGTTCTGTCTTAGTCGCCCTTACTGTTGTTGGCGGTATTATCCTCCTTATTGTACCAGGTATCATCTTCGCTATTTGGTTTTGCTTTGTTCCGTATATCGTTGCGACTGAAGGAAAACATGGTATTGAGGCAATGCACCTCAGTCATCAGCTCGTTCGCGGTCGATGGTGGGCAGTCTTTGCTCGCTTGGTATTCCCTGCCTTTATTTTTGCTTTTATCGTCTGGGCAGCACAAAGTATCCTCCACATACCATTCAAAATTTTGTATGAGATGGCAATGCCGGGAGCAGTTCAAGCGCTGGTCCTTTTCATAGCCACCGCAATCAATATGTTGATCGCCTTTGCTGTTGTTCCTCTCAGCACCATGGCTCCAACCCTCCTCTACATAGATCTCAAAGCCCATCCTGTAACCAAAACATAATATCAACCCCTCCTCACCGAGGGGTTTTTCTTCCCTTGAATTTATTCCTCAATTGATATATTCTGAATATATTGAAAAAATATATTTTTTATTGAAAAATTGAAAATTGGAAATTCCCTCTTATGTACACCCCGATTATCGGCATGGAAATCCATGTGGAACTGAAAACAAAGAGTAAAATGTTCTGTTCTTGTAAAAATGAACCTGAACTCAGTGCGCCAAATAGTAATATTTGCGAAATTTGTCTCGCCCATCCAGGCACATTGCCTGTACCAAATAAGCAGGCGATCATCGATACCGTCCTTATTGGAAAATCCTTAAACTGTCAGATCCGGGAACTCTCTAAATTTGATCGAAAACACTATTTCTACCCAGATCTTCCAAAAGGGTATCAAATTTCTCAATACGATGAGCCGATCGCTGAATATGGTTATCTTGATATTTCTTTTATTCTTGACGAAAATATTCGACCAGATGCTCGTATCGGTATCCGACGCGCGCACCTCGAAGAAGATACAGCTCGATTATTACATGATACAGACGGCAGCACGCTTGCCGATTTTAATCGCGCAGGGACGCCACTAGTAGAAATTGTCACTGACCCTGATTTCAAAACAGCGCTGGAAGCAAAAACTTTTTGCCAGGAACTCCGCACACTCCTTCGTACGCTCGGCGTCAGTGATGCCGACATGGAAAAAGGACATATGCGCTGCGAAGCAAATATTTCCGTTCAAGAAGCGGGAAAATTTGAAATAGTAAACCGCGAGGTACGACCGCTTGGTGATTATAAACTTCATGCAAAAGTAGAAGTAAAAAATATCAACTCATTCAAAGCGGTAGAAAAAGCTATTGAATACGAAATTAAACGCCAAACCGAGATGATTGAAAAAGGCGAACCGTGGATACAACAAACCCGAGGTTGGGATGATCCGACTGGTACAACCGTACTTCAGCGCGTGAAAGAAAATGCTGCGGATTATCGCTATTTCCCTGAGCCAGACATCCCTCCATTTCATCCACTCGCTATTGCCGGCGACGTACATATCCCAGAACTGCCGCAAGCAAAACGAAAACGATTCCATGAGGAATATGGTTTCTCTCATGCTGATGCAAAATTATTAACAGACAATACGCATTGGGCAAATTTTGGCGAACAAACCATGGGTGAATTAACCAACTGGATTGCATCTCTTCCAGAAACAAAAGGAGAAACCGATGATATTCAGGAACGGCAAAAACAAAAATTGGCGCGGCTCGCTGGAGGCTGGATTACCAGTAAACTTATGGGTGCCATGAAAGAACGGTCGATTGATATTCGTGTATTAAAATTGTCACCAGAAAATTTTGCCGAACTTATTGCATTGGTCTATGCCAATCGCATTAATTCAACCAATGCGCAAAAACTTCTTGGTGATATGCTCGACAGTAATACCGATACTGATCCGACGCACCTCATGGAAGAAAAAGGGTATGGCCAAATTTCTGATGAAGGAAAAATTACTGATATTATTGCGCAAGTTATTGTAGATAACCCCATACAAGTGGAGCAATTTAAAGCCGGAAAAGAGCCATTGATTAAATTCCTTATTGGTATGGTGATGAAAGCAAGCGAAGGAAGCGCAGACCCAATCGTGGTAGAAAAACTACTTCGCGAACAAATCTCACAATAATTCATTTTTTCTTTTTTATGGGACATACATTATGGAAGATAGCCTGTGGCATATTAATCATTATTATTGCCATAATAATTATTCCATTGTACGATTTCTTTCGTACTGAAACCGCCATGCATCGTGAAATTACCGACCTTCGAAATAAAAATACTGATATAGAAACAGAACTAAAAGAAAAAAAAGCTGAGGAAGTTACCACGCAAGATACGGTATTACCCCTGATTACATTTACCAACGAGGAGTACTTGGCTGGAGATGAAAAAGAACGTATTGAAAAACAACTCATTGGTCCATATCGCATGTACTACAATGAACATATCCCGCAGGTAATCTCTCTTAGTATTACCGTTCCCAAAGAAACCGGCGAACCATTTAAAGTGGTCTCCGTATTCAAAGACGGTACGACAGAAAGCTTTTCTTACGGTATGAAAAATGATGTGCTCGAATACTGGATGCCAAACTGTGAAGGTGAACCAGGATGCCTCTTTACTGAATTGTTCCGCACGACTTATCCTCATATCATAGAAAATGCAGAAGGCCCATAAGATATACACTTCTTTCGCACATTTCCACATAGATATCCCCACAAAAATTGCACTCCAAAAAAGAAATGTGATACGATAATTCTACGCCCAAAAGTACTCAATAAAAAATCCCCCAAATATCGGAGGGATTTTTTAATTTCTTGATAAGCCATCTACCACCTTTGTCATTACGAGGAATGAGTCCCCGAATGACGCGGCAATCCCGAGACGAGCACACTGTTCACAGGATCCCGACTTTAGTCGGGATGACAGATTTCAATAAAAAAATATGCACAGATATAAAAAAATGAAATCACTGACATAGTCGGTAAGACAAAAAACAGCAGCTTTGTCTGTTGGTTTTCACACATCTCTATTTATTCCATACCGTCGATCAGCTTTTTAAAATCTTTTTTATCTTGCGAAGAAATCCTCCCCGCTTTTTGTTCTTGATACAGACGATAACTCATATCCTTTTTCTCGGTTTCGGTAAATTGCGAACCGGTCGACTTGCGTTTTGCAACATCAACTATCATATCTTCAAATAGTTTTCTTTCGTCAGAAGAAATATTTTTATAGGTTGAATCCTTCCCTTTTCTAAATATTTTATCCATTTCCTTTTTTACTCCGCCAATACCTTCCACCTTCATGGTATCTCCTTTTTGAATTTTCATATGTATATAATATAAAAGACATGCCCTTAGCATATCTTTTTTATACGAAACTGACAAGCACCTAAAACTCTCCACTTAATACCAAATACCTTATACTTTATACTACCCTCCACCACTAAGTAAGATCATCAATAACACTCTTAAAATGTCGGTACTTCTCTTTGGTAATATTCCCCTCTTTATAATTTTTATACACCTGTTCACTCATTTTGCGCTTATCGCGAAAAGTATACCGTGAGCCAGTTAATTTTGATTGCGCCTTGTCTTGAATAATTTTCTGGAGTAATGCTTTGTCATCCACAGTCATCGCTTTAAATTCTGAACGATTTGCGCGATACATTCGGGTCAATGTCTTCTTTAAACTATTGACACCAGTAGTACGCATTGACTTTCCGGTATTGATGTCAAGGCCGCCCTGTTGAGATGCGGCTTGTTCCGCAATATCTGCTGCTTCCTGTTTTTCCCTCATCATTTTGCGAATAAATTGAAATCGCAATCGATCACGTACTGCATCTGATTCATCTGCCATGCTGTCGGGTGCTGTACCAGGATGAAAAATAGACGTGGATGGAGCCGCGCTTCCTCCTACACGGTTAATGGATGAAGTGGGTGCATTATTGTGCTGCCCGTCTTTACGTGCGATGGCACCAGCGATTGATGTCGTGGCAGCCTGGCGATCTTTCTCTTGCTGTAATGTACCAATATTTATCTGTTGCGCGCGACCAATACTGCTCGCAGCAGGTCGACCAGGAAAAGAAGATGGACTAGAAGAAGCACGAGGAATGGTAGGGGGAAGATTAGGCATATGTTTATTGAGAATGGAGAATAAAGAATGAAGAATAAGAAGGCAAAGAATTTTATTCTCTATTCTCTATTCATTCTTTACATCTATTGATTTATAAAATTACGCACGAGCTTCTCCGCTTTCTCATAGGAGTCTACCCAGTGAATCTTTTTGTCACGCTTGAACCACGTCAGCTGTTTCTTTGCCAGACGGCGCGTATCCCGCTTCAGTAATTCCACTGCGGTTTCGAGACTGCATGTTCCTTCAAAATACTCTCGAAATTCTTTATACCCAATACCATTCATACTCGGCATATCCCAGCTGTATCTTTGTCGAATCAATGCCCGAACTTCCTGTTCCAAACCTTGAACCATCATTTCATCAATACGGGTGTCAATACGATTATACAAAATATCGCGAGGAACATCCACCCCAATGATAAGTGGATAAAAAAGAGCCTCCCCTTTCATACGTTGTGCAGAGAAGGGTTCGCCAGTAAAAATACATACCTCAAGTGCACGGATTAATCGTCGTTTATTCTTACTATCAATACGCTCTGCGGTTTCTGGATCCATTTGGCCGAGCAAGGTCATAAGTTCATCGGTTGTTTTGTGATCAAGACTTTGGCGCAATTTTTTATTTGGTGTTACTTTTGGGATAATATAATTATCAACCAAGGCGTCAACATAAAGACCTGTCCCCCCAACAATAATTGGTATACGTTTATTACTCGTAGCGAGCTTCACATATTTTACTGCCTTATCACGAAACTCTGCCACAGTGAACAATTTTCCTGGATCAAGAAAATCAATCAGATGATGCACGGTATCGCCGACCATATACGTGCGGCGCAATCCATTCCATTTCCATTCTCCCTGCACCTTTGCTGTTCCAATGGTCATTTTTCGATATATCTGTCGCGAGTCTGCTGAAATAATTTCTCCAGAAAATTTTTCTGCTAATTGCAAACTCCACGACGTCTTTCCCGATGCGGTCGGTCCAACTAATACAATAATTTTAGGTAATTGTGATTCCAGATGGGTCATATAAACCAGAATAGGGAAAGGGAATAGGGAAT
>CAYGHM010000032.1:9244-11201 GCA_964349825.1 uncultured Gammaproteobacteria bacterium
AATTGTGATTCCAGATGGGTCATATAAACCAGAATAGGGAAAGGGAATAGGGAATGAAGAATAGAGAATAGAGAATAAAATTCATTGTCCTTTATTCATTATTCTCTATTCTGAATCCAGAATACTTCTCCACAATTATATAGAAAAATCTAAATAATACAAGGGTTTACGTGTACATATTGTACAGTCAAATAGTACATAAAAAAACCGGGGAGACCCCGGTTTTACATACTTCTTTCTTTATTTTCTTTTTGTACTTTTGCCAAAAATATCTCTTTCGGCATTTTCAATTGCTCTTCCTGCCCACGTACGCGAATGGTCCATTCTTCTCCACCAAGTTCTCGGTCTCCCATCACGACAATATATGGTGTTTTTTGTCCAACAGCTTTCCGAACTTTATTGCCGACCGTTTCATCTGCTCCATCAACCGCAACACGGATATTCATACCGCGAAGTTCTGCTCCCAATGCCTCTGCACGCTCCACATGCTTCGCAGAGACCGGAACAAGTTGAATTTGGATTGGAGCGAGCCATACCGGCCAAACGCCTGCGTAGTGCTCAATTAAGAAAGCCATGAATCGTTCATGAGTTGAAAGTGGCGCGCGGTGAATAACAAATACTTCGCTGTTCTGGGTACTTGATTCATCCATGTACTGCAAACCAAATCGTTCTTTTGCCAAGAAATCCAGCTGAACCGTTGACATGGTTTCTTCTCGTCCAATAGCTGAGGTAAACTGCACATCAACTTTCGGTCCGTAAAATGCCGCCTCATCATCAACTTCAGTAAATCGCACCTGCATTTCCTCAAGCACTTCGCGAATGACGCCCTGACTATGTTCCCAGTTTTCTGGCTGGTTAATATATTTATCAAGATGTTCCGGACTCCACTTTGATAAGCGGAACCAATAATTTTCCAAACCAAATACTTTGAAATAATCCATCATGAGTACCATGACTTTTTTAAACTCATCTTTAATTTGATCTTTGCGGCAATAAATGTGCGCATCATTCATGCTCAAGCCACGCACACGCAATAACCCTGCAAGTGTTCCAGAAAGTTCATTGCGATACACTGTTCCGTATTCTGCAATACGCAATGGCAAGTCACGATAGCTATGCAATTCATGCTTATAGATAATATGGTGATGCGGACAGTTCATCGCTTTCATATAATACGTCCCGTCATCCATGACCATTGGCGGATACATGCCATCTTTATAGTATGGCAAATGTCCTGATGTCAAAAATAATTCTTCTTTTGCCATGTGTGGTGTGGAAACACGAACATACCCACCCTCAGTTTCTTTTTCTACGGCAAATCGTTCAATTTCATTCCGAATAGTTGTACCATTTGGCAACCACATAACCAATCCTTTGCCAACCATCTCATCAATGAAAAATAATGATTGCTCTTTTCCGATTTTTCGATGATCACGAAGTTTGGCTTGTTCTACCATTTCCAAATGTTTTTCCAATTCTTCTTTGGTGGCAAATAATAATCCGTAAATACGAGTCAACATCGGATTCTTTTCACTTCCGCGCCAGTACGCCCCTGCAACACGATCCAATTTCAATCCTTCAAGTGGAATTTCTTGTGTACTATCTACATGACCACCACGACAGAGATCTTTAAATGGACCGCTCTCGTACATGGTCAATTCTTTTCCATCCGCAGCAAATTCTTCGATAAGTTCAATTTTAAACGGCTGATCTTTTTCCTCTTCTTTTGCCTGATCAGCACTTACTGATCGCCCAACGAACTGATGTTTTCCTTCTACAATGCGTCGCATCGTTGCTTCCACTTTTTCCAAATCATTTTCAGAAAATGAAACGCCTTCTGGAAATTGAAAATCATAATAAAACCCTGTGTCAATCGCTGGCCCAATACCAAGCTTCACGCCCGGATACAATTCCTGCACGGCAGCCGCAAGCATATGAGCTGCGGAATGTCGGATTT
>CAYGHM010000033.1:0-10351 GCA_964349825.1 uncultured Gammaproteobacteria bacterium
ATTGTATTAAAGATCTCTCACTTCGGGGACTTTGTTCGAGATGACGTTAAGGATGGCCCACCTATTTCAAAAAACTTCTAACTTACCAATTTCTTAAACTCTCCCTCGGTCAAAACAGTCACACCCAATTTCTTCGCCTTTTCATATTTACTACCAGGATCACTACCAACCACAACATAATCAGTTTTTTTACTGACTGACTCAGATATCTCTCCACCCATCTCACGGACCAAATCTTTTGCACCGTCACGGGTAAATTCTTCCATTCCTCCAGTAAACACAAATGTTTTACCAGAAATTGGTGTGTCTTTTTTTTGTGTTGTTCGTTGTGAAACAATAGTTACGCCATTTTTCAATAAATCTTGCAGCAATTTTTGATTTTCTTTATGGGAAAAATATTCTACAATCGATTCTGCCACACGAGGACCGACATCCGATACCTGTTCCAATTCTTCCTGACCCACATGAATAATCGCATCAAGCGACTGAAAATGTTTTGCCAAACGAATGGCTGTTTCCTCTCCCACATGACGAATGCCAAGCGCATACACAAATCGTGCGAGTGTCACTTTTTTTGCCGCAGCAATAGCCTCAATTAAATTTTGTGCTGACTTTTCGGCAAATCGTTCCAACGGTTCGAGATCACCCTGCTTCAGCACAAAAATATCAGCAGCATTTTTTATAATTCCCTCATTCAATAACTGTTCCACGATTTTTTCACCAAGCCCATCGATATCAAAAGCCCGTTTTGACACAAAATGAATCATGCGTTCCACTTCTTGCGCATAACAATTTGGATTAACACAAAATAATGCCGCGGATGCTTCTCTATTTTTATCTGAAATTGTCTGACGCTGTACATTGGAATGACAAATCGGACAGACGGTCGGTTCTTTTACTTTCTTTTCCTTTCCCGTGCGCATTTTTTCCAGCACACGAATGACTTTTGGAATAATGTCACCGGCTTTTTCCACCACAACCGTATCCCCTACACGTACATCTAGTCGCTCAATTTCTTCAAAATTATGCAGCGTCGCATGGGTCACCGTGGTGCCCGCAAGTTGTACTGGTTCCATAAGCGCAACGGGTGTAAGCGCGCCTGTTCGCCCTACTTGTACATAAATCTCTTTAATCTTCGTCGTCCCTTGTTCTGCTGGAAATTTAAACGCAATCGCCCAACGAGGGGCTTTTCCCGTAAACCCAAGGGCATTCTGATATTTTTTTTGATTCACTTTAATAACAACGCCGTCTACCCAAAAATCACGGCTATGTTTTTCTTTCTTCCATATATCATAAAATGTCATGATATCTTCGGTATTGGTACACACACGCCATTCTGCATCTGTTTTAAACCCTAATTTTTTCAATAATAATAATTCCTGCTCTTGTGTGTCCGGAGCATTATTACTAGAAATATCATAGACGGTCATCTGCAATTTTCTATCTGCAACAATTTGCGCATCAAGTTGACGCATTGTTCCGGCTGCCGCATTACGCGGATTGGCAAACAATAATTCACCTGTCTTTTTTCTTTCTTCATTAATTTCATCTAGAACCGTATGTTTCATCCACACCTCTCCTTCAACGATAATATCGATCGGTTGAACAAGTTCAAGTGGTACCGACATGATAGTTTTTACATTTTGCGTCACATTTTCTCCAACACGACCATCTCCACGCGTTGCTGCCGTGATTAATTTGCCCTGTTCATACGTCAATACCATATGCAGACCATCTATTTTCAATTCACAGACATATGACAAATCCATTGGCCGTTTCCCTAATTCTTTTTCAAGCATTTTCAAAATACGTTCTTGCCAGTCTTTAATATCTTCTTCTGAAAACGCATCATTAAAAGACCATTGTGGTACGGTATGTTCTACTTTTTCAAATTTATCAAGCGGTTTTCCTGCAACACGCTGCGTCGGTGAATCTGGCGTCACCAGTTCCGGATGCTCGCGTTCAATATTCTTGAGCTCATACATGAGCCCATCATACATTGCATCTGTTACTTCCGGATCGTTCAGTACATGATACCGATAGCGAAGATCATTAATCTGATCACGAAGATTATGTATATGTTGTGAGAGTTGTTTTATGGTCATAATAGTGTAATAAACATGCGAACTACGAAAAATACGAAAGTACGAAACAGAGAAAATTCACATCTGTGAAAATCTGTTTAATCTGTGTCATCCCTGCCTTGCCGGCAGGCAGGTATGTTCTGTATTTTATTTCGTAATTTCGTATTTTTCGTAGTTCGTATGTTACTAAAGTCCGAGCATACCTACATACCACGTCACAATCTTATCCCCCCATAGCATGGCAATAAAAGTAGCAATGGTGAGATAGGTGCCAAATGGTGTTTCGCTTACGAGCTGTTTTTTCTTCATGGCAATTAAAACGAGACTTACTGCGGCACCGATAATATAGGCTATAAATAATGCAAGAATAATGCGGGGATAACCGAGTATAACTCCCATAAACAATCCGAGACGAATATCGCCGCCCCCAATCCATTTACCCTTTGATAATACATACTGTAGCAAAAAAAATCCAGCTCCAATGCCTATACCGACAAGCATCCGCCCCCACTCATTCCATCCAAAAAAAAGAGACAATATAAAAAGAACAATTGCTGGAATCGTCGTCATCCGATCCAGTATTTCCATATACAAAAAATCGTAAACAAAAATAGCAACTAGTAATGCGACAATAATGAGGTCCCGTGTAAATATTACATTCGATATAAGCCCCACATCCCAATACATATACCCAATACAAGCAAATAATAGACCGGTAACAATTTCAACCAATGGATACTGAACTGAAATATGCTTGTGGCAATACCGACATTTCCCTTTGAGAAAAATATAACTAACAACCGGAACTAAATCAAAAAAACCAAGTGTACGCTTACAATCCGGACACATCGATCGCCCATGCGCTATTGATTTACCATGTCTCGTCCGCCATATCCACGCATTCAAAAAACTCCCGATGATAAGACCGAGGAGAAAAAGAAAAAGTAATAAAAATAGGACCATAGCGTACTAATAAGTAGCACCATTATAACAAAAAACGCCCCCTAAATCTAGAGGGCGTTTGGTAAACCAATAAACGATTAACTGTTCTTAAGTCCAGATGGAGTTGCCTGTACTGCTCCGGCGTTTAAACCACCCATTGTTCCTTCCAAAGTCGCGGTAATGGTATAGTTCGTTCCATCTGCTGATGTGTAAGTATATGTCGTACTTCCTGGGTCTTTTGGTACAAGTCCCATATATGGACTAGTACAAGTTGCCGCCCATCCAGCAGCGGTATTATCGAGACATACGGCACTGCCAGTTCCAAGAGTGATCGCTACAGCAGCTGTTGGATATGCTGCTTTGTCTGTGTAATACAACTCAAGTGCGGTCTGAACTTGCTTCAAATCAGATAAACGTTTTGCATCTCGTGCTTTTGTTCGGGCTGACCCAAGAGCAATAACAGCAAGTGTTGATAATAAACCAATAATCGCAATAACGACTAAAAGTTCGATCAACGTAAACCCTTTTTTGTTCGACAACGCGGATGTACGCATAAAAATACTTAAAAAAATGAATAACAAATAATTTTATTTCATCCCAAGAGCCTTTTTCACTTTTGCCACCGTTTCTGATGGTTTAAAATGTGCCTTGATCAGATAATCAACGGCTCCTAATTCCAATCCTTTATCTACATCGTCTTTCTGTCCCAAATTAGTAAGCAAAATAACTGGGATATCCTTCACTTCCCCATCTTCTTTCAATTTTTTTAATACAGTAAATCCATCCATTTTTGGCATCAAGACATCAAGAAGAATAATATCAGGCTTTTTTTTCTTTGCCTGAATTAATCCGTCCTCACCATTATCAGCATGAGTAACTTTGAATTTTTCCATTTCAAATTTTGTCTGATAAATATTTGCCAAAAAAGCATCATCTTCGACAAGAAGGACATGTACTTGTTCATTTTTTTCTTTTGCCTTTGCCATAGATAAAACATTTATGTGACTCCATTATACGTTATCCCTAGCAACTAGGGAATGCTGCTTGTGGATAGGTTACTCCACAATATTTCTCATCGCAAGTCCAATTGCTACTGCCATACGAGGACCAACACTATCAAGCACCGGTCTTAATCTCTGTTGATACACAACACGAGCCCACGGATCACCGACAAACACTTTCATTGAAAATGCTTCTTGCAATCGTTCTTGAATAATTGGAATAAGACATGCCCCGCCCGTAAGAATAATTTTTTCTGGCCGCTTATTCTCATTTCCCAATTGGGTAAGAAACACATCAAAACTATATTGGATTTCTTTTACCATGGCGTCAATGGCATTATCAAAAACAGTAGACGTAATTGCTCCGCGCGGAACGCGAGACAAATCTTTTTTCATCTGGGCCACTAATACCGGATCAACATCAAGAATTTCAGCTAATGCTTCTTGGAATCTTGCGCCGCCTTCTTGAATACTTCGATGTGTCATTGGTAAGCCTTGATCAATGATAAAAAAGTTGGTTCGCTCTGCGCCAATATCAACGATCATGGATGTGGTTTTGTCTTTTCCAACCAAAGAACGTTCTTCGGCAAATGCTTCTGTTTCCAATTCTTGAAGTTGTAGTCCTGCTTTTGAAAATACCGCTGAATAGAAAGCTACCAATGGTTTTGGTGCCGCAGTTACCAAAACACGCATGTATTTTTGTTTCTTTTCCTGTTCATTTTGAGGAATGATCTGATGCGCAATCTGCATTTCATCTTCTGGACGTGACAAAAATTTGACTACCTCCGCCTGCGCAATACGTTGAATTTCTGCCGGTTCACTCTTCGGCATCGTCATTACCGTATGAAAAATATATGATACAGGGAGACTTGCCGTTGCAATATTTGTCGTTACTCGCGATTCTTTTACTAATGTTTTGAGTAATTTTGCAAATCGTTCTACTTCTGCCTCGTTTCCTGCATTGAGTTGAATATCACCAACAAAAGGCTGTGCGAGAGAAATTTTATTATCAGGTGTTGGGGTAGTAAAAGAATTTCTTGGAGACATATCTTTTGGAGGCGCCTCCAAATGAATATTCATTTTTTCTTTTACCATGCCATACGTCCATAACTGCGGGCGTCCTTTGGTTTTATTTAATTGCACTAATTTTATACCGTCAGCGCCAATATCGACACCGAGATATCCGTTTGATTTAGGTGAAAATAAACTCATAGGAAGATATAATATGGATCGAGTATAGCATATTTCATAATATTTCACTAATAACACAAGTCCGGATAAGAAAAACAATAGGTCGGTATAATTATTTATACATAATATCGATAGGTGGCAACAAAATAATAAACATACGCAATAAAGATTGTATAGACATTTTAAGCAGTTGATCCCTTTACATCGCTTGACTTTCACCCTATACTAAGAATTCTACTTATGAACCAACTGTATGCTCCATCTTTATAATACGTTAACCCGGAAAAAAGAAGAGTTTCATCCGATCAATATCGGCCATGTTGGTATCTATACTTGTGGCCCGACAGTATATAATTATCCTCATATTGGAAATCTCAGAACCTACCTGTTTGAGGACATTTTAAAACGCGTGCTCAAATATGACGGATACAAAGTAAACCACATCATGAATATTACGGATGTGGGTCACCTTACGGATGACGCCGATGAAGGAGAAGATAAAATGGAAAAAGGTGCTCGCCGTGAAGGGAAAAGTGCCTGGGAAATCGCAGCATTCTATACCGATGCATTTCATCATGATATGGAATTACTCGATATACTGGAACCAAATGTGCTTTGCAAAGCAACCGACCATATCACAGAACAAATAGCACTGGTAGAAACATTAATCGACAAAGGATTTACCTACGAAACCAAAGACGGTATTTATTTTGATACCACTAAACTCCCGGATTACGGAAAACTTGCTGGACTCGACAAACAGGAACTCAAAGCAGGAGCCCGTGTTGATATGGGCGAGAAAAAAAATCCTCGGGATTTTGCATTATGGAAATTTACGCCAGAAGGAGAGACTAGACAAATGGAATGGATGGCGTTTGGTCGAAAAGGATTTCCAGGCTGGCACATCGAATGTTCTGCCATGAGCATGAAATATCTTGGTGATCATTTTGATATTCATTGTGGCGGTATTGATCATATTCCCGTTCATCACACCAATGAAATCGCGCAGTCAGAAGCAGCGATAGGAAAACATCCATGGGTTCGCTATTGGATGCATGGAGAATTTCTTCTGATAGACAATGATAAAATGGCAAAATCAGGAGAAAATTTCATCACCTTACAAACAATTATCGAAAAAGGATTCTCACCAATGACCTATCGCTATTTCCTCCTTCAGGGCCATTATCGAAAACAGATTAACTTTACTTGGGAAGCACTCGAAGCAGCGGGAAATGGATTAGAACGCTTACGAAATACGGTAAAACAAATTGATCCAAATATTCAAGCAAATCATGCTTTGGAACAAGAATTCTACGACCTGATCAATGATGATTTAAATATGCCAGAAGCATTGGCACTTGTGTGGAAGGCACTAAAAGAACATACGATCAATCTCCAAACCATAGTAAAGTTTGATAAGGTATTAGGACTCAAACTTCACGATATTGAAGAAGTGCCTTATGAAGTTCCAGATATGGTTCAAGCACTCATGGATGAACGAACACAAGCAAGAGCCAATAAAAACTGGGCAGAGAGTGATCGTCTCCGAGATGAAATTGCCAAACTAGGATTTGATGTACTCGATACAAGTGAGGGACAAAAGATAGAAAAAAGAAAAGAGTAAATATAATAAATAAAAACCGATCTTCAATGATCGGTTTTTTAATACGCAAATATTCAAATAGGCAAAAAACTTTTTTACTTTGCAATGGTACTATTTCTTTCCACCTATACACGCTTTTACAAACTCTCGGAACAGTGGGTGTGGTCGCATCGGACGAGATTTAAATTCCGGATGTGCCTGCGTTCCGACAAAAAACGGATGATCTTTTAATTCAACAAATTCGACGAGATCTGTTTCCGGATTAATACCCACAACTTCCAACCCTGCTTTATCCATTTCTTCTCGATACACATTATTAAATTCATAACGGTGGCGATGACGTTCTGATACCATATCTTCTCCATATGCTTTGGCTACTTTACTACCTTTGCGGAGTGCTGCAGTATACGCGCCAAGACGCATGGTGCCACCATATCTATTTTCTTTGATATTCATTGCTTGGTGTGGATTGACAATAACGATTGGATGCGGTGTTTTTGGATCTATTTCCATAGTATTCGCGCCTTTCTTCCCCATAACATGCCGAGCAAATTCAATACAAGCAAGTTGCATTCCGTAACAAAGTCCAAAATATGGCAAGCGATGCTCACGAGCATACTTAATGGTCATGATAATACCTTCTACACCGCGTGAACCAAATCCTCCCGGCACAATTATTCCATCGTAAGAAGATAATTCTTTCAACTTTTTTGGATCTTTTTCAAATTCCTCACTATCAATCCAATGCATAACTGGTTTTGCATTATGAAACCAAGCTGCATGCTTCACCGCTTCAATTACAGATATATAAGAGTCAGACAATGTATACTGCCCCGTTCCAAAATATTTTCCAACCACGGCAATTTGCACTTCCTTTTTTACATTCTCAATTTTTTTCACAAATGCACGCCATTCTACCAAATCCTGTTTCTTGGCGCGAAGTTTAAGTAATTTTAGTAGTTTACCACCAAAATCCTGTTCTTCAAGAATAATTGGCACATGATAAATTGATTTTGCATCAGGCGCAGAAATACAATGGTCTTTTGGTACCCCACAAAAGGTAGCTAGTTTTTCCGCACGTGGTTTATCAAGCATTTCTGGACCGCGAGCAATAATAAAATCTGCATTAATACCCGTGCTATTCAACGTTCGTGCCGCGTGTTGTGTTGGCTTTGTCTTCATTTCACCCAGATGGCTCGGTACTGGCAAATAACTCACTAAGACAAAAGCTACATCATTTGGCCTCTCTAGCTTGAGCATTCTGGCCGCTTCCAAAAATAAAATATTCTGGTATTCCCCTACTGTTCCGCCCACTTCAATAATGGTAACATCCGCATTGCTCAAATCAGCTGCACGATGAATACGATGTAAAATTTCTTCTGGAATATGAGGAACAACTTCCACGCACTTTCCTTTGTATTTCATTTTTCGTTCATTGTCGATCACGGTTTGGTAGACACGCCCCGTAGTCATGTAATTGGTAGACAATAAATCGATATCTAAAAATCGTTCGTAATTTCCCATGTCCTGATCAGTCTCATCCCCATCATCAGTGACATATACCTCACCATGTTCGGTTGGATTCATTGTTCCCGCATCAAGATTGATATATGGATCAGCTTTCAACGCGGTGACGGTAAATCCCTTGGCCGTCAAAAGAGTCCCAATAGATGCAGAAGTCACTCCTTTTCCAACACCACTCATAACACCCCCAACAACAAAGATGAACTTGCGAACTTTTTTTGCCATAGAGTATGAGAATCAGAAAATATCTATAAATAAAAGTAGTGAATATCGGAAGTATAATACATCCTCTATCATGAATATTCAATGGCTATTAACGTATATAAAAAAATCCCGCCAGTTGCGGCGGGTATCTATTCTTGTTCAGAGACAATGATACTAAATAAGGCATTCAATCCAGCACCCAAATCAAGCTCGACACGATGTTCACCTATTTCTTTAATAGGTTCTTCCAAAATAATTGATTCGGAATCCACAGCCAAGCCGTATTCTTTATGTATGTGTTCGGCAATCTTCTTTGGTGTAAGTGCCGCATATAAACGACCTTCCTCAGTAATTTTTGCTGTCATCTCGATTTCTCTCCCATTCAAGAAAGATACTATTTTACGATCACCCTTTTCTTCAGTCTGTTTTATTTTTTCTTTACGTAACTCCTGTTGCTGCAATTGTCGTTCTGCCTGTGGGGTGGCCAAAACAGCCATTTTATTCTTAATCAAAAAATTGCGACCAAAACCATCCGATACATCTTTTATGTCGCCTTTTTTGCCTGTTCCTTGAATGTCCTTCAGGAGGATTACTTTCATACAGTATAATTTTCAATTCTCAATTTCCAATTTTCAATAAAATGCCTTGTACCGTACTCTCAATGGAAATTGAAAATTGATAATTCGATATGCCTCTGGGGAGTATACCAAGCCCTTGAAATTTTCTCAAGGTTATGCTAGTATATCCTTTCTTTATTATGTGGGGCACCAATATCCTATTGCTGCCCGATTACCTTAGTTATATGTCAGACGCAATATTTGAACCAGTAGAAAACGTCGAAATGCCCAAAAAAAGCGGATTAGTTGTCCTCGTAGGACGCTCCAATGTGGGGAAATCAACCTTGATGAATACCTTGGTTGGGACCAAAATTGCCGCCACCAGCTTCCGTGCCCAGATGACTCGACATATTATTCACGGGGTTATGAATAGCCCATATGGACAGGCGGTCTTCGTTGATACCCCTGGTGTCTTTAAGGATAAGAAAAATCCTCTTTCTGGAAAACTCATTGGAAAAGTCACAGAAGCGCTCAAAGATATTGATGTGATTATCTACGTTGTGGACCCCACCCGTGAAATCGGCCAGGAAGAACGGTCTGTCTACGGTATGATCCGCCATCTCCCTATTCCAAAAATCCTCGTTATCAATAAAAGTGATCTGCCTAAAGATCAGCGCACCTCTCAGCCAGAATACCAAGCTTGGGCAAATGATTTTGACGCCATGTTCAAACTTTCTGCATTGCGCGCAAGTCATATTCAACCGCTCCGAGATAAAGTAATTGAACTCTTACCAGAAGGCGACGAGCTTTACCCTTCGGATCAGTGGACCAATGTTAATAAAGAATTCTGGATCGCAGAAATCATTCGTGAAAAAGTATTTTCTGTATTTGACAAAGAAGTCCCCTATTCAATGAGTGTTGATGTAGATCTCGTGGAAGAAAAACCGGATGTTACTGTAATCCACGCCCGTGTTTTGACCAATGATATTCGCTACAAAAAAATTATCATCGGCAAAGGTGGTACAAAAATCAAGGAAATCGGCCTTATGGCTCGCCGCGAACTCGAACAAGCTGTGGGAAAGAAAATTTTCTTAGAACTTGAAGTTGAAGTGGATAAGCATTGGATGGAACGATTATAAATATAAAAAAATACCTGATATCAGGTATTTTTTTATTTCCTTTAATAAACTTCATTCTTGCCC
Organism: uncultured Gammaproteobacteria bacterium; assembly: GCA_964349825.1. Taxonomy (GTDB): domain Bacteria; phylum Patescibacteriota; class Patescibacteriia; order Magasanikbacterales; family UBA922; genus CAYGHM01. The sequence continues at coordinate 10,309 of CAYGHM010000033.1, forward strand.
CAATCTCCAAAATACGTTATAGTCTACCAATATATTACCATCT
>CAYGHM010000034.1:0-4574 GCA_964349825.1 uncultured Gammaproteobacteria bacterium
GTGTTTGGTATAGTACCGGCCCATTAGCCACCGGCATTTCTGCTGCCGCCGGTTTTGCATTGGCAGAAAAATTAAAACTTGTAGGATCAGGCCCTGGCCTGATCACTCCCCAAAAGGTATTTGGTATTATTGGCGACGGCGAATCCGAAGAAGGCCAAGTATATGAAATGATGAATTTTGCCGCAAAATATAAACTCGACAATTTTATTGTATTCATGGATTACAACCGCGTTCAGCTAAGCAATAGTCTGGCAAACATTATGCCACTGAATCCAAAGAAATTATTCGCTGCCGCGGGCTGGAACGTCATTGTAGTGGACGGGCATAACTATAAAGCCATGTGGCAAGCGCTGGCATCGGCCTACGCGACCAAAGGCAAACCAACCCTTCTTCTCGGTAATACGATTATGGGAAAAGGTGTGCCATTTATGGAACGCGAGGGGAAAAAACATCATGCAACCTGGCATGGCAAGGCAGCAAAACAAGAAGATATTGCACCAGCATTAGAGCAATTAACATTGAATGACAAAGAGTCTCTCCTTCTTGCCGCATTCAAAAAACAAATTAAATGGAAACCACAAAAACCAGAATTCACACAAACTGGCGTGTTGAATAAAAAAGTAAAGATCGGCAAACCTATTGTATACAAAGCTGATGAACTCATGGATTGCCGAACCGCATATGGCAAAGCGCTTCTTGATCTTGCAAAGAAAAATAAAAACATTGTTGCGCTCACTGCAGATCTTGCTGAATCAGTGAAAACAAATTATGTCCAGGAAGAAATTCCCGAACGTCATATTGAATGCGGCATTGCAGAACAACATATGGTGTCTTGTTCTGGTGGATTAAGTTTAAATGGATTTATTCCCTTCTGCTCCACATTCGGCGCATTCATGACCAGTCGTGCAAAAGATCAAGCGCGGGTAAATGACGTAAACCATACCAATGTAAAAATGGTGGCAACACATTGTGGACTCTCTGTTGGTGAAGATGGTCCAACGCATCAAGCTATTGATGATTCTGGATCTATGCTCGGATTATTCAATACAGAGCAAATGGAACCAAGTGATCCAAACCATTGTGATCGTATGATTCGCTATGCCGCATCACATACAGGAAATATGTATGTCCGCATGGGACGACATAAAATTCCTGTGCTCACCAAGCAAAACGGCGACATTTTCTTTGACGCGAATTATGAATATGTATATGGTAAATGTGAGGTACTTCGTGCCGGCAACGATATAACTATTGCCGCAATGGGCGCAACTGTTATTGAAGCCTTGCGTGCCCATGAATCATTAAAAGCCCGCGGTATTTCTGCTGAAATTATTATTGTGAGTTCAATCAAAAAATTTGATGATACACTTGCGACTTCAATCAAAAAAACCAAGCGCGTAGTAACAGTGGAAGACCATAATACCCTCTCTGGATTGGGCGGACAGCTCGCACGACATCTTATATCACTCAATATCCATCCGGAAAGTTATACCATGATCGGTGTGGAACAATATCAATTATCCGGCACAGCAAAAGATTTATATCGCGCAGCAAGCATCGATGCAACTGCAATTGAAAAACATGTTATTGATGTAATAAAAAAGTAAAAAAAAATAATTAAAATTATATGGTAAAACAAATCTTCGTTAATTTACCAGTAAAAGATCTCAATAAAACAATCGCGTTCTTCACCAAACTTGGATTCACATTCAATCCTCAATTTACTGATGAAAAAGCTACTTGCATGATTATTGGCGAAAATATTTTTGTCATGCTTTTGACAGAGCCATTCTTCAAAACATTTATTAAAAAAGAGATCAGCAACGCACATAATACTACTGAGGTATTAAATGCACTCTCTGTTGAAAACCGAGAAAAAGTAGATGAACTGGTAAACTTGGCCGTCGAAGCTGGCGGACGAGAGCCAAGAGAAACACAGGACCATGGATGGATGTACACTCGCGCTTTTGAAGATCTGGATGGACATATTTGGGAACTGCTTTATATGGATGAAACAGCCATGCCAAAAAAATAAATAACTCTTTAACAATACCGCCCTCCCCCGGGCGGTATTGCTTTTTTTATAGGAAACGCTAAAATATGGATTCCCTCAGCTCTTTTTCCACCACACCCCCGTCCAGGAGTCCCGCCATGCGCATCGTTATCATCTGCAAACAAAAGCATGTACGAATCGGCAAGAAGGACCTCGACCCATCTGCAATCGTGGCGTTCGCCGAACGCAATGGTGCGACGGCTGTCATGGGTGGAAAAAACACGCCCTGCTTGAAGGATGGTCAAACCGGAACAATCCTGTACCTGGAAGCCCATTCGCTTCAGCTCTGGTTCACCTTCCGTCGGAAGATGATGGACGGGAGCATGAAGTTGGACATTCCAAAAATCGTACAGGAGACGCGCGAAGTGCGCACGCACTTTCTGCTCACCCTGATGACGCGGGTTCACGGACCCCCAAGGAGTTTTATATCATTGGCAGCCTGATCCGGATCAAGCTGTACAGTGCCCCCCCGCAACCGTGTTTGCCTCGTTCGAGCGCAAGCACGGCGGGGACAAACATCCACAGAAATTACTAATTCTCAATTTCCAATTACCAAACAAACTTAAGACCACTATATTCCTCCCTGCCAAGGGGAGGCCGAGACGAAGTCCGGGTGAAGTGCACATTACCCCACCATTTAATTTCAAAAATCCTCCGACTATAGTCGGAGGATTTTGTTTTAGAGCTTTTACGTTTTTATAATTACTGTACTCGCCCACCGTATTCATCCGTATCTGTATTCACAATAATTTCTTCTCCTTGTTTGATGAAAATAGGCACCTGCACCTTGTGACCATTATCAAGAATAACTTCTTTGGTTACATTACCACTTGCAGAATCACCTTTCACTGCAGGAGCAGCTTCGGCAACCACGTAGGTAATCTTCTTTGGAATCTGAATCGCCACGACATTGTCTTCATGAGTTGAGGCAACTACTTCCAATCCTTCTTTGAGGTATTTTGCATCCTCGCCAACAATGCCTTCGTCCACATCAACGGTTTCGTAATCATCCTTTTTCATGAATGAATACAAATTCGCATTTTTGTAGAGAAACTGCATGTTCGCATGATTTACCTGAACCGTATCTATGGTTTCCCCACTCTTATAGGTAATTTCAATAGATTTTCCAGATGAAATACTTTTCATCTTGGTCTTGGTAAAGGCTGAACCCTTTCCCGGATTTACAAACTGACACACAGTAACAACATAAAGGTCATTATTGTGGCGGATCACCGCACCTCTGCGAATATCTGATGTATCTCCCATAGGAGTAAAAATTAAGAGGGCACCCGCCGTCGCTAAGAAGCTGTGGCGGGCAAAGCACGAATTTAATAACCGTACTATTACCTTCTAGGCTAATGTTAGCCTTTATTGAATAGCTTAGATGCCGGTAACACTAACACATCATCTATATTTTTGCAACCCGTAAATAACTGAACAAGACGATCAACACCCAAAGCGATCCCGGCAGCCGATTTTACATGGCCCAAGGCATCAATAAACTCCTGGTCCACATCAAATACGTCTTTTCCTGATCGTCTACGATGCTCCTGCTCCTCCTCTAACCGTTTTTTCTGCTCCACAGGGTCAGTGAGCTCACCAAAGGCATTTGCAAGCTCTATACCGTCAATATAGATCTCAAACCGTTCGGCATAGTTCGGATCATCTACATCAACACGAGCCAGAGCTGCCATTTGAGATGGATAGTGATGGACAATAGTCGGTTCATGTACTCCCAAATACGGTTCAATCTTATTCAAAAATAATCGATAAAACAAATCTTCATACGGTTCGTCGTCTTTCGGATTAAACCCTTGCTGAATATTTAATTCTCGCATTGCGTCTACAGTCAGATACTCATCCAAATTCACACCAATATATTGACGCCACAAATCTCGCATGTGAATACGCTTCCAAGGCCGTTCCAATACCACACTCGGTGCAAGAAAACGAAAACATTGATCGCTCGCATTATGCCCGCATGTTTCTTGTGACAAAATAACACCCGGCTTTTTTATGTCTGCTATATATTTACTAATGTATGCAAATAATGCTTCACAATCGTCCATGATATCGTACATGTTTTGGTTATTGCGATACCATTCCACCATGGTAAACTCCGGATTATGCGTACCACCAAAACTTTCATAATCACGAAATGTTTTTGTGAGAGAAAATATTTTTTCAAATCCCGCACCGAGCATTTTTTTCATGGTGTATTCCGGTGAAGTATGCAAATATCCTTGATGCATTTCTCCTTTTTCATTATGCACCGAGACTTTCATTGGTGACAAATACGGTTCTTGCCCAGGCAATCCAAGAATAAGTGGCGTTTCAACTTCCAAAAAATTCTGAGACCAAAAAAATTCACGGATACATCGAAGAATATGCGCGCGTTGTTCAAGATGAGCTTTATTTTTTTGAATATGCGTCAGATGTGACATAAAATAATTTTTAATTAAAAATTTTCAATGTTTAAACTATATCTCAATTTTTAATTTAAAATGTATGTCATTAAAAA
>CAYGHM010000034.1:4584-10020 GCA_964349825.1 uncultured Gammaproteobacteria bacterium
AATTAAAAATTAATTATCTCTGGTGGATCTGCAATAATTTCTACTCCCGCTTTCAAAAATGCATATTCCACAAACGCCACGAGTACTTTTCCCGCGTCAGGAGTATCTTCAAACAGAGCTAATGTTTTTTCCAGCTGTGAAGGATCTTCTGCGTAATTTGGAAACATATATAAACGCTCTGCCATGCGTGACAACGTTAATTCCGGATGAAACATCGTACTCCACACATCTTTGCCTTGAATCCGAATTGCTTGCGGAAGCACACGTTCTGAGGATGCAAGTATCTTAATATGCGGGGGCATATTTACAGGAGTCTCTTTGTGACCAAGCATACCCTTAAACTGTGTTGGTAATTGAGAAAAAATAGGATCGTCTTTCGCTGCGTCTGTTTTTGTAATCGTAAATGTTCCGACCTCACGACACTCCTCAACCTGTTTGATCTCTGCACCCTCATGCATCAAAATAATTTGATGCCCAAAACATATTCCCAATACGGGAATATTATTTTTCATTGCTTTGTTTAAAAAAGAAAATGTTTGCGGAAGCCAGGTATCTTGCCCATCACCTTTTCCTAAAAAAAATTCTCCACTACCACTAAAAATAATTCCAACTACATCATTTGGTATTTCTAATGGAAGTGTTTCTTTCACTGCATTAATAAATTGCAGTTGATCAACATGTGCACCAACTGAAGCACGAATACACGCTTCATCGTGCGGTTCGGAAACATCAGTTCTAAATTGGACGACAAGAATAGTCTGCATAGTATAAAGAATGTTGTATCTATTCGGCAGCTAGTAATGATATATGGTTCACAGAATAAGTCAATAAAACAAAAACACCCTTATAGAGAGGGTGTTTTTGTTTTCCTTCAACCTGCACAGGTGGGGTATCTATGCAGATAGGAGAACATGCACGTTTAACCGGAATCGAACCGGCGACCTTCCTGACGTGACGTCGGGATGTTCTGCCGTTAAACTATAAACATTATAACACCAAATGGTGTCGAGCGGCAGACCGGACTTGAACCGGCGACCTCCCCGACGTGACGTCGGGACGTTCTATCCCACTGAACTACTGGCGCTTGTATATTTTTGATTTATATAACGACGCTCTTGGTATCCGTGTATACTTTTAAAATACCATCCTCTTTTTATTACGTCTGATAAGGAACTGTGTGGCTCAAGATAAATTATTCTCCAAAGAGAAAAAGTATGCTTGTGCCTTTGGGCACATGAGCGGCAGACCGGACTTGAACCGGCGACCTCTTCCTTGGCAAGGAAGCGTTCTACCACTGAACTACTACCGCATGAATATACACGAATCTATTGTTTTCACGGTACGTTTTCTGTTCATGGCAGACCGGACTTGAACCGGCGACCTCCCCGACGTGACGTCGGGACGTTCTACCACTGAACTACTACCGCGTAATGAACAATATTATAACTGATACAGGTCAACTCTTCAAGAGACCTCGTTGCGGGAGCGGGACTCGAACCCGCGACCTTCGGGTTATGAGCCCGACGAGCTGCCAACTGCTCTATCCCGCGCTGTGTCCGCCGTAGCCCTAAAGGGCGAAGGAGGAAAATATGGCAAACGCTATTTATCTTTCACTTATTCGCAAATTTTTAAATTAGCGAGCTGAGAGTCACCTTCGCTTGGGAAAGCTGTGGCGACTAAGAGCGGATGACCGGAATCGAACCGGCATCATCGGCTTGGAAGGCCGAGATAATAACCATTATACGACATCCGCGTATATATGTATATTCAATATGCTCCATTGTAATGAATTATCATTTTTTTGTCAATATAAAGCAATTTACCCCGGAGAATGGTCATAACTGACTGCCCCTGTGCGGTGTTTTTATTTATGCTATAATAACTATGGAACAATAGTCACTAGCATGACTTTTCTCTATAAGTAATTTTTTTCTCGGGCTTCTCATCGTCATTATTATTTGCCCTAGCTCTGGGATCACCTCGATTTACTTTATGATAATGCACTCACCGCTATTGATTGGACTAAAAGTGAATCAGCCTTCAAGGTAGACCGTAATAAATGGCGCCTCTGTAGCGTGTAGTATAGATTAATTATACGTCGTAAAAAACACCCTCTCTATAAGGGTGTTTTTGTTTTTTTATCTTTGAGTAATTTCCATAACAGTACATATGTTTGCCTTTGTAAATCCGCCAATTCTTTTGATTCAATAATAATGGCCATTTTCTCTGTCCACGAGGCAATCAGCATTTTATTATTATAAATATTCACTTCAGGGGAAAATGAAAGGATCTGCTCATCAACAATTATTGACTCACGCATTTCTTCATTATCTTTTTTTGCGCGCTCGATGGATGCGGTATTGTTTGGAATAATTGCTTTGATCGGAATTCTCGCTTGTGTACGGCGCGTATAATATTCAGGGAAAAAATGTGGTAAACCCTCGTGCATTGTTTGCACATTTGCAAAAGCAAGGATACCGCCTTTAGCAGTAAGTGTATCCTCATACGCTTCACGCATCCCTTTTTCTCCTTCGTAAAATGATACTTTCGGTTTGGTGCTTTGCGGACGAATAAGTGAAGACAGTTCAGGTAATACTTGTTTAATTTGTTCTTTTTTCTGATTAATTTGTTTTTCCAATTCCTCTTTTTCCCGATCCAAATAGCTGAGCAGACGTCGAGGATCTCCAGCGGAAAAATATATTTTCTTCTTTTTCTTAAATCTACTTATTAATCCACGTTTCATTAAATGTTCCAGTACATCGTAGCAACTAGTCCGGTTGATGCCAGATTTTTTGGCGATCTGAAGAACGCTTGCTGTATCAAGCTCCAGGAGGGCGACATATACTTTTGTCTCACTCGGAGCAAAGCCTAATTGTTCAAAAACTTTACTATATTGCATATTTTTGTCGGCATATATTACGACAGATATATTGTATAAGATTAGCCAAAATTTGTCAATATTTAATAATTCTGTCGGTGCCATTATTGATTATTTTTCCTAAAGAATGCAAGATGATATTGTCCACCAAGGGAAGGACATAAAAGAAATCCCTCGAACCTTCACAAAGAGTGGTGCAATCATGCAGTCGAACAGCAAAAAGAAGATCGTGCTCATCAACCCCCAGCACTCGTACGGAGGAAAACTCATCTACCTCAACGGATCGCTCACGGCGATCGCAGCCACGCTGATGGCGATGGGGCACGCCGTCACGGTGATCGACCTCAACATCGACCATCTGAAAGATGAAGTGGTGGAACTCGCGCTCAAGGCGGCTGAATTCATCGGCATCACGCTCACGGGGGCGCCCTACATCCCGGAAACGCTCGTTCTCATCCCATATCTGCGTTCCGTGAACGCGGTAGCTCCCATCCTGCTTGGCGGACAGGTCATCGAAAAGCTGTCCGACGAAGAACTTAGCCGTATTTACGGCAAGCTTCCCAACACTGTGCCGATTCGGAGTAACGGTGATCTTGCGGCGATCCTCGGCTGGAAAGGATCTGTTCCTTCTCCCTACAGACTGCCCTTCCATCCGGTGTGGCAGGCGATGGGCGTGGAACGGCTGGTGTTATACGCACGATACGAAATGACGCTGGTAACCTCGCAAGGGTGCAGTTTCAATTGCGCATTCTGCGCCGCGCGCAAAGACGAAGCAGAAACGCATCGGACCAGCAGCCACTTCAAGAACGACCTTCTGTATCTGGCAGAAGTCGCCCAACACGCAGGTATTCCTGAACTGCGTTTCTACGCCTCGAGCCTGGACTTCTTCCAGAATCTGACCGAGGTCGAAACACAACTCAAAGTGTTGGCCGAAGTCCAGGAGGAAACGGGTATCCGTATGCGTGTTCGCTGCCTCTCATGCCTTACCAGCTTCACCCGGGCAGCAAAAAAAATCCCACAATTCGGCGAACTGCTTCAGAAAGCCGGTCTGTGGTGTGTCGGATTCGGATCGGACGGAACGAGCAAAAATGTGTGGCAAGCCCAGAACAAACCGCACAACACTCTCACCAAGCTCGAGGAGTGTATCCGACTGTCACACCAATTCGGTATCAGAGCCGAATTGCTCATGGTGCTCGGTTTCCCAGAGGAAAACTGGCGGACGCTTCTCAAAACGGTTGGCACAAGCCTCTGGTCAACTGTGCGGTGGTCGCACGTGATCATCAGGCCGTATCTGGCCAAGCCGTTCGTCCCCGGAAATGAAGGGTGGACAAAGAATGTCGCAGCCGCAAGGAGTGTCACTTCTGACCCAACACTCTTCTACAACCTGGACTTCGCGGCGCTCGGCAGCCAGCTCACACATCCACGGTTTGGTCATCGCCTGGCAAGCAACACCACCTACCTTGCGCTTTGCGCGCTGACCCTGATCGGGAAAGGCAGCACTTCGCCTCTTCTCCCTCAAGGCGGCAAAGGTTCTTTCAGCGCAATCGCGCGGCTGGTGAATCGGACAATGCCATTCGATCGATAATGTGTCGGACATTTCAAACCGACAGTGCGCCCCACACGTCAAAGGGGCATTCCATACCTGTGCACAAATAGGGCAAAAAACCAGACTGTAAAGCCTGGTTTTTTGTTTATGCAATAATTCCAACTTTGGCTTTAGTTCTTCTTTATGTCACCCTCAGTGTGTCAACTTTGTCAATAATTATATTTTGTCATATTTGTCATGATTTATGCACCTGTGGAAAACCTGTTGACATCTCTAGAAAATGGCTATACAATGAGGAAACTTGTGTGGATAACATGCCTGTAATTCATTATTTTCACACCTCATTAACATAGTCCTATTTTTCAAATCTGTTATAATGAGGAAATACCTATATGCATGATATTCAGACCAAATTGCTGAATATTATCGATAAGAAAAAAATCGGCGCCCTGACCTTGCGTGAAATCGGCGAACTTATCGATGAGCCAGAGCAACCACAAAAAATCAAACATCATTTATTACAGCTCGCGAAACGCGGGCTTATTCGTATTGATAAACGAAGAAAAAGTATTGAAAAAATGAATAGCGGTACCAACCGTGACAGTAAAATTATTTCTATTCCGATTCTTGGCTCTGCAAATTGTGGTGAAGCAACAATATTTGCCGATGAACAAGTAGAGGGTTACCTTAAAATGTCCAAAAGTTTGGTTCATGTGCGATCCACAACAATTTTTGCCATTCGTGCAGTCGGTAATTCCATGAACCGAGCAAAAATTGGAGTCCCCGAAGACAGTATCGACGATGGAGACTACGTTCTTGTCGACAATGCCAATAGCAAACCAAAAAATGGGGATTATGTCCTCTCAACAATCGATGATGTGGCCAATATCAAAAAATTCATGTTTGATAAAAAAAATAATCAAATAGTCCTCATTTCAGAATCTTCCCAGCACATACCCCCTATCTACATCCACCCCCGCGACCTCTCAGACTATATAGTAAATGGACGGGT
>CAYGHM010000035.1:0-9092 GCA_964349825.1 uncultured Gammaproteobacteria bacterium
TTTCATATACTTGACCTTCCTCGGATTCGCCGTCGCCAATAATACCAAATACTTTTTTGGAAATTGATTTTTTAATCGGGTCTCGACCCGATTCTACAAGTTTTAATTTTTCTGCCAATGCAAAACCGGCGGCAGCAGAAATGCCAGTGGCTAATGGGCCGGTGCTATACCAAACACCCCGTACTTGTCGGGCAACATGTCCCTCATAAGGAAATCCGGATTTGCGGAATCCTTCGAGAACCTCTTTTTTGGGAATATAGCCGAGTTCTGCTAGAACCGCATAGACGGCTGGAGAAATGTGGCCGTTTGAAATAACTATTTTTTCTCCGGTTTGGGAAATAATAAAGGAATAGAGGAGTGAGAGATAATCAATGCATGACAAAGAACCGCCTGGATGGCCACTTTCTGCGTTTGTGGTCATTTGAAGAATGGAAGAACGACATGATTTGGCAAATGCTGTGAGGAGGTCGTGATGTGCTTTGGTTAAAGAACTGCCGAGTTTAGGAAGGTTCATAAAAAGAATAGAACACGGATTTAACGGATTAGACAGATATTCACGGATTTGATAAATACAAATCTGTTCAATCCGTTTTACCAGTGCTCTATCGGAAAAAAAGATAGGTAGCCCAAATTTGCACCACGAGAATAATCGCAATCACAACTTGAAACGACACTTTCTTCGTCTTATGCCGAAAATATTTCATTCCTGCCAATGCGCCGACTGATCCACCAATAAAAGTGAGAATCCAGAGAGTTCGTTCGCTGACACGAGATTCTCCTGCGTGCAATGATTTCATTTTATCAAAACCAAAAGAGAAAAACGTTACTATGGTAATGATAATAAAATAAATCCCGAGTATTTTTGTTGATAAAGGAAGAGATGAAAACCACAACATCATACAGATGGTGCCGGAGAAGGCGGATTTTCAACATGTTGATGGGTGCGTCGATCTTGATCTGCAAGGCGGACAATTGTCTCTCGCACAAGGTTTGGATTGTGTACTTGGCGGGCGACAATGGCGGTATTTTCTGATGCTGTTTTTACCGATACATCGCCATAGTTAAAAAATGTTGGGAATACGCCGTGCACATCAGTTGTCACATCTTGGACCTGAAATAATTCTAGTTCAGAAATAGAACGTGAGAATAAACCAAACTGTTCGATATCAATCATGCGTTCTGTTGTCACTACCCATACATCGAGGTAGTACATAATGAAGTGGCCGAAGAAAAATAGACAGGCAGACAAATAAAAAATACTTGCTCCTAATATGGAGAGTGTATGAATGATTGGACCAAGGAAAATTTCGGGAAAAAGATTGGAAATGAGCTCATAAAGAGCTATTGGAACAAAAAGAAGAACAATAAAAAGAAATATATATGGTAAAAAAGTAAGCGGATGTCGGCGCAATACGTAGACAACTTGCTCGGTCGGCTTCTTTTTGATAAAGGCGGTGAGGTGCATAGGAGAAATGTCAAATGTTCAATTTCCAATATTCAATCATGCAAAGGCGCATTGATTTTTATTGGGAAACGAACATTGATAATTGAAAATTAAAAAGTTTTTGGTGAAAACACGCCGGGGAACCAGTCGAGATTGAGAATAGGGATAGATGTGCTCCAACTCACGTCGGCGAGCGCAAGGAAAGTGAATCCAAGGATAAGTATCATCATTCCTCCGACAAATAACGCAATCGCAATACTCAAAAGGGTAACCGATCCAGTCGCAACGAGATGATAGAGATGAACAAAATAAATAATACTAAATCCGAGTACAACCAGGAGATAGAGAATAAAGAAGACGTAGAGAGGGATTGCAATCATAAGAATAAATTTTCAGTTTTCAATTTTCAGTTTTCAATCATGCAAAAACGCATTGATTTATTTGGAAATTGAAAATGGGTAATTGGAAATTATGAAATGAGTCTCGTTTAGGTATGCTTTGCGCCAATATGGTCATAGGCAGCCGGAGTTGCCTTACGTCCTCGTGGTGTTCTTTCAATCATACCGATTTGAAGAAGATATGGTTCGTAAATCGTTTCAATAGTTTCCATTTCTTCTGCAATTGCCGCGGCCAGGGTATTGAGTCCAACAGGACCTCCTGAAAAATTGTGAATAATGGATGAAAGGATCTTGCGATCAACTTCATCAAGCCCATACCCATCAATATGAAGAAGGTCGAGGGCGTTTTTCGCAATATCGTCGGTAATTATACCATTATGGCGCACTTCGGCATAATCTCGCACCCGTTTGAGGAGACGATTGGCTACGCGAGGGGTACGGCGCGCACGTTCAGCAATGGTAGTACTTGCAGTATGTTCAACATTTACTTCTAGAAGAGCTGCATTTCGGCGAATAATATTGGCAATATCATCGTGTTCGTAGAATTTAAGGTGATAGACATGACCAAAACGGTCTCGGAGTGGCCCAGAAAGCAGATTGAGCTTGGTGGTTGCTCCAATAAGGGTGAATTTTTCAAGAGGCATACGGAGTGTCCGAGCGGCTGGACCTTTGCCTACAATAATATCGAGCACAAAGTCTTCCATGGCAGAGTAGAGCACTTCTTCGATCGTTTTGTTCATGCGATGAATTTCATCAATAAACAACACGTCGCCCTGGCTCAGGTTGGAGAGAATCGCAGCAATGTCTCCCACGCGCTCGAGGGCTGGTCCGGATGTCATTTTGATATTCACATTCATTTCTTTGGCAATAATATGTGCGAGCGTGGTTTTGCCAAGCCCAGGGTTACCATATAAAAGGACATGTTCCATCGGTTCTTCTCGTTTTTTGGCTGCTTCGAGAGAAATACTCAATGCTTCTTTGATATGATTTTGTCCGACAAATTCAAAAAGCCCTTGCGGACGCAGGGTCATGTCGATTTTTTCTTCTTCAATGTCAGCTACGACAGGTGTGAGGAGTATATCGGAGTTATTGTCGGTAAAATCGGTGTATTCCATAATGAGAATAGAGAATTGAGAATGAAGAATAATGTGAAATCCTTTTTATACCACATTCTCTATTCTTTATTCAGGCCTATTATATGTATTTAGGGGTGGGAAGGCAAGGGAGAGGGACGTATTTTGTTTGGAAATTTGAAATTAGAAATTTGTCATTTCTCCAAAGTTATCCCCTATATCTAGTAGTTGTACACAGATTCATACACAAGTCTTTGTGGATAAAAAACCGGAGAGGAATAATCTTAGCCAGGTTGAGAGAAAAAGCGAGGTGAGTGGTCACCTTGGTCAGTTTTTTTGAAATGTGCTATAATTTCTTCATTCCTCCAAAACACTATATATAGTGTTGTATAGTTAGACTATACACTACATGTCGTGTTTTATAGAAATAACTCCGCGATGGTAATCCGTTTTGCGGGGATGCCCTCCTTCGCGAAGACGCTATGGCGGGCGAAGCCTGTTATTTACTTAAAGCTACACGTGTATGCTCACCTCCACGATCGAAAAGATTAAAAAGCGAAGTGGTGAAATTGTTCCATTTACTCCAGATAAGATCATGATTGCCGTTGGCAAGGCAATGACCGAGGTTCGCGGCAGTGCTGACCCGGCTGTATTAGGAAGAATTGCCAAAGACGTGATGGAAAAATTAGAAGCCCGATTTGGCTCAGATTTGGTACCAACCGTTGAAGATGTTCAGAATGTAGTGGAATATGTCCTCATGCAAGACGGGGGATTTGATATTGCAAAATCTTATATTATTTATCGTTACGAACACCAGAAACAGCGCGAAGCCAAGAAACGAGAGGTATTAAACAAAATTGAAGAGGCAGAATTGTTTATTACCAAAAGAAATGGCACCCGTGAGGTATTTTCTTTGGCAAAATTGAAAAAGAGTTTGTCATATGTTGTAAAAGGATATGAGCAACTCGTGGATATCGACGTGATTGCCAATCAGATCCGCATGGAAATTTATGAAGATATTCCAACCGTAGAAATTGAACGTTCCATGATTATGGTTCTCCGATCATGGATTGAGCAGGACCCTGGATTTTCTTATGTCGCGTCTCGTGCATTACTTGTGCGCAACTACAAAGAAGTGATTGGATATGATGAGGTCGATTTTTCCAAGCTCGATAGTCAGCTTCGTGCTTCATTTGTTAAAAATATCTATAAGGCAGTCGGTATCGGCAAACTCGATCCGAAGATGCTTACCTTTGATTTTGAAGATTTAGCAAAAGAATTAGATTTCAGCCGTGATGGTTTACATAGCTACTTGAGTACGCAGACATTGGTCGACCGCTACTTTATTTTCAATCCAGATACCAAAGAAATTTTGGAAACATTGCAGACCTTCTGGATGCGTGTTGCGATGGGTATGGCGCTCAATGAAAAAGACCGAAATGGCCGGGCAAAAGAGTTTTACCATGTCATGTCCCAGCTTTTGTATATTCCATCTACTCCAACATTGTTTCACGCGGGAACATCTCATCCTCAGTTGAGTTCATGCTACCTCACCACTATTGATGATTCTCTTGATCATATTTTTAAATGTATTTCTGATAATGCGCAGCTATCAAAATGGTCTGGCGGTATTGGAAATGACTGGACCAATTTGCGTGGTATCGGCGCCTTAATTCGTGGTACGGGTGTATCAAGTCAGGGAACCATTCCATTCTTGAAAATTGCCAATGACACAACCGCAGCAATCAATCGCTCTGGCCGTCGTCGTGGCGCAACTTGTGCCTTCATGGAAACATGGCATTGGGATATCGAAGACTTCTTGGAGCTTCGCAAAAACACCGGTGACGAACGCCGCCGTACCCATGACATGAATACCGCAAACTGGATTCCAGATTTGTTCATGAAACGTGTTCGTGATGATGGACAATGGAGTCTGTTTTCACCAGATGAAACACCTGATTTACATCATTTATACGGCAAAGCATTTGATAAGCGTTTTACCGAATACGAAGAGAAAGGCGCTCGCGGCGAACTTCGTTTGTATCGCTCATTGAAGGCCCGTGATCTTTGGAAAAAAATGATTGGTATGTTGTTTGAAACGGGTCATCCATGGATTACATTTAAAGATCCATGTAATGTTCGTTCACCGCAGGATCATGTTGGTGTCGTTCATAGCTCCAACTTGTGTACTGAAATTACGTTGAATACATCTTCTGATGAAACAGCGGTATGTAATTTGGGATCCATTCATCTTGAAAACCATATTATTGATGGAAAGTTTGATATCGAACTTTTGGCAAAAAGTGTTCGTACCGCAATGCGCATGCTTGATAATGTGATCGATATTAATTTCTACCCAACCAAGGAAGCCTACAATTCTAATATGCGCCATCGACCAGTTGGTCTTGGTATTATGGGGTTGCAGCACGCACTCTATAAATTGGATATTCAATTTGATTCTGAGGCCGGTGTTGATTTCTCCGATTACAGCATGGAAGCCGTATCTTACTTCACCATTGCAGCATCAGCTGAATTGGCAAAAGAACGCGGAAGCTATGCATCATATCGTGGATCAAAATGGGATCGCGGTATTTTCCCAGTTGATACCATCGCACTTCTTGAAGAAGAGCGTGGTGAAAAAATCAATGTGCCTCGAACTGAGCGTTTTGACTGGGCGCCAATACGTGAGGTCGTAAAAAAATACGGTATGCGTAATAGTAATTGTATGGCAATCGCGCCAACAGCAACTATTTCTAATATTGCGAATACCACCCCATCAATGGAACCGATTTACAAGAATATTTATGTAAAAGCGAACCAGGCAGGGGATTTCACGGTTATCAATCCGTACTTGGTTGAAGATTTGAAGAAAATTAATTTGTGGGACAGTGAAATGCTTGGCAAGTTGAAATATAATGATGGTCGCATTGTTGATATTCCAGAAATTCCACAAAAATTGAAAGATAAATATAAAGAAGTATTCCAGATTTCACCAGAATGGCTTATCAAAGCCGCTGCCTACCGTGGTAAGTGGATTGATCAGAGTCAGTCACTCAATATTTTCTATGCCGGAAAGTCTGGACGTGAAATGAATGCGATTTATCTCTATGCATGGGAAATGGGGGTAAAAACTACCTACTATCTTCGCACACTTGCAGTTTCACAGGTTGAGAAATCAACTGTGAGTACCTCTGAATTTGGATCAACTCACATGCGAAAAACAAATGCGTCCGAAGCTGCTCCAGAATCTAGTACTCCGGTAACCATGCAATCACTTCCACAAAAACCAGAACCTGTTGCTGTGATGAGCGCGCCCGAACCAATAGAACCGCCAGTAAAATTGTGCAAGATCAATGACCCGGATTGTGAAGCATGTCAATAGAAGAAGAATGAAGAATAGAGAATTTAGAATGAAGAAGTATACATATTTCATTCCTTCTCTCTTTTATTCTCTATTCTGAATTCGCTATTCTAAATTCTGAAAAATATGCCCATAAATCAAACCAACGAACGCGTCAATATCAATAACCGAAAAATCATCAACGGTGCTGATGCTGACGTGGTGCAACTCCATCCCATGAAACATACGTTTGCATGGGAAGCGTACAATGCTGGTAATGCAAACCATTGGCTGCCGACTGAAATCAATATGCAAAATGATATTGAGCAGTGGCGTGCGGTCGGTGTATTGAGTGATGAAGAACGAAGCGCATTCAAAACTGTCCTTGGTTTTTTTACCACTGCCGATTCTATTGCAGCAAATAATGTTGTGCTTGCGTTGTACAAACATATTACATCACCGGAATGTCGCATGTATTTGCTTCGCCAAGGATATGAAGAAGCAATTCATACACACGCATACCAATACATTGTTGAAAGTCTCGGACTTCCAGAAGGTGAGATTTTTAATATGTATCGCGAAGTGGAAGCCATTTACAATAAAGCATCATTTATTTTGGGCTTTAATGAAGGCATCTACAATCCGCAATTCAAAACAGGCACACTTGAAGCAGATCAAAAATTCCTTGAGAACCTCTGTGTTTTCTCACTTATTATGGAAGGTGTGTTCTTCTATAGTTCATTTGCAGTTATTTTCGGCTTCCATCGTCAAAACAAAATGGTGGGTTCAGCGGAACAGATTCAATACATCATGCGTGATGAATCGCAGCATTTGAACTTCGGTATCAACATGATTAATACGATCAAAGAAGAACAGCCAGAATTGTGGACACCGGAATTTCAGCAGCGCATTGTAAATTTGGTGCGCGAAGGTGCTGAGCTTGAATATACTTTTGCCGCAACGGTATTTCCAAAAGGAATATTTGGTATGAACGCGGATTCATTCCGTCAGTATATTGAGCATATCGCAGACCGACGATTGTCCCGTGTGGGACTTCCAGCACAGTACAATGTCGCGAATCCATTCCCATGGATGTCCGAAGCAGTCGACCTAAGCAAAGAGAAAAACTTTTTTGAAACGCGAGTAACTGAGTACCAAACCGGTGGTACACTTGAATGGTAAGCTGTCTTTTCGGCAGCAGGTATTGTGTCCGTTACTAACGGAATTCTCCCTTTACCCACTAAGACTTGTCGTGGAACAAAAAATCGCCGTGAAGGCGGTTTTTTGTTTGTAATGTCATTACGAGAAGTGAGTCTTCGAACGACGAAGCAATCCCGTCTTAGTAAACTAAAATAATTTACTCAGATGGAATCCTGTTTTTATCACGAAACAGGAAAACGGTTTGTCACGTGAGCGCGAAGTGCGGCGCTCGAGCGTGTTTAAGTCTTCTTCCACTCATAATTGAATACCTTCCAGGAGTTCACGACCCTTCCTTCGACAGTCCGTTCTTCAATGGTTGTGTCTCCATCCTTGAAGCGACTGGCTTCGAAGATCTGACTTTTGCAACTACTATCCCAATCTCCCAGAGCGTCGATGCGGTCTCCGACTTTGCGGAACACAAAGAACCTGCGTCCTTTCGATTCCGGTGCGTAACCGCGAATGTCGATACCCTTATGATCGATCGGAACGAGCCGGTAGTCGTAGATGTCACCCCACATATACGTGTGGTACCGCCGGACCACGATGCCATCGATGATTTCCTCGACAATGGTATCCACTTGCATGCTGACATATGCGAACGTCTCTTGGGTGCTGACGAGCTCGAGGGCCTGACCCTCAACGTTCAAGTTGGACCGAGACGACTTGGTGAGCTTGAGGATGTAGAACATGGGATCTCCGTGCTATTTTCCGGCGCGTGCGTCCGAGGCATAGGTGCCTATGGTGTTTGAAAGAGCTCCACTACTCGAGTGGGTTCAATGAAATTCATCATCGAACAGCACAGTATAACACGATATTGCTATTTTGTCAATCTTGACTGATGATAAAAAATATGATATAATTTTGTTATAAATAAGCAAAAAATTACACAAAATATCAATTATGCTTGATAAAAAAATTGAAACCAGCATCGTACAAGACCTAGAGACGCTTGGTTTGGATACCAAAGCTGCCACCATATATGTGGCGTTGTTGCAGCTAGGACTTGTAGGGAGCTCAAAAATCATCAGTGCAACGGGTTTGCATGGCCAGTTCGTATACCATTCACTCACTGTTTTAGAGGAAAAAGGGTTGGTTCAGCACATCATCCAAAACGGTCGTAAAAAATTTAGCGCAAAGTCGCCGTCAACACTTCTTAATTTAATTGAGCAGCAACGGCGCACGGCAGAATCAGTAACTCAGCAATTACAATCAATTATTACGCTGCCGTCACCACAGCAGCTCGAAGTTTTTCAGGGTCGCGACTCATACATCGCGCACGAATTTGAATTGGTGGAGCGCGCCGCAGCCAGCAACGAATTATTAATCGTCGGCGGACTCGGCGATAAATTTCATACAACTTTGGGTGAACATATTCGTTCGTATGATGCAGCAACAACAAAAAAACAGTTGCGTATTCGTTATATCGGTTGTGAAGCACAGCGTAGCGAGATGGAAAAAATTGTGCGTGGCCGTGCTGGCTTCTCGTTTCGATTGTTGCCCGGAGAATTTGGTGGTGAAGTAAACACGTGTGTTTGGTCTGACTGTATTAGCTTTAATATTTTCGGCACACCTGTCAGTAAAATCACACTCAGTAATAAAAGTGTTGCAGAAAGTTACAAACAATTTTTTGAAACATT
>CAYGHM010000036.1:0-7825 GCA_964349825.1 uncultured Gammaproteobacteria bacterium
AATATAATACTATTCTATTACACTGTATCAGAAATGAGTAAATATGCAAAAAAATGAGTACAGGCACCTGGTGGCCAAGTGCTGAATGGAATCCGCAAAACGGTTCCGTGTATAATGATTGGAAAACAATAAACAGTGCTGTCATGCACTGTTTATTGTCAAAAATCGACGTTCAATTAGTTCCGTTCTAGCAAACATTGAGAGAAATGGCTAGAATCTTACGGTTCTAGCATTCCCTAAATACTGGCAATACAAACAACTTCCGAACTTTTATTTCGTTAAGGTGTCAATTTCTTGACAAATATATAGTCGAACTATACCATGCAATCATGAATGTCAATCAATTATTATGTCTGTAAAAATAAACAATAAAAGCATCTCGTCTGATGATGATGCTTTTATGGTACGCAGGGCTAAGGATCATTTTCGTAAAATCGAAGCCGATTTATGGGATTATTCTGATTCCATTCTTATGTGGAATAAAAAAGGTGTAGAAGCATACATTTCTTTGAACGACCACACACATTATTCCATGCAAACTGCGTATCCAGAAAAAAAATTGTTAGATGCATGTATACCAATAATTTCAAAAATTATTTCGCCTAGTACTATTTTTATAGAACTTGGACCAGGCACCGCTGAAAAAACAGTAGATTTTTTGAAAAAAATTTTATCTAAAAGTCACACGGGTCTATATTATGGAGTAGAAATAAGTAAAACCATGGCAAAAATAGCGTCGCAGACATTGTCAAAGAATAACATAGAAGGCGAAATCATCATCGATACATTTGATGGTGCACTGTCACATCTTCAAACACAGCAAAATAAGTTTGTATTTTCTCTTGGGTTTACTTTGTTTAATGAAGGAATGTCTGGTCTCCAACACATCAAAACCGCTGTAGCACATGCAGGTACGGCTTTTTTTAGCGTTGAGATAAAAGATAGATTAGACATGCAAAAGATGGAACATGCGTATTGTGGCCAAGAAACAATTCCATTTCATCAATCACGTTTGGAACTCATTGAATTAACATACGGTGACCACGTTTCTGATCTCAGGCTTGAACCTTCGTGTAGTGTTTCTGTCAAAGTACAAAAATTAAATTCTTTTTTACTGAATGCGGGAGCGAAAATAGGAGATCGTATTATCATTGGAAAGAGCTACAAACCAACAATGCAGGAATTAACTGACTTTTTTGAAAATGATGGTTTCACTTGTAACCTATTTGATTTCAATGGACCAGTCATTGGAGTATCCGTTTCAAGAAATGGTTCCACCTAAATGAATCTATAAATTATCCTTGCGGACTGTCCATCGTCTCCTCGCAGCTCTTTTTGAATTTAAAAATGGCTGTAAACTTGGCAAATAGATAGTTTATTTTTCAGCAACAACGATCATATCTTCAGCTTCTTCAGAGTATTGATCACCACTCCAGTTTGAATAGGTGGTAACATGAGAAAATCCTACATCTTTACACATCTGTTCAAATTCCTCTTTTGTATAAACGCGAACGGAATAATCTTTCCGTTCCACCGTGTCCCCATTTTTTATAATCCACGCACCATTAATCCTTTTTGTATTAGAATCATAAAAATCAATAATACGAAGAGTTTTTCCGGTGAGAAGATTTCGCTGTTCATCTTCCTTATATTTTCCCGAAAGTATTCTTGGAACATTCACATCCGTATGCATTAGAAATTTTCCGCCGGGTTTCAAAGCAGTAAAGAAATTTTTAAGCACCTTTTCATTTTCTTCATCTGTATCAAAAAAGCCAAAAGAGTAGAACATATTGATAACAGCATCGAACTTAGAAGAGTATTCGATACCCAACATACTTTCTTTATTGAAAGTTACACTAATAGAATTTTCATTTGCGTCATCAATTGCTTTTTGTAAATGTACAGAGTTAATGTCTGATCCTGTCACTTCGAATTTTCTTCGAGCGAGTTCAATACTATGTCTGCCGTATCCGCATGGGCAATCGAGAATACTATTTCCACTTTTTATGGATAAAAGTTTTATAACTCCCTCTGCTTCAGTTTTCGTTCTTTCTTTTAAGCTTTGCTTCTTTTCAAAAAGATATCCCTCTTGCGATGCATCGCCATCCATATAAAAAAAACCGAAAAAGCCGTATTCTTCCGACCACCAGGGGGTTTTTTCTTTTTCTGACATAGACAATAATTAGTTTAAAATTAAATTTTAAGGAATTCAAATTTAACTATATTAAAAATTTGTATAATAGTCAATAAAATACGTGTATTATCTATTAATAAGGCATCGTCTAAAAATATAATTGATGCATTGAAAATCAATCAGGCTTAATAGAAAAAAAATTATTACGCTCGAACTCAGCAAAAAACCTTAAAAAACAAAAAAAGCGTTTATATTCGCTTTTTTTGACAAACTCGCCGTCGCTTAGAAGCTTTGGCGAGTAACTTCGAATACTGGGAGAAATGATTAAAACCCTAAGGTTCTAAGATTCCCTAATTGCGGAGAGTGAGGGATTCGAACCCCCGGACCCCGTGAGGAGTCTGCAGTTTAGTAAACTGCTGCTATCGACCACTCAGCCAACTCTCCAATTCAACAATTAATTGCTGATGAGCAACCTAACTAAAAGCCAGTCATCAAAAATCAATTGTTTAGGCGGACTTGTCCGCCGTAGCCAGAACATCAAATTGCTATATGCCAGAATAAACATATCGCAATCCAACGATCCCGCCCCGACTTTATGTCGGGGGCGAAGGCGGAAGATGGGGGATTCGAACCCCCGATACCCTTTCGGGTATGCCGCCTTTCCAAGGCGGTGCACTCGACCACTATGCGAACCTTCCGTGCTAAAAGAGCATTTACTTCCCTTTCCGTTTGTACAGAAGCGACGCCCCTGACATGACGAATAGAATAGCAAAGTATTGGGCTGGCGTCAATCCGAAATAACGGGCGTCGGAGCCAGCGAGATCTGTAGCACGAAAAAAGTCGAGAATAAAACGCAAAACGCCGTAATACAAAATAACAATCCCAAGTGACTCCCCTGCTTTTCTCACTCGTTTCCGCGTCAAAAATAAATAGCCAGCCAGTGGAATAAGCCCCAAAATTTCAAGCAACGCCATTTCCAATCGTGGACCGGTTGGTGTTTGAATACTCAAAAAACAATCACAGGGCTTTCCTAAATGATCGTGAATCATGAGGCAGCCAATACGACCGACAATCCACCCATACACACCTGCCCAAACAAATACATCCGCATACTGCAACATGGTTTCTTTTGATTTTTTTTTCTTCTTCATCATGTACAAGAAACCAAGTACCGCACCCGCCATGCCACCAAACGAAGACATACCGCCTTCCCAAACTTTAATCACATCAATCGGCTGCGCGATATAGTGACCGAGGTCATAAAACAAAATATGCGCTACTCGCCCACCGATAATTCCGCCAATGAGAATCCAAAATGCGATATCAAATATCTCTTCAACATTCCACCCACGTTTCTTTGCCTCTTTTTTTAGCAAAAATAAACCAATACCCATTCCTAAAGCAACGAAAAAACCCCATACCTGAATAGGTACGGGACCGAGATGGACGGTTGTGAACTGGAACCAAGGAATCATAGAAATATGCAAATAACCAAATATACAAATAGTCAAAAAATATGTTTAATCTTTTGGATATTTAGTATTTTTTACTATTGTTGAAAAAATCTTATTTAACTCATCGGCTTCTTTCCATAGCGTCCGAGAAATATCTACTTTCTCTGGGTTAGCCTTGACAATCATGCGAAGCCAATGTTTACTCTCCTTTGCTTCTTTATTCGCAATACTTATTTTATGTACAAAATCTTTTTTACTCTCTGAACAGTCTGCTTCACAATAATTAGCGCCAACAGAAGTACCGGAACGAACAAGTTGATTTTTCAATACTTCTGTTACAGTATCCTTTTTTAAAGATAATGTAAAACTAATAATTTCCTCGCCGAAACGTTGAGTTCTTTCCTCTAAATCACGTAAATTTTTCCCCTCCATATTATACAATTGTTATATTTGAATATTTGCCTATTTGGTTATTTGGTTATTACCCCTGAAACACTCACCACCTCCGACACACTCGGCCTCACTTCAAATTCTTCAATTACCTTCAATACGCTATCTTCATCATCAACAATTTGGTACAGCTCATCATCCAAATCAGAAATACTATCAATATCATGAACCAAAGTCTGTTTGATATATTGATGCAGGGGTCCCCAGAATTCATGATCGAAGAGGATGACTGGAACGCGACGAATTTTCTTTGTTTGAATTAATGTCAGTACTTCAAACAACTGATGCATCGTACCAAGACCACCAGGATAGAATACAAATGCTTTGGTCGGTGTCGTTACTACCATTTTTCGAGTAAACGGAAATTGAAAGTGAATAGATTTTGTTAAATATGAATTCACTTTTGGCATACCAGCCACTTTTGTAGAGATGCCGACAGAAACACCACCCTGTTCAAAAGCGCCTTTATTCGCCGCTTCAGCAATACCAAGCTGCCCGCCGGTGATAACCGCATACCCTTTGCCTGCTACAAGTCCACCCAACTCATACGCCGAATTATAGTATGGCGTGCCTGGCATTACCGCACGTGTTCCCAAAATAGTAATACCATTTTTCAACCCAGTCACAAATTCAAACCCTTCGACAAGCTCTGCCATAATACGGAAAATTTTCCAATCGATATTTTCAATCAAATTAAAATTCATCGAAGAAAGTTCGGATGTTTGTTCGGTATCCTTTACATCTTTCATGTGTACCATTGCTCCTTCTGCAGTATCAACAAGTTTCCAAGAATCAATCATTTTTTCATCTATAATTCCACGCGGCACACCTTGCTCGCGTAAAAAATCAAAAAGTGGTTGCCAGAATTCTTTTCCCACCAACACAATCGGCACATTATTCATGTATCCAAGATCCATCATATCCACTACCTCAAACAACTCATCCATGGTGCCAAATCCTCCGGGAAAATATATAAAAGCATTTGCTGGTGAGGTCAACATTACTTTTCTGGTAAAAAAGAAAAAGAATGACGTTGACTTCGTCACATATGGATTAAGTACTTGTTCAAACGGAAGTTGGATATTCAATCCAATCGACGGACCTTTACCTTCATGCGCCCCCCGATTTGTTGCTTCCATGATACCTGGACCTCCGCCGGTAATAACCGTGAATCCTTGTTTCGCAAGGAGTCTCCCTAAGTCTGCAGCAAGAATACAGTATGGATCATCATGGTGAAGCCGTGCAGATCCGAGCACCGTTACTTCGTTTTTTAATTCAGACAAAAACTGATACCCTTCGACAAATTCAGCCATGATACGAAAAATCAACCAAGGTTCACGGTAATCATTTTCATGCAATGCATACCCAAACACTTTGTGGGATTGTTCTTGCATTTTTTTAATGGTTTCTTCGCGCATGGAAAAGGGGTTAGTGTAGCTTATCACTTATTTAATTATCTGGAGTAAGGTGATCTGCTTCTTCAAAAAGTCTGTTAACGAGATAGTGGATTGTTTCGTCTGTGGTTTCGATCTGACCCGTCAATTCTCTTAATTCATTACGCATACTATCCTGTATTGACTCACCAAACAACTCCTCTTTTTTCATCTGCTGAAATTTGGCATCAAGTTCTTCCAATTTCACACGATATGTATCAATTTGCTGTTCCACTTCTGAACTTGAGGCTATATTTTGTGCCTGATGACCAAGATCACGTTCTGATTCAATGAGTTTAGAAAAGGCCAGAAGTAAATCCTTTGCAGAACCTCTATTCACATCTATTGTTTCCCGAAACTCATCGTATGCAGCTTCATACGTATGATACGCTAGCAATAATTCTTCACGCTTCCTTTCAAGTTCCTGCACCCGTTTATCCTGAGTGTCGATATTATGCAACAAAATATCATGCAAAAAATTTTCACCCATATAATTTATAATGCTATTTCAAGCTGATGACCAACACGAAGTATCACTTCTTCTCTCAATCGAGGTCCAATAAATTGCAATCCCACCGGCAACTTATCTTTGGTAAATCCTGCATTGATAGATAATGCTGGCACACCGGCAACCGCAGCAGGACTGACAAATACATCTGCCAAATACATCGCAAGCACATCATCTTTTTTCTCACCAAGGCCAAATGCAGGAAATGGTGATGTTGGTGTCGCAATAACATCCACATTATCAAAGGCCATTGAAAAATCATTACAAATCAAGGTGCGAACTTTCTGTGCTTTTCGGTAATACGCATCATAATAGCCACTTGAAAGCGCATAGGTGCCGATCATAATACGACGTTTTACTTCATCAGGAAATCCTTGTGTACGACTTTCGGCATAGGTCTCATATAAATCTTTTCCACCTTTACGAACCCCATATCGAATACCATCCAGGCGACCAAGATTCGAACTGTCTTCACAAGGTACAACAATATAATAAACAGGAACCGCGTACTTGGTATGTGGCAACGAAACTTCAACCAATGTGCATCCCATTTTTTCAAGTGCTGCAATTTTTAATTCGACAATTGCCTTCACCTCACTGCTCATACCTTCCAATTCAAAATATTCCTTTGGAATACCAATACGCAATCCCCTAATATCTTGTTTAATCTCTTCGGTATATTTTGGTACATCCGTAAATACGCTCGTCGCATCTTTTGGATCATGACCAGCAATCGTTTCCATGATATACGCAATATCTTCCACTGACTTTGCCATCGGCCCAACGGTATCAAGAGAACTTGCCATTGGCATAATACCAAACCGAGAATTGCGGCCATAACTTGGACGAAGTCCGGTAATACCACAAAAACTCGCTGGCTGACGAATAGAGCCACCAGTATCTTCTGCAATAGAATAAATTGCCATATGTGCTGCCACTGCCGCAGCTGATCCACCAGAAGATCCACCGGCGACCTTTGTTTCGTCAATTGGATTTCGTACCGGTCCGTACATGGAATTTTCATTACTCGCTCCATGACCAAACGCATCACAATTATTTTTTCCAATCATAACACCGCCTTGTTCACGAATCTTTGCAATCACGGTCGCGTCAAATGGCGGAATATAATTATCCAAAATCTTCGCACTCCCTGTGGCGCGAACATCTTTTGTATTAATAGCTTCTTTTACTGAATACGGAATTCCGGTCAGCAATGACATCTCCCCTCCGGCAATTCGTTTATCAGCAGCATGCGCTTCTGCTAATGCTTCTGTTTCCGCAACCGTAATAAATGCATTGATAGAAGCATTTTTTTCTTTAATTTCTTTCAAACATGCTTGGGTAATTTCAACAGAAGAAAAATCTTTATTTCGCAATCCTTCAGCTGCTTTCACCAATGTCAATTCATTCAATTTCATAATAATCTTATAAGGACTGCGCGATACATCGCGCAGGTACTTCCGTCATTATTCAACAAACACCCCTTTTACTCTTAATAAATCACCTAATTTGTCAGGAAACTGCGCGATTAACTGTTTCCGTTTTTCCTCGGTCGACGATACAACTTCATCATGACGGACAATATCAGACAATCCCGTCACCTGGCAGGTTTCTTCCACCATAGATGTGTCTACTTCATCCAGCACATCGATATACTCAAGCACTTGCGATAATTGGCCGGCATAACGTACTTTTTCCTCTTCAGTAAGAGAAAGTCGGGCCAAAGTGGCGATTTGTTCCAGTTGTTCTATAGATACAGACATAATATGCATTAAATTCAGATAAGCGAAGTATACAAAACAGCGGCTTTTTTGGCAATGTTAGCAAAAAACTATTTTATGCCCCC
>CAYGHM010000037.1:0-7672 GCA_964349825.1 uncultured Gammaproteobacteria bacterium
ATTAATGGTAATAATAATTATAAGAAATATTTTAGTAAAAATATGTATTCTGAAAGAACGCATCGCCCCGAGAGTCTAATAACTCCTGAAAAAGAAACGGATACAAAACATTTACCACCAGCTGATTTTGCAAAAATATACGCCGCGAAAGTATTTGGAGACGATGATGTTGGTGGAAGATTATTAGTAGAAGATTTATTGCATGGGTTACGTGGAGAAGAAAAACAAGAGCTAGAAATCAGATTAGCAAACAAAGAAGTGCCGGCACCACTAGAGGTAGTGAAACTTTACGAGGGTAAACGTGTGGTTGTTGGCGAGGACTATGAAGGAGAAAATCCACAATTTTTATTGACTAACGAATTGAATGGTTGTATAGCCACTGTTTTGTTTTCAGAAGATACCGAGTCTGCCAAACGTGAAGTTGCTTTCACTCATTTTCCTCCATTTATGAATGAAAGAAACATGAAAATGATCGATGAACTTGTAACGCCAGAAATGAAAGCGGGAAGCAAGAAAAAAATTTTAGTATTTTGTCAAGAAAAAAGATCAGAACGGGTTTCGGAATTTGTGGCACAAATCAAAGACACATTTGGGAGTAATGCAGAAGTGGAAATAGTAAAATATAAAAAAGAAGGAAAAGAAGATGACGGTACTTTATTAGTACGCATACCTAAAATAGGCGCGGGGCCGATGTCGATACACCATTCAGCGGGAGATATTAATATATAGTAATACTAATTTTACATTATTGCTCACAGAAACATATATAGATTCGAACGTCGTCCGCGACCCCGAGCAGAATGGAACAAACAGAGTAAAAAGCTCTGTTTGTTCTTTTGTTGGACATAACCTCTAATCAAGTCTACAATATCCACATAACTATATTTACTAAAATAATATGAAAGGCTATATTACCAATATTGAAAAAACGACGCTTGAAAATACAGACTATCGTCGTGTTTTATACACAGCCAAGAATTGCCAGCTTGTTCTGATGTGTTTGCAGCCGGGTGATGAAATCGGCAAAGAAGTCCACAAACTCGATCAATTTATTCGCATCGAGCAGGGAAGGGCGAGGATCATGTTGGACGGAGTGGAACATATTTTAGAAAATGATTTTGCCGTTGTGATTCCCGCTGGTATTGAACACAATGTTATTAATATCGGAGAAGATCAGCTCAAATTGTATACGCTTTACGCTCCACCGGAACATATTGACGGTATCGTAGAAAAAACAAAAGAAGACGAGGTGGAGGAACATTTTGATGGATCAACAACGGAATAATGCTATTTTACGCATAATCAAGAATATTTAATTATAATGTCCAGTCTATGTCTTTACATATGAATCATATTTCTGTTGAAGCTCTCTATGAGCGTATAAAAAATAATTCTCTCGGGAATGCGATTATTGTCGATGTCCGCATGCCGTTTGAGGTGCGCGGTGGAATAGTGCCTGGTTCGGTAAATATCCCTATGAAGGAAGTCTCGGCACATAAGGATGATCTTATGAAATACGATACCGTGTATTTAATCTGCCAATCGGGAGGAAGAAGCGAAATGACCGGAATGATGCTGTATACAGATGGTTTGACTCAAGTGTGCAATGTTGATGGGGGAACCATGGCGTGGAGAGAAAAAGGATATGAGATGGCCTAAAAAATGAGATTACCTATAGTATGGCAAACACAGTGATCATTTCTTAATATAAAAACTATGTCAAAAAAGGAATTATCATCAAAGCAACGCGAGGAACTGCTCAGAGCATTGAAAGCCCGTTTTGAGAAAAACATGAACCGCCATAAAGACCTTGACTGGACTAAAGTACACGCAAAGCTGGAAGGTAATATCAGTAAATTGTGGCCACTCAATGAAATGGAAAGAACTGATGGTGAGCCGGATGTTGTGGGTTATGATAAAAAGACGGGGGAATACATTTTTTATGATTGTTCAGTGGAAAGTCCTAAAGATCGTAGAAGTCTTTGTTACGACCGTAAAGCACTGGAGTCAAGGAAAGAACATAAACCAAAAAATAATGCTATTGATATGGCAGCTGCCATGGGCATTGAGCTTTTAACAGAAGAAGAGTATCGAGCCCTGCAGGAGCTTGGGAGTTTTGATACAAAAACGTCGAGCTGGGTAAAAACGCCTACTGCAATTCGAAAACTCGGTGGAGCACTTTTTTGCGATCGACGCTACGATACTGTCTTTGTATATCACAATGGTGCAGAGTCATATTATGCTGCCAGAGGATTCCGTGGTTCGCTTAGGGTTTAAATTTGTACTGTAAGTTTTAAAATTTCCCTACTTAATAATCTGTTTCACGCCAGAATTGAAGTCAATAAATGTATATTCAATTGGATTACGACTTAAAATAAGAGATAGTTCCTCGGCGGATAAGCGTTCTGCGCGATACACTTTTCCAATAGCATTTCCTTTATACGCTCGTTCAATGGCTTTGTCGGTGTAGGTGAGAAATGCAAGAACATTTTTATTGCTATTTGGGATTTTATATAGTACCAAGTCTCTTTTTTCTGGCCACATAGGAAAATCTTGCTTAATTTGCGCTGGAATTATTTTAAACGCATGTGCAACTTCTTTGTAGCGTGTTGACACTTGCCAGGTTCTTCCTGCTGAGGCAATGATAATAAAATAAGTAATGGCTAATAGAGAATGGCGAAATAATTTTGACGGGGTTTTTATCAGAAGGCCATTCGAGAGTACACCAACCGCAATACAAAAGAAAAAGAATGAGGAATATAAAAATCTTGGTGCAACACCTTGGACAATTGCAAATGGCAGATAAGCGATAATGGTTAGACAGAAGAAAAGTACAAAATAGGATGCAGTTTCTGTCTGTTGCCAGATTTTCTTTCTGATTGCTAATATGCCTAGAAGCGAACATATGAGAGCAATTGCTATTTTGAGTTCTTTTGAATACCAAAAGAGATCGCGAATACCCCTGAGATTCAGAAACGGCGCGAGAAATATATTATCAGTATGTTGATTGGTGGATCCAATTGATCCAAGAATTTTTATACGGTAAAAAATAAGTCCGACCAATAGAACTACAGAAGCAAGCGAAATATAAAATGAACGCCAGCTAAGTTTATGTGGTAGGAACATGGCAACAAACAAAGCAAGCGGTACTGCAAAAGCCACTTCATAGGTTAATAATGCCGCAAGAAAAAGAATGAAGCCGCTAATTAATTGGAGATACTGATAACGAGATGCAGAAAATGATCGATATAGGAGATATCCCGCTCCCAGAGAAAGCAATAGGCCGAAGGAGTGTGTTCTACCGGAAATCCAAGCAACAACTTCGTGATTACCTGGAAAAATTGCAAAAATGAGTGCTGCAGCGAAAGAAATGTATTTATTTTTCGTTATTTGATACAAGAAGTAAAAACACGCCGCACTAATGAATGTGTGTAAGAAGATATTTGTCAGATGCCAATAAAGTGGTTGTTCTCCAAAAAGCAAAAGACTGGAGAAGAATTGTAGACGCATGATTGGCCGAAGTGTGTTTCCGTGTTCCCAGGAACCGACGAACAGATGCTTAATTTGAGCTACATTAAGCGGTTGAATCCATACATAATCATCCAAGATAAACGTTCCTGGGAGGGCCGGAAAATAGACAATAGCCGCAGCAAAAAATAATAAGAAAAAAGTGATAAGGAAGAATGTAATTTTGTTTTTCATAGTATTAACGACCAAATCGTAATCTGATCATGGTAAGAAAAAAATCAATAATATCTTTTTTTGATAATTTTGATTTTCCTTCTTGCCGATCAACAAATGTGACAGGCACCTCAATAATGCGAAAACCTTTTCTTTGTGTGCGATAGAGAAGTTCTTCTTGAAAGGCGTATCCATTACTTCGTATTGTTGAAAGGTCTATTTTTTCTAATACACTGCGGTGATAACAGCGAAATCCGGATGTGACATCACTTGCTTTTAATCCAAGAAGTAGTTTTGATAGCCACATTGCGCCGGCACTCATGAATTTTCTTGTCCAGCTCCAGCCAATTATTTTTCCTCCGGGAATTTTTCTTGACCCAATAGCAAGATCTGCATGTTTCATTGCACCGATGAGTTTGGAAATATCATCCGGATCATGAGACAAATCCGCGTCCATTTCAAAAATATAGGTCGCATGTTGCTCTAAAGCAGAATGGAATCCTGTAATATAGGCTGAGCCAAGCCCGAGTTTACCCTTTCTTTCAATGAGATGAATGGGAAATTTCTTTTGTAGTTTTTTAACAATATTTGCTGTGCCATCAGGGGAAGCATCATCGACAACAATGACAGAAAGATTCGCGATACCTAAAAGAAAAATGAGTCTAAGGAGTTTTTCAATATTTTCCTTTTCATTGTATGTTGGGATGACCAAAATAATTTTCATAATTTTTAGAGTGATTCTCGGTTATCCTTTTGGAGACTCTCTTATATTTGGAGTAGTTTCTTTGGGCAAATTGTACCATATGTAGATAAAAGAACAAGAAGTGTTGTGTGTTACGTACATATAGCGGTAAGGTGGTATAATACTCGTCTATGATGATTCCACACCATGAAATATATATCACCTTTGCTCGTTCTTCTGGGCCAGGTGGCCAGAACGTGAATAAAGTGGCAAGTAAAGTGCAACTTTCTTGGCATATTGGACGGTCGAGTGCTGTAAATGAAGATCAGAAGCACCTTATTCGCACAGCCCTACGGCGATATATAAATACACATGATGAAATCATGCTAAGTTCTGACGCATCACGTTCTCAACTGATGAACAAAACACAAGTTATAGCACGACTACAGCTACTGGTAAGACAGGCCCTGGTACCGAAGAAAAAACGTAAAGCGACCAAGCCGACCAGATCATCTCGGGAAAAACGATTGCGTGAAAAATCACATGTTGCGAAGATTAAAAAAGGGAGAAAAATGCAAGGGGAGTGATATTAATTTTAATAGATGCTTATATGAAATTTTTTTCACAGCATATAAAATATTTGAAAGATAACCCTGAGGGTTATTGGTTTAAAGCCAAGCTTTACGGTTGGGGTTGGACACCCATTACCTGGCAAGGCTGGGCTGTTTTGTTGGTCTATATTTTTTTCATCACTTTGTTTGCTCGGAACAGTGATGAAACTTCTTCCATACGTGAGGGTATATTTACTTTTATACTACCGACTGTTTTATTGTCTTTCGCACTCATATGGATCTGCTATAAAAAAGGTGAAAAACCACGTTGGCAGTGGGGGCCGCCAAATGACAAAAATAGACGAAAGTAATTCATACACAACGTGTTGTATCAAAAAAACAGAGTTATATACTCTGTTTTTCTTTTTAGCATTATTTTTTTGTAATATCTTTTCCTCCTTCATCGAGGATGCGAATAATACCAACCGGACAATCTCTTCCTGCCGCTTTGTTTGGCTCCACCTCAAATTCTTCAATATCAAGAATAAAGATACCGTCCTTTCCTGTTGCACGTTTTAGCCGCGCTTTACCATCTAAAGGATCGATAAACCATTGGCAGGGCGCGTGTTCTGTACACGAGTTACAGCCTATACAGTTATCGCGAAAATGAAGAATCTTTTTCTTTTTTTTCATATTAGATACGATCCCTGACAACGTATAATTTGTCATTCAATCGAATTCGACTTGATACCGGAACCGTAATCAAATCACCCTTTTTTGCGGTTGTCGATTCCTTTCCATCGACGAATAGGGAATCGATGGTGATTTTGAGTACACCGGTAGTATCACCGGTAACCAAAAGATCATCACCAATAGCTATTGATCCTGATTCAAGAATAAATTCACCAATATTGTTTTTTCTAAAAAAGTTTGTTGCGTGTCCAATGTATTCGTTTTCTTTTGTTGCTTTTGATCCGTATTGGCCACTCCATTCACCCATTTCTTTTCCAAGATAATATCCACCGTGCCAGAAACCGCGATTGTATACCGTTTCCAATTCTTTGATCCATTCACCAATTTTTTCTGGGGTGTATGTATTATTTAACACACTTTCCACCGCTTCTTTATAACATTTCGTCACCGTATGAACATAGTCAGGTGATCGACCGCGTCCTTCTAATTTTAATACACTGACGCCCGCATCCAAAATTTTATCGATAAATCCAATGGTGCATAAATCTTTTGGTGACATGATGTATTTATTATCAACGACAAGTTCATGTCCAGTTTCTTCGTCGATAACTTTGTACGCGTGGCGGCAATTTTGAAGACAAGCGCCTCGGTTTGCTGACGCATTTTCTGTGGCCAAACTCATATAGCATTTTCCCGAAATCGCAACACACAATGCGCCGTGCGCGAATAGTTCTATTTCAATAAGTTCTCCTTTTGGTCCACGGATTTGATCTTTTTGAATTTCTTGATGGATATGTTTAATTTGGCTAATGGTCAGTTCCCGAGCGAGCACGACCACATCAGCAAATTGTGAAAAAAAACGTACTGCTTCGATATTGCTAACATTTTGTTGTGTTGAGATGTGGACTTCCAACCCGATTGAGTGGGCATATTGTAACGCGGCGATATCGGAAGCGATGACGGCCGTAACCCCCGCTTCTTTTGCCCCGTCGCAAATTTTTTTCATCAAAGAAAGGTCGTGGTCATATAAAATAGTATTGACGGTGAGATATGTTTTGATCCCGTGTTCAGTACACAAAGCAACAATCTTTGGTAAATCAGAAATAACAAAGTTATTCGCGGCCCTGGCGCGCATATTAAGCTGTTCGATACCAAAATAAACTGAATTTGCTCCAGCGTTTATGGCCGAGTTGAGTGAGGCGAATGATCCGGCTGGTGACATGATTTCTGCTTGTTTCATATGTGCAATACGGTATATCCAAAATCGTGATTTGTCAATAGCATATATTGTGTTATACTTCGATTTTTATACGTGTATATCGTTGAGGCTATCAGATATTGTCATAAGTAAAGGAAATTTATTCTGTACGCAAACCAAATTATGAAACAAAAAAACTTCCGTTTATTGATATCAATTATTATAACCCTATCAATATTGATATTCACTCCCACAGGAACAAAAGCTGCAGAGTCATCTTGGTCTGATAATTTCAATGCCTACAAAATTCAATCTTACTCTGATGGAACATCATTCGGTTCTTGGTTTGTTCAGTTTGCTGGATATGGTGCGGTTAATATCAAATCAAATAATAAAAATAAATTTCTTGAACTCGTACCAAAAATAGCTAAATCAACAAATGAAACACATGCAGCATTAGTAACGGGCAAGTCTTTGAGTGGAAACATATTGTTTCAAACGAAAATTACTACGACACAACAGCTTCGAACCGGGTCAACACCAAATCCATGGGAGGTAGGCTGGGTGGTGTGGAATTATACAGACAATGAACATTTTTATTATTTTATTCCAAAAACAAATGGATGGGAATTGGGAAAACGTGATCCTTCCTATACAGGAGGACAGAGATTTTTGGCGACAGGATCGAATATAAAATTTCCTATCAAAAGGACCTATACGGTAAAAGTTACCCAAGATACTTCCAATACAGTGACGGTATGGGTTAATGGAAATAAAATCACTTCTTTTACCGACAAAGAATTGCCATACACTTCTGGTGCAATTGGTTTTTATAGCGAAGATGCACGGGTGATAGTAGACGATGTA
>CAYGHM010000038.1:0-6370 GCA_964349825.1 uncultured Gammaproteobacteria bacterium
TATAACCACACCGAACATCTTTCGTCTGTTTTGTCGTCTATTGTTCGTCAAACCTATCGTCCATTAGAAATTATTATCGTCGATGATGGAAGTACTCCGCCGGTAGATACAAAAAAATATTCAGCAGGAGATATTTCCATAACCTGGATTCGTCAGGAAAATAAAGGTGCACCGGCTGCGCGGAATGCAGGGTTGGATAAGGCGGCAGGGGAGTACATTATTTTTTGGGATGCGGATGTGATTGCTGAGCCAGATATGCTGAAAAAGATGGTGAACAAATTAGAACAAGAAAAAGATATGAGTTTTGTCTATTGTAATTCACGATTTGGGTGGAAGAAATTTAGGATTCATTCATTTGATGAGACAAAATTAAAAGAGATGAATTATATTCATAGCACCACATTGATAAGAAAAAAAGATGCTATTCGATGGGATGAATCATTGAAACGATTTCAGGATTGGGATTTGTGGTTGACCATGGTAGAGCAGGGGAAAAGCGGTGCGTGGATTGATGAATATTTATATCAGGTTATGCCACATAAAGGTGGTATCAGTAGTTGGTTGCCGTCTTTTGCCTATAAAAAACCGTGGAGGTATTTGCCTTTTTTTTACAAAAAAGTGAAGGCATATGAAAAGGCAAAAGAGGTGATAAAGAAAAAACATAATTTAAAATAAATTAACCATACATAACGTCATCTCGACCTCCGATGTCTTCATCGAGAGGGAGAGATCTTTAATACGCAGATTAAAATAAAAACATTGTATTAAAGATCTCTCACTTCGAAGACTTCGTTCGAGATGACGTGAGGTTAGATTTATGAAAAAGAATGGACAAAGACAAACAAAAAACATCCTCCGATTTACCGGAGGATGTTTTATTTTTTTCTCGTGAGCAGTTTTTTGACATGCTCAGGTCTTCGCGGTGTATTGGCGCGCATGTGCGTTTCCTTTACCCTAGAAGGGAAGAAAGGGGTGGTTGAAACTGTTGCTACCATTACTGCTCGACTCTGGTTCGTGAGGCGTGTGGGGTTTCTTGGTGTGATCGAAGGTCACCGGATAGAACGGGAAGAATAGCTGTTTGGCATCAAGGAGTTCTTGGCACCAGCGAGCCATATCTTCATTTGATCCACAGAGCCAGGAATTCATGACGTAAAATCTGAACCAGTGTTGTCCGAGAGTAGTGCGCAGACTAATGAGCAGGTTTCGCCGATCGAACATGGGCCACCTCCGCCCCGCATTCTATCATACCTGTGGATTTTTTCCAACGTGCTTTGATAAGTCTTTGCTGTGTTTGTCGAGCACAATATTTACTTCTTTATCTGCCTCTTTATTTTTGTCGCGTAATACATGAAGAAAACTTTTTGTTTTGAAAGGTTGTAGTAGATTCCAGCATTCAATAAATAATTTTTGTAATTTACTATCTTTTACTTTCCAGTTTCTTTTTAATTGTTCAATAACAAGCAAACTGTCGCTGATGATAGCAACATCGGTTGCTCCTAATTCTTTTGCTTTTTTTAAACCAGAAATAACGGCGGAATACTCCGCAACATTATTTGTTGTTTCTCCAAGATATTCACCGTAATGCGCAAGGATAGTTCCTTGTTCATCTTTGATAACGATGCCGCTGGCTGCTGGTCCCGGATTACCGCGAGCACCGCCGTCGGTGTGGATATATAGTTTCATATAAGGAAAGTTTAAAGATGCAAATAAGCAAATATTCAAAAGAATTTATTTGCCTATTTGAATATTTGCGTCTTTGTAATATTTTTAATTACTCTTTTTTAAATCAACCACCGTGAGTTGCAATTCCCGGTTTCCATTCCATTCATTGACCGCCACTTCAAAAATCATATCAATCATATCATCAGTTTTGAGTAATTCACAGAAGTTGGTGTCGGCACCGTGGCAGAAGTTCCACCCAACGGTTTTGCGGACTTTATTGGTGGTGTGCTGCACCATCAGGCGCATATGTTTGCCTTCTTTTCCAAGCGGTTCAATACCGAGGACTTTTACCCCTTCTGCTAAGTATTTTGGTTTTGGATTTGCCATGCCGAATGGTTTGAATTTTTCCAAAATATCGTACAATTCCCATGTTACTTCTTCCAAGGTAATTTGTCCGTCAATTTGAATCGTCGGCGTCATATCGATATCCTTGGTTTGGATGACACACTGTTCGGTAAGTGCCTGTTTAAATGCATCGACGGTTGTGTCTTTTGATAAAGTAAATCCACCTGCCATTGGATGTCCGCCGAATTTATGAAATTGTTTGGGTACTGATTGCATGCCTAAAACAAAATTGAAACCAGTAACACTTCTTCCTGATCCGACTATTTCACCTTCGGCATTTTGTGTCATAACGATGGTTGGTTTTTGATATCGTTCTTTGAGACGGCTTGCGATAAGACCAATAATGCCAGTTGGCCAACCATGACCAAAAGCAAATAAAATAGGGGAGTTCTTTTGATCGTGCATTTGTTTGAGTGCTTCATCAACTAATTCCTCGGTCATTTCCTGACGCTCTACATTATTTTGATCAAGTCGATATGCAAGGTCAATCGCATCTGTCGCGCGTTCCTCCACAAGCAGTTTATAGGCAACATTGGCATGCTCCATACGGCCGGCAGCATTGATGCGTGGCGCAATACGGAATCCAATGGTATCTGCATCGATTTCGTTTTTCATTGAACCATCAGTTTCAAGAATTCTGGTTTCGATTAATAATTTGTGTAACCCAAGTCGACGTGTTTTATTGAGCACAATTAATCCATATTTTGTTAGCGTTCGAGATTCTCCAATGAGCGGTACCATATCGGCAACACTGGCAATTGCTACCATATCAAGTTGCCATTTTTCAAAGGCATCATGCTTTTGTCCATTTGGTAATACATCATGCGACTGCGCATGAGTATGGAGCATGCCTTGCAGTAATTTGAAAGCAACACCACCACCAGCAAGACCTTTGTCCGGATAGGTTTCTGTATCAATTTTGGGATGGATAATAGCGTAGGCAGGAGGAAGCGTCGCAGGAATGGTGTGATGGTCAGTGATGATCACATCAATACCAAGTTCTTGCGCGCGAGCAACTTCTGCACCATTACTAATGCCGCAGTCGCAGGTAATAATCACATTTGTGCCCTGTGTGTGCAAGAGTTCAATTGTTTTTATATTCAGACCATATCCGTCTGTTTCACGATGTGGCAAAAATACATCAATATTATGGTAATTAAATGCGCGAAACATTGATGTCAAAATAACTGAACCAGAAACACCGTCCGCATCATAATCGCCATGAATGGTAACTTTTTCATTTTTTTCCATTGCCTCAAACAATCGTTTCACTGCTTTTTTCATGTCGTGAAACAAAAATGGATCATGAACGTCTTTGGAATATTCCGGATTTAAAAATTCATCAATTTGTTCTTGTGTGCGGATATTTCGGTGATACAATAAATGAGCCACAATTTTTGGTAGCTCAGGATGTTCTTCGTAAAAGGACGCTGGTGGTTCAGGTAATACGTTCCAGACGCGCTCAACTTTTTTTAGTTGTTTTTGCATAACTTAATAGAAGGCAGGTAATATGGAGAAAAATACCATGCTGAAAATGGTGAGGATGGTGATGATGAGCCAGAGGATTTTGTGTTTTTTGCCTTTATACATGTTGGTGAGAATAAAGAATGAGGAATAGAGAATGGAGAATAAAGGCATTTGTATATATTCTCTATTCTTTATTCCCTATTCTCTATCTTTTAAGTACTGCAAGATATGCTTCACTTGGAATGTCCACTTTACCACGTCCCATTGCCATCATTTTTTTCTTTCCTTTTTTCTGTTTGTCGAGCAGTTTATTTTTTCGGGTAACATCACCACCATAGAGTTTTGCTGTCACGTCTTTGCGAAGCGCACTGATGCGTTCGCTGGCAACAATTTTTCCTCCAATCGTTGCTTGGATTTTGATCACAAATTGTTCTGGCGGAAGATTTTCTTTTAATAATTCAACAATCTTTTTTCCTACACGATGCGCGTCATCACGCCATACAAGCGTTGCAAGTGATTCAACCAATTCTTCAGATACCATAATATCAAGCCGAACAACATCAGTTTTTTCGTATCGCTTAAATTCATAATTGAGCGATGCATATCCGCTGGTGACGCTTTTTAATTTATCATAAAAATCAGTAATAATTGAGGCAAGCGGCATTTCGTAATGAAGCAATGCTCGCTGCTGCGTACCTGTAGAAAGATATTCCGTATTCATATAGCGGCCTTTCTTTTCGATAACCAAATTCATGACATTTCCAATCGTTGATTCCGGGGTAATAATATCAACACTCATCCATGGTTCTTCTACCCAATTAATAGATTGAGGATCGGGCAAATCTTGTGGCCCTTTCACCGTAATTTCTTCGCCATTTGTTTTGAATACATGATAGGCAACACTTGGAATGGTCGCAATAATATCAATATTAAATTCACGACGTAGACGTTCTTGGAAAATTTCCACATGCAACATGCCGAGGAATCCACAACGGAATCCAAAACCAAGTGCTTGAGAATGTTCTGGTTCATAACTGAGTGACGAGTCGCTCAGTTTCAATTTATCTACTGCTTCACGAAGCGCATTGTATTCATCTCCTTCATTTGGGAAGATGCCGGCAAATACCATTGGTTTTACTTCTTTATATCCTTCCAATTGTTCGCTCGCAGGATTATCGAGTGTGGTAACGGTATCACCAACACGCACTTCGCCTAATTGTTTTGTACCAGTGACGAGATATCCAATTTCACCTTCGCTCAGAATCTGATCGGCAGACATTTTTGGGGTGTAGTGACCGACTTCCAATACTTCCGCATCGGTTATGGTACCCATGAAGTGTACTTTATTGCCGCGCTTGAGAGATCCTTCTATTACACGGATCGATGCAATCACACCGCGATAATCATCATAGAAAGAATCGAAAATAAGTGCGCGGGTTGGGGCGGCAGGAACAGGATCTTTTGGTGGAGGGACACGATCAATGACCGCTTGTAATAATTCGAGTACACCTTGTCCGGTTTTTCCGGAACAGGTTAAAATATCTTCTCGCTTGCAGCCGGTAAGATGAATAATTTCCTGACTTACTTTTTCTATATCCGCGTTTGGTAAATCGATTTTATTTAATACAGGAATAATCGTGAGATTTTGTTCAAGAGCTAAATATAAATTACCAATGGTTTGTGCTTGCACGCCCTGACTAGCATCAACGAGAAGAATCGCACCTTCAACAGCTGCGAGTGAACGAGATACTTCATAGGTAAAATCAACATGACCTGGGGTATCAATCAGGTTCATTTCAAATCCTTTGTGCTGCATGCGAACGGGCTGGAGTTTGATGGTAATACCGCGTTCTTGCTCGATATCCATCTGGTCGAGCATCTGGTCACGCATCTGACGTTTATCGATCGTGCCGGTGAGCTCCAAAAATCGATCCGCGAGGGTCGATTTTCCATGGTCAATATGGGCGATAATACAAAAGTTTCGGATCTGCTTCATAACATCAGTACAGAGGGAAAAATATGGTTGGATTGTAGCAGATAGCAGGGGAGTATGCAAGCTAAGGGTATGGGGAGTTTTTTGCTATAATTGTTGGTTTTTTAGATATTATTTTAAACAAATTGTTTAAAGAGCCTCTATTTTGTACAGTTTGTTTGATTGGAGATATATTTTTGTATAGTCTGATATTACTGGTTATTAAAATATATCAATACGGAGGAAATTATTAGTGTGTTTAAACGGTGGATTGCAAGTAAAATAAATATGCATCTCTCTGAAAAGACCATTTATTTCAAAGAACGCCAGATTTGGTGGGTGGCATTGGGGCAGAATGTGGGGAGTGAGCAAAACGGGAAACATGAGCATTTTGAAAGGCCTGTTCTGGTATTAAAAAAGTTTGGATATGAAACATTTTTAGCTGTACCATCAAGTTCCAAAGTTCGCAATGATTTATATCATTTTGTTTATATCTATAAGAAAGGAACCTTTTGTTTTAATCTCTCTCAGGTACGAGTGCTGAGCTATAAAAGACTTATTCGCCTAACTGGACAGATGGAGGAGGTTGAATTTAATAAGGTAAGAGAAGCTTTAAAAAAAATTTTATAAGAACGAAACCTCCTATGGGTATAGGAGGTTTCTCGGAGCTTCTTGTTGAAGCCAAAGTACTTATTTTATATCATAAAGATAATTTTTTGTCAAAATAAAAGAACAACAACCTTCCCGGTTAAGGAAGGTTGTCTTGGAGCTTCACGTTGAAGCCATAATATTTTAATTATACCCGCTGAGAAAATAAATTGTCAAATTTAGTAAATATAGGGCATGTATAGATTTTTTTGCTAA
>CAYGHM010000039.1:0-4425 GCA_964349825.1 uncultured Gammaproteobacteria bacterium
GGATATTTATTCGCTTGCAAAGGGGGCAAGAGGAGTCTTGGCTGATCTACCTGATTCAATTTTTTCTTCCATCCCTTTTTTTGTTAAGAGAAGAAAATATATCCATAGATTATTTTATCGTGATCTTGTATCGTATCCCGGTGCGGCAAATTCTCCCATGATGAAAAGAGAGTATGTTTTGAAAGCTCCTGCTCGTAAATTAAACACCCGGCGCTGGCCATCATTGCGAGGAAGGGGATCAGATCGGGATCAGAATTTTAATATTGCCTATTCGTTTAAAGATTCTCTCTTTGTGGACGTGCCTTTGTATGCATGGAGGACCCCCACCGCTTTTTCAGATCCATACGGAATTGAACGCTATTTGATTGACTAACTTTTGTCTTTTTGAATAAAAATAAAGCCTTTAGAGGGCTTTATTTTTATTCCATTGAACACTCTATTTGTTGGTGGTTGTCTTCACCCACTCTACATACTGTTTAATTCCTTCTCGAATATCAGTAGTTGGTTCCCATCCCAATTCACGTCGTGCTTTTTCATATGATGCGCTAAATCCTTTGAAATCACCTGGTCGCGCATCTGTGTAGTTTACCGTAGTTCCAGGGATAAGCTCTTGTACGAT
Source organism: uncultured Gammaproteobacteria bacterium (assembly GCA_964349825.1). Classification (GTDB taxonomy): domain Bacteria; phylum Patescibacteriota; class Patescibacteriia; order Magasanikbacterales; family UBA922; genus CAYGHM01. The sequence continues at coordinate 620 of CAYGHM010000039.1, forward strand.
TTCTGCAATTTCCCGAATACTTACTGGGCGCAACCCCTCAATATTGTAGGTTTGATTAGCGGCTTTTGGTTGGAGAGCGTGTACATTTCCGTGTGCTAAATCTCCTACATAGACAAAATTTCTTGTTTGGGATCCATCTCCTTGGATATTTATTGGTTCACCTTTCAATGCGTTTGCTACAAAGTTTGCAATGACAGTTCCACTTCTTGCACGAGGTCCGTATGGAATTCCGTAACGGAGAATGGTGTAGTTTTGTCCGTATAATTTTTGATATGCAATGCAATATTGTTCTGCGGCAAGTTTTGTTGCCGTGTAGACATGGTTAACTTTTTGAGTGTGGAACGGAACTGATTCATTCACTGGAGAAAGTCTTGCTACATCATCAATCATCTCATATAACCATACTGTGCTTGAGAGGATTACTCGGTCGATTTTATTTTTTCTTGCTGCTTCGAGAACATTTACGGTTGCTTTGATGTTAATATCGCATGCCTCTACTGGATTGTTGAATACATCATTTACGTTTGCCATAGCAGCAAGCATATAGACAGCATCAAATCCTCCTGTAAGAACAGTATTTACCATGGAAGGATTAAGAACATCAAGAGTGATAAAAGGAACATCCTGACGTTGTGGGCGCATCAGGTCATAAATCACCACCTCGTGGTTTTCAGCAATCAATGTGTCTACAATATGTGATCCAATAAATCCAGATCCGCCAATAACCGCCACTTTCATTTTTTTTGTGTGGGGCAAAGAGGTTTGTATTGCGTTGTGTACAGTGAGTGGAGATGTGGATGGGGTGTTTGCAGAAAAGACAGTTTTGATTGCCGTAATAATACGCTGTGTTTCTTCTTCAGTTTGCACGGCAGACATAGGAAGACAAATATGTTCTTTGCAGAATTTTTCTGATTGGGGCAAAGAAATATTTTCCGCATACGGCTTAAAAACAGGCTGTAAATGGAGGGGGAGTTCGTATACTTCTCCGGCAAGACCAATTTGATAGTCTTCTTTGAATAATTTTTTAAGTTCGGTTCTGTTTTTAGATGTATCAGTTATGTGTACAACATATTTATAATAATTGCAGAATACACCATCAGCTTCTTTGAGTATTTCAATACCTGAGATATTTTTTAGTCCTTCGTCGTATAGATGTGCTATTGCTCTTCGGGCATCAATAAATTGTGTCAGACGTTTGCATTGTGTATATCCGATAAGAGCGTTTGGCTCGCTGAGGCGCCAGTTGCTTCCCATGACGTCGTGGATATTTGATGTAAAATTTGTTTTTCCTTGATCTCGGTATGCACGTGCAAGTCTGGCTATTTCTTCATTATTCGTAACGATAATACCACCTTCCGCAGACGTCATTACCTTTGTTGGATAAAAGGAAAAAGTCGCAGCTTCACCAAACGTACCAGCTTTTTGTTCGTTGAAACTGCTCCCATGGGCATGGGCTGCGTCTTCAATAAGATAAATATTGCGAGATTTGCAAAAGTCAACTATTTCTTGAATGCGAGGGGTAACAAAACCTCCAATGTGGACGAGTACTACGGCACGGGTATCTTCTCTAATGACCGATTTAAGTGATTCTACGTCCATGGACAGAGTACGGTCGCAGTCAGCAAAAATAGGAGTTGCGCCAGCATGAACGACTGCTGCCGCGGTAGCAAAAAAGGTGTTGGTAGGGACCACAACAGAAGCACCATTTAAATTTAAGGTTCGTAGTACTATTTCCAGCGCTGAAGTTCCACTATTTACGGCTACCGCATGTGTAATGCCAATATAGGAGGAAAATTCAGTTTCAAGCGCTTTGGTGTATTCTCCGAGAGTGAGTTTTCCACTTCGAAGAATATTGGCGATACCATACTGAATTGCGCTAATATCTTCTTCTGGAAAATAGATCTTAGTTGGAGGAATAAAAGAGAGTTGCTCAGCCATAAGAATAAAATTAAAATAGTGTGAATAACGTACTTGAATTAGGAAAGATTGTCAAATGATTTTTTGTGAAATAAACAGCTTTTTACTTCCCATTGACACCTATTGACACCTTATGATATGATAATACCATACGTTTTTAAAATACACAACAACTATAAATATGCCGGAAATAAATCCCAATGAAGTGTATACCTCCATCGAGGTAGAAAAACTTCTAAAAGTGAGTAAAAGTACCGTAAAACGTCTCTTAAAACATGGTTTAATTCGAGCTAATAAAATTGGCGGCCAGTATCGGATTTTAGGGCATGAATTATTACGACTTTTATCTCCCGATGTGGACAAAAAAATGACAGAAGCATATCAGGTATTCAAAAAGAAAACGAAGGAAAAAGTTAAGCACTGGTAAATTATATGCGTATACTTGTTACAGGTGGTGGAGGATATGTGGGGTCAGTTTTGGTTGGTCAATTATTAGAAAGAGGATATACTGTGCGTGTTCTCGATAATTTGATGTTCCGTCAAACTTCCTTATTACCATTTTTTTCTCATAAAAATTTTGATTTTACCCATGGAGATATTCGTGACGCACATACACTAAAGGAAGCTTTACGAGGAGTGGATTTTATTGTTCATCTCGCTGCAATTGTAGGGGCACCCATTTGTAATGCGGATCCTGCTTTAGCAGAATCTGTTAATTATGAAGGAACGGTTCTGATTGACAGTCTTCGTAGTTCAGAACAACCAATTATTTTTGCTTCCACAGGGAGTAATTATGGGGCGGTCGATGGGGTTTGTACTGAAGAAACGGAACTACGCCCTCTTTCAGTTTACGGGGTAACCAAAACTAAGGCTGAACAACATCTTGTAAATAGTGGCAATATGATTGGATATCGTTTTGCTACCGCATTCGGTATTTCCCCACGGCTTCGACTAGATCTCCTGCCTAATGATTTTGTATTCCAGGCTCTTCGAACGGGTAATCTTATTGTATATGAAAAACATGTTCGTCGAACATTCATTCATGTGGTGGATATGGCTCGCGCTATAATTCACGCAATTGAGAACTATGATACAATGAAGAATAATATTTATAATGTGGGAAATGAAACATTGAATGCAACAAAAGAAGACGTGGCACGATTGGTGCAGTCAAAAATTTCTTTTTATTTGCATTTCGCTGAAATTGACAGTGACCCTGATAAACGAGATTATGAAGTTTCTTACGAAAAAATTCGTAAAACTGGATTTGAAACGTCGATAACTCTTGAAGAAGGTATTAACGAAATGATAAAAGGGTTCCGCTTGATAAGTCTTGATAATCCCTTTAAGAACAGTAATTTTTCATAGGCGATTCTTGTGTGGTGTTATGAATATTCATAAAAAAATAGGCCTCGGTACTCTCACCGGTTCGATGGCAACTGTTATTTCTATTATCAGCTCTATTGTCGCTGTTCCTCTTTTTATCCGTACAGTCGGAGCTGAACAGTATGGAATTTTTATATTAATCACTACGGTTCTTGGCTTTGTTGGACTTACTGATCTAGGCATTACTTCCGCAGTTACGAATGAAATTAGCTATTTATTTGCTGATCAAAAAAAGAAAGAGATTTCAGAGCTGCTAAGTGGGAGTATGATTGTTCTTGGGGGGTTTCTTGTCGTTATATTTTTTCTCTTATTTTTTATTGCGTCTACTGGGGCAACGAATATACCTAGCTTATTGGGGGTAGACGGAGCATATGTTGGGATAGCAAATTCCATTTTTATTATTTTATTATTTTTTACCTGCATAAATTTACTTTTTGGTGGAATATTTACATCTTTTTTTAGGGGAATAAATGAAATTGCTGCCTATAATGTTATACAGAGCC